>CAJXRS010000071.1 GCA_913060555.1 uncultured Gammaproteobacteria bacterium | reverse complement strand
GGCTATCCCAAGCCGCCTTGCTCCGCTGGGAGTCTGTGGTTGGCCAAAGTCGCGTCGCCACTATTTTGCCGCTTTTGACCGACCTGGCAGAGCAGTGCCAACGCCTGTCTGATCGAAGCAACGAAACTTTCATGCCTGTTGAAAGAGAACAAGCAACCAAGATAAGTGAAACACTTGAGGTGCTAACTCTGGAATTGAGCAAGTGCCGGTGAGGGCTAACAAATCGCTGCAGGTGACGTTTGACCCGCCACGCACTTTTGCTGTCGCAAAAGCACGCATCGCCTCAAACGCCCCTGAGCTCAGGCGTTAGGGCAGTAAAACATTCGAAGGAGTCCAAATGATAGCCGAGTTCATTGACGCATACTCCGATGACCAGATTTATCTGGAACTTATCGAGAAGTTAGTAAATGACCACCCTGTTGAAAGCAACGTTCCAGATAGCATCAAGTACTCATCTTTTTGCCGTTTGTGGATAGTCATGATGGTTGGCAGTATCGAGATGATCATAAAAAAATGGGCTAACCTAGAACCCATGATGTTTGATATAGCGTCATATTTCGAAAAGGGCTCCAATGAAGAGCGATTAGAGCGGCTTTACAAGGCATTTGAAATTCGTGGGTTAAAGCCTGATCGGGAATGCTTCGATGATTATTTAGGTTGTAAATATATCCGGAATGCATACGTTCATGGTGAATGGAATGAAAACCAACGAAATTATGTAGCCGATAAGGGGTTTCCTTCGACTACGATGAGTTTTACTCCAGAGCATTATGAACGAGTAAAAAAGTCCTACTATCACCTAATGAATGGTCTGGGTACGGCGAATGCCATGAACAGCTTAATCAAGTCAAAAAGCGGTGGGTAGCCCTAACAATCGCAGGCACGGCGACGTCTTTTCCATTGCGGCCTCGCCTCCATTCCAAAGCCGCGCATGCTGCGGGCGTTACATTTTAAGGAGAGTTCGTCATGGCTAAAAATCCACCATCTCAACACGTTGTAAAAAGCTCTGATGGATGGGCTGTAAAAAAGGGTGGTTCGACTAGAGCTACAAAGGTATTTTCAACCCAGAAAGAAGCCGTTACCCATGGGCGCAACATAGCTAAAAATCAAAAAGCCGAGTTTTACGTTCATGGCAGGGACGGAAAAATTCAAGAAAAAGATAGCTACGGTAGAGACCCACATCCGCCAAAAGACAAAAAATAAGACGGCAAGATGCCAAAAGATTTTGATAAGAATGTATTTGTAAACTGCCCATTTGATGACGATTTCAGGCAGCTTTTGCTTGGCGTCGTGTTTACGATATTTTACTTCGGCTATAAACCAAGGCTTTCTTTGGAGAGAGCTGATTCTGCTGAAAATAGAATTGACAAAATTACTGATCTAATAAAGGAGTCGAAGTTTGGGATTCATGACTTATCTAGGCTAGTTTCCTCAGCGAAAGGAGAGGTCTACCGCATGAATATGCCTTTTGAGCTAGGTATTGACTATGGATGTAAGAAACTCAAAGGCGGAAAATGGAAAGATAAGAAAATACTGATACTTGAAAAAGAGCGATATCGGTTTCAAAAGGCAATATCTGATCTCTCCGGCTGCGACATCAAAAGTCATAACGACGAAGTTGATAAAATTATCTGCTCGGTTCGAGATTGGTTTATAACTGAAGAGCTTCGTAGAGGCAATAGCGGCAACGTAGTATGGGACAGATTTAACGACTTTCAAGCCTACCTATACGATGAAGTGGTGGAGAAAGATGGACACAAATCTACTGATGATGTCCAAGTATCAGAGGTGATTCATCATATGGCAGAGTGGTTCGCACAGCAAATGTAACAAGGCAGCTGCCGGATGGATATGACCCAGCGGCCCATCAAGCGCTGGTGGTTAAACCAGGAGACCCATTCCGAAGTCGCCAGCTCCACGGATTCACACGTTTTCCATGGCCTCCGACGATGGATGAGTTCGGCCTTGTACAGGCCGTTGATGGTTTCGGCCAAGGCGTTATCGTAGCTATCATCCTTGCTGCCGACGAGGCAATGCCTGCTTCGGCAGGCCGCTCGCTGTAGCGGATGGAGACGCCCCACTGGCAGGCTAGTTGGAACCTCACTGCTGTTAGAGTCCGGACAGATCCCCCCCGAATAAGGACATGAACTTTCAGTGCACAACCGCCGCATTTACCCTATCCCCTGTACCCGGCGGGCTTCGTCATCTTGTGCTGACTCGCCCGGGGACTGGGCCTGCTATGCGATTTCCGTCCGTCGGCTCGCACCTCTGCGCTCGGGCTCCCTCCAGACAAACCTCGCGGACTTGCCCTTGCCGTCGGCTGGCAATTTCATTGGCCCCGTGGGACATTACAGGTAGGCTTACAGGGGACTTTCACCCCATCAGTTCATGCCCATGTCGGGCGTACACAAACGCATCTTGTCAGACTGGTTTTCCGCTTCGCTCCAAACCAGCCGCAAATACGAGCGTTGGGCGGCGAGGTAGTGCCTATTATCTGCCAAATCAAAGGAGGCACCACATGTTTCACAGATCAATTCGGCTTCTCGGAACCTTGGCAATAGCGGCATCGCTTCTTTCTCCCGCTGTGCACGCACGTAATTGCCAGAAAATTGGTGAGCAGGTTTTCTGCGACGACGGCACGTCTTATCAGCGCTTCGGCAATCAGACCTTCGGCTCTGACGGCAGCTCGTCCACCCGTATCGGCAACCAGCGGTTCAATTCAGACGGCAGCTCATCTACGGACATCGGCAATCAGCGGTTCCGTTCTGATGGTTCGTCTTCGCAAAGAATTGGAAACCGAATCTTCAACTCAGACGGCACAAGATGTCAGATCATCGGCAACCAGTCATTCTGTAACTGAGTCTCCGTTGTCGCCCAACCAGGCACTCTAGTGGGCCACGCGGTTAATTCTGTAACGCATGCTTTGCGCGGCCCACTGCGGCAATTATGTTGCTTGCCGGTTTCGTCCACTTGAAGGGTTTGGCATTGTGTACATTGTGCGCTTTGATGAATCGTCGCAGTTCGGCCTTCAGTTCAGGGACACTGGTGAATACACCGCGATACAGCGCACGACGTTCCAATTGAGCGAACCATCCTTCAACGGCATTCAGCCATGACGAACTGGTGGGCGTGAAATGAAGGTGGATGCGGGGGCCGCTTCGAGCCACTCGCGCACGGCCGGTGTTTTGTGAGCGCTCAGATTGTCCAGGATGATGTGGAGTTCTGTACCTGCGCTGACGCGCCGATCCAGCAGTTTGAGGAAGGATAAAAGCTCCTTGCCGTTGGTTTTGTCGGCGACCGTGCCGATGACTTTGCCTGTAAGGGTATTGAATGCGGCGTACAGTGCAGCGGTGCCGTTACGCTTATAGTCATGAGGCGGCTGCCAATGCGGCTCGGATTCAGCGGTAAGCCAGGCTGGGTGCGGTCCAGCGCCTGAATCTGCGTCTTCTCGTCAACGCTGAGCACAACGGCATTGTCGGGTGGGTTCATGTAAAGCCCGACGATATCGACCACCTTATCGGCAAACGCCGGGTCGGTGCTGATCTTGAATGTCTTCAGCCGGTGTGGACGTAAATCAGCGGCTTTCCAGATCTGGCGTACCTGCCAGGGTGTCACCCCTGCGTACCGGGCCATCAACTCGATGCTCCAGTGGGTAGCTTCTTCCGGGATGCGTTTCGTCGTCAGGAACATGATCTTGTCGACGATCTTTTTGTCGATGACCGTCGGGCGCCCAGAGCGCGGACGTTCCAACAATCCGTCAATACCCTCAGCTTCAAACCGATTTCGCCATCGATGCACCGTCTTTGCTGTGCTCCTCTGCGCGATAGCAACCTCAGTGGGTGTCATTCCTTCACTGAGTTGCAGAATGATTTTCGCGCGCATGATCTGACCCTGCGGCAGCGTCGTGGATCGACACCATTGGTTCAGGGTTGCTGCGGTCTTCTTGGAGATACGAAGTGATTTTGGAGAGCGCATACCTAATGGTACACATAGCTGCCGATAATTACATTACTTTACGCGTGGCCCACTAGGGGATACGTCGCATTTGAACCTTCAGGAAACATGAAATTATCGCTTCCTGGCGTCCGTTTTAGTGGGGCAGCTTCATGTCCACACTCTTCAGGTCCCCGTACAATCCGTACGATGGGCCGGCATATCGTCGTCGCCCTCCAGTACATGGCGGTAATGCGGCGCCCGTTCCGGCGCCAGTACGCGAAAATGTCGCTCGAGATCGCCGCGCACTTCCGGATCCGCATTTTCGTTGATCGCCAGCGATGCCGAAGTGTGCTGCAGGAGCAGATGCAGCAGGCCCACCCGGCTGCTGGACAGCTCCGGCAGCGCGCGCAGCACTTCGTCGGTAATGAGATGAAAGCCCCGGCCGCGGGGCCGCAGCCGGATGTCGCACTGATGCCACACGATCAAGCCACCCGGTTGATCGGTTGTCCGGCCCGCCAGGCACGGATATTGGCGGCGATGGCGTCGACCAGCCGCTGACGGCTCTCGCGGCTCACCCAGGCGCAGTGCGGCGTGACGATGAGATTTGGGATGTCCGGGTCGAGCAGCGGGTGATCCAGTGGCGGCGGCTCGGCATCGAGTACATCGAGCGCCGCCCCGGCGAGCCGCCCGTCACAGAGCGCCTGGCGCAATGCCCGGGGCTCGACCAGACCGCCGCGGGCGGTATTGACGAGCAGTGCTCCGGGCTTCAATGCCGCGAGAAAGCTCTCGTTCACCAGGCCTTGCGTCTGCGCGGTCAAGGGGCAGTGGAGGGACACCAGGTCGCTTTCCGCGAGCAGTTCCGCCAGCGGCAGTCGACCGGGCTGGGCGGCCGCACCTGGGCGCAGGCTCTGCGCCACCCGCACGCGCATGCCGAAGGCCTCGCCGAGCCGCGCCACCTCCCGCCCCAGGGCGCCGAAGCCGATGATGCCCAGGGTCTTGCCGGCGAGCTCCATCACCGGCCGGTGCATGAGGCAGAAGTTGTCGGTGCGCGACCAGTCCCCGGCGCGCACGTCGGCCGCGTACTGGTGCCAACGGGTGGCGAGCGCCAGCAGCAGGGCAAACACATGCTGGCCGACCGCGGCAGTCCCATAATTACGCACATTGCACACCGGGATACCACGCGCCCGGGCTGCGGTCAGATCGATATTATCAACCCCGGTGGCGCCCACACAGATGAGCCGCAGATCGGTCGCCGCGCGGATCGCGACTTCGTCCAGAGGGATCTTGTTGGTGACCACCACGGCGCTGCCGGCCAGGCGGCCGGCGAGCTCGGCGGCGGAGGTCGCCGAATGCCAATCCCAGTGCGCCAGGGTCGCCGCCAACGCCGAGAAATCGAGATCCGCGGGATGTAGGCTGTCGCCATCGAGCATGACTCCGCGCATGGGGCAGTACCTCCGAAATCAGACGCCCTTGAACACCGGCGGGCGCTTTTCCAGCGCGGCGTCGATGGCCTCCAGGTGGTCTTCGGTGTTCTGCAGGGTCGCCTGCATGCCAGCGGCCATCTCCAGTGCCGCGGACAGCGGCATCTGCTGGGATTCCATCAACAGCTTCTTGGCATAGCGAATGCCGATCGGCGGATGGGCGACGATGCGGTCCGCCATCGCCTTGGCGGCGAACATCAGGGCGTCGGGCTCGACCACCTCGGAGACCATGCCCCAGCGCTCGGCCTTGTGAGCGTCGATCATGTCGCAGGTATAGCTCATCTCACAGGCCCGCGACAACCCGATCACCCGGGGCAGGAACCAGGCGCCACCGTCGCCGGGAATCAGGCCGACGCGCATGAAGCTCTCGGCAAAGATCGCATTGGTGGAGGCGATGCGGATGTCGCACATCATGGTGAGGTCGCAGCCAGCGCCGATCGCGTGGCCGTTCACCGCGCAGATCACCGGCACGGTGAGCTCGGCCATGGTGCGCGGAATCTGCTGGATGCACTCCAGATACCAGTTGCGGATGCCGTGCACGCTGAGCTTCTTCTCCTGGGTCATGGCGCGGATTTCCTTGAGGTTGCCACCGGAGGAAAAGCTCTTGCCGGCGCCGGTGAGGATGATGCAGCTCACTTCGGGGTTGGCCTCGGCACGCTCCAGCTGGGTGATGAGGGCGGGCACGACCTCGTCGGAGAGCGCATTGCGGGTATCCGGCCGGTTCAGGGTGATGGTGGCGATACGGTCATTGAGCTCGAACAGCACGGCGTCGGTCATAGCAGATCCTCGTCTGGACAAGTGGCACATCAACCGCGCGGAGCGGCTTTTCTCAGTACTTCCCGGGCGCGCGCCACCACGGGCGCGTCGATCATCTTGCCCTGATAGCTGACCGCACCGCGGCCCTCGGCGAGCCCCTGCTCATAGGCAGCGAGCAGACCTTGGGCGTGGGCCACTTCCTCGGCACTGGGCAGGAAAGCCTCGTTCATGATGGCGATCTGGTTGGGGTGAATGCCCAGCGCGCCGGTGAACCCGAGCTGCCGGGCCTGGTGGATCCGCGCCCGGAAGGCGTCCAGATCCGAATAATCGGCGATCGACCCCACGAAGCCCAGCGGCAGGATGCCGGCGCGGCGCGCCGCGAACACCAGCTGCTGATTGGGCGCGAACAGGGTCTCTGCGGTGGGCTGCATGCCGACTTCGGCACTGAAATCCTCGGCACCCAGAAACAATCCGATCAGGCGCCCGCTGGCGCGGGCGATGGCATCCATCTGCGCCAGGCCATCGACGCCTTCGATCAGCGCCAGCAGCCGGGTATGCCCGGGGGCAAGGCCCTGGTCGACTTCGATCTCGTCGATGATCTCGGCGATGAACGCGATATGGTCGGCGCTGGCGACCTTGGGTACCGCAATCGTGTGCACAGCGGCGCAGACGCTGTCCTCCAGATCGCGCACCGCGAGCCGCCAGGGGCGGTTGATGCGCACCAGCACGTCCAGCCCGTGACCGGCCACGGTAGCCGCTGCGCCCGCCACCGCGGCCCGGGCACTGGCCTTCTCGGCCAGCGGCACACTGTCCTCGAGATCCAGGATGATGGCATCGGCGCCCCGGGTATGCGCCTTGGCGACGAATTTTTCGACATGGGCCGGCACGAACAGCGCCGAGCGCCACGCCGGCAGCTCCCGCGCCGCGCTCATGCCGGTCGCTCCGCAGCCACGCTGGCCTGCATGGTGACCGCGCCGCTGTGATCGACCACCCAGAGCTTCAGGCCCTGCGCGTCGCGACAGCCCTCGACGCGAAAGGGCGCGCCGTCGATCAGCGGGCGCACCGCCCGATACTCGTAATAACCGACCTGCTGCTGCGGACACTGGGCGCGGACCAGATCCAGCAGCAGGGTGGCCGACAGCGGGCCGTGCACCACCAGCCCGGCATAGCCCTCTTCCTGCATGGCGTAGTCGCGATCGTAGTGGATGCGGTGGCCATTGAAGGTGAGCGCCGAGTAGCGAAACAGCAACACCGGGTCCGGCGTCCAGGCCCGACCGAATTCGGCCGCCGCCGGCGGTGCCACCGGCTGAGGGGCCGGCGCCTGTGGATCTGGGTCCTCCCGGTACACCAGATTCTGCTGCTCGCGAATCACGCAGATCCCACTCACAGCAATTTCGTGCGCCACGGTGACGAACACCAGGTCACCGGTACCGCCGCGCTTGTGGGCGACGCGCTGCACGGTGCTGGTCCGGGTCGCCGCGTCGCCCACCCGCAGCGGCGCGAGAAACTCCACGTTGCCCGACGCCCACATGCGCCGCGGCAGGGGCACCGGGGGCAGGAAGCCACCGCGCTCCGGATGGCCGTCGCGGCCGATTTTGGACTGCCGGGCAGTGGGCAGGAAATACAGCCAGTGCCAGGGCTTGGGCAGTGCGTCGCCCGGCTCGGGAGGGTTCTCCCAGTCGAGGGTGGCGGCCATGGCGGCCACCTTGGCCGGGGCGATCTGGTCGCTGGCGGTTTCCTCCCGGCCCTGCCACTGGCGCAAATGTTCAAGGTCGATGGCGGTCATGGTCGGCACTCAAAAGGACTTGGGCAGGCCCAGCTCGTGGATCGCCACGTGAGACAGGATCAGGTTAGTGGAGATGGGCGCGATCTGATACAGCCGGGTCTCGCGGAACTTGCGCTCGATGTCGTACTCCTGGGTATAGCCGAAGCCGCCATGGGTCTGCAGGCAGGTGTCGGCGGCGTGCCAGGCGGCCTCGGAGGCGATCAGCTTGCACATGTTGGCCTCCGAGCCACAGGGGCGGCCGGCATCGAACAGGCGTGCGGCATTGAGCACCATGAGCGCGGCCGCCTCGGTCTCCGCATAGGCACGGGCAATGGGAAACTGAATGCCCTGGTTCTGCCCGATGGGGCGCCCGAACACGACGCGTTCGCGGGCGTACTCGCTGGCGCGCTCGATGAAGAACCGGGCGTCGCCGATACACTCCGAGGCGATCAGGATGCGCTCGGCATTCATGCCGTCGAGGATGTACTTGAAGCCCCTGCCCTCCTCGCCGATCAGGTTCGTCGCCGGTACCCGCAGGTTGTCGAAGAACAGCTCGGTGGTGGAGTGGTTGATCATGGTCTTGATCGGGTTGATGGTGAGCCCGTTGCCCACCGCCTCGCGCATATCGACCAGAAACACGGACATGCCATCCGAGGACTTCTTCACCTCCTCGTAGGGCGTGGTGCGCACCAGCAGCACCATGAGGTCGGAATGTTCGGCGCGCGAGATGAACACCTTCTGGCCGTTGATGACATAGTCACCGCCATCGCGTACCGCCCGGGTGCGAATGCGGGTGGTGTCGGTGCCACTGGTCGGCTCGGTGACACCAAAGGCCTGCAGGCGCAGCGAACCCTCGGCGATGCCCGGCAGATAGCGCTGCTTCTGGTCGGGATTGCCGTGCTTGAGCAGGGTGCCCATGGTGTACATCTGCGCGTGGCAGGCGCTACCGTTGCAACCGGAACGCTGGATCTCCTCGAGCACCGCACAGCCAGCTTCGATGGGCAGGCCGGCGCCGCCGTATTCCTCCGGTATCAGTACCGACAGGAAGCCGGCCTCGGTCAGGGCGCGCACGAATTCGGTGGGATAGGTGTGGGTGTCGTCGAGCGCTCGCCAGTATTCCCCGGGGAACTGGCTGCACAGCTTGGCGACCGCCTCGCGGATCTCGGGGTAATTCTCGTTGGTGCTGCTCATGGATGGGCCCGCTGCTGGAGGTGAGGGAAAAGCCAGGGGCCGGGATTTTATCGGCTGGGAGAGTCGGCGGCAAAACCACCGACCAGTCCGGGCAGGCTCTCGCGCAACCCGTCGAGCGCGAACTGCACCGCCAGCGCGGCGAGCAGGATGCCCAGCAGCCGGGTGATGACGTTGACGCCGGTCTCACCGAGCAGACGTTCCACCCGCCCCGCGGCCAGAAACATCCCCAGGGTGATGCCTAGCACCGCCATCGCCAGCGCCGACACCAGCAGCATCTCGGCCAGGTTCTGCCCGCGGGTCAGCAGCATCACCGTGGTCAGGGCGCCCGGGCCCGCGATCAGCGGAATGGCGAGGGGAAACACCGCCACGTCGTCGCGCCGCGCCGCCTCGCTGCGTTCGCGCAGGGTGGTGGAGGTGAGGCCGCTGTGGCGGACGAAGAGCATGTCGACCGCGATCAGGAACAGCAGCACACCGCCGGCAATGCGGAACGCCGGCAGACCGATACCCAGATAATCGAACAGCAGGCTGCCGGTAAAGACGAACAGCGTGAGCACCGCGGCGGCGATGGCCACCGCCTTGACCGCGGTGCGCCGCCGCTCGTTCGGGCCCTTGCCCGCGGTCAGCGCCGAAAACATCGGCGTCAGGCCGAAGGGGTCGATGACCACCAGCAGCAACACGAAGGCCGCCGGGGCCGCCTCGATCCCTGCACTCACCCGACGCTCCGGTGACGGGCGCGCCGCGCCCGCACCCGCTGATTGAGCAGCTCCACCGCGAAGCTGAACGCCATGGCGAAGTAGATGTAGCCCTTGGGTATATGGAACTCGAGACCGTCGGCGATCAGCGCGGTGCCGATCAGCACCAGGAAGGCGAGCGCCAACATCTTCAGGCTCGGGTGGCGGACGATGAAATCACTGACCGACCCGGCGAAAACCATCATGAACAGGATGGCAATGATCACGGCGATCACCATCACCGGCAGGTGGTCCGCCATACCCACTGCGGTGATCACCGAATCCAGGGAAAACACCAGATCGAGCAGCGCGATCTGCACCAGCATCAGCGGATAGCTGATCCGCTTGGGTGGTGGCGGTGCCTCCAGCGCATCGGCGGGGTTCGCCATATCCATCTCGTGGCTGATCTCCATGGTCGCCTTGACCAGCAGAAACAGGCCGCCGAGGATCAGCACCAGGTCGCGCCCGGAGAGGCCCTGCCCCAGCACCGTGAACAGATCGGCTGTGAGCTTGACCAGCCAGGCCAGGGACGCCAGCAGCACCAGACGCAACAGCAGCGCCAGCGACAGACCGATCAATCGCGCCGAGCGCTGCCGCTCCGGGGGCAGCCGCTGCACCAGGATGGCGAGGAAAATGATGTTGTCGATACCCAGCACGATCTCGAGAGACGTGAGGGTGGCCAGGGCCAACCACGCCTGGGGGTCTGCGATCCATTCAAACACGGTGGGATGAGCTCCAACTGGATGAAGAAAGGCGGCGATTGTCCCCCAAAGTCCTATGCCCGGTCATCCGCGAACCGTCGTCCCGGCCGGGCTTCAATCGCGGGGATCTGCACCGCCGCGCAGCCGCTCCTTGATGGGATAGATGAATTGCAGGGTGCCGAAGGTCAGCACCGACAGCAGGAGTGCGATCTCGAAACGCCGCCAGGCGACCGCCAGCCCGATCGCGCCGGTGGTCCAGAGTGCGGCGGCGGTTGCGGTCCCGGAGACCTCGCTCCCCTTGTCGCTCTTGAGGATGGCGCCGCCACCGATGAAGCCCATGCCGGTGATGATGCCGTACATCACCCGCGCCTCGGCGTCGCTGGTGTCCAGCACCTGCATGCCGATCAGCATGTAGCCGCAGGTCGACATGGCCACCATGGGAAAGGTCCTCAGGCCGGCGCTGCGCGAATACTTTTCACGGTTCCAGGCGATGGGAATGGCGAGCAGGTAGGCGATACCGAGATGAACCAGGTTGCTGGTGATGTCGCTCCAGTCGGGATTGAAATCCATACTCCATGCCTCAACGGAATTACGCGCGGCGAACGTCCCGGCTCTTGCGGTGTCGAACTTGGTGCCGGCGGCGGGCCTCGCCCTTGGCGCGGCTCCACAGTATCGCAGGCTGTGACGTCCATGGCATTCGCCAGAGGCTTGCCGCCCTCGGCAATCGGCGGAGCCGTGCGGAGTTCCGGCGCCCCATGGATTCAGCAACAATCGTTGCACAGACAACAAGGCAAAAGGAGTAGTGACATGAGCCAGGCACCAACAGACGACTTCAAGGCATTACGCGAGGATTTCGATCGACTGCGCAAAGATGTAGGCGAGCTGGCCGACAGCCTCAAACAGGCCGGGCGCGAGCAGGCGGCAGCGACCAGGCAACACTCCCGCGAGACCTTGAACGGCGCTCGAGACCGACTCCGCGACAGTGCTCAGGCGGCGACCGAGCGAGGCCACGAATATTATGAGCAAGTGGAGCATCGGGTTGGAGACCACCCCTGGAGCAGCCTGGTGACAGCATTTGGCGTAGGATTCATCCTCGCCAAATTACTTGACCGGGGAGGCCCGCGCTGAATCGACTGACGGAATGGCTGCTCGCACTGATCGATCTGTTGGAGCTCGAGGGAGGTCGACTCAAACGACAGACCTTTCAGCTCGGGTTCGCATTGGGCTTGGTAGCGCTAAGCGGTCTGGTAGCCTTCGCCGGGATACTGATGCTCGCGCTGGGGACTGAAAAGTGGCTGCGCGACCTGACCGATCCGGTTTCGTCGCTGTTGATCACCGGCGTTCTATTACTGATCGGAGCCGGGGGCATGAGCTTATGGATTCGCCGACTGATGCGGTAGCGAGGGCGCGCGCCCGACTGCGGCAAGCTGCTGGGGCCCACGACCGTGTCCGGGCCCTGGTCGCTCCCCGCCAACGAGCATTGGTAACAGCCTTCGCCTTGGGTGTTGCGGTAGCCGACATGATCACCAGCAGGCGAACAGCCCGCCGTGGACGCCGGCCTTGAGGTCGCAGTTCATATACTCATCCGGATTCAGTTCCGGCGAATAGGATGGCAAGTAGAACACCTCGATCTCGTCCTTGTGCTCAGCCAGCCAAGCTTTGACGACCTTGGCGTGATGCACGCGCAGGTTATCGACCTTCGCCTTGCGGATCTTGCCCAGCAGCATGGCGACACCGTTGATGAAAGGCTCCGCGCCGATGATGCCGACGCCGGGATTGCGTTCGGCCTGATGCACCAGATGCTCGCCGCCGCCGAACCCGATCTCGACCCAGAGGTCACGCCCGCCGAACAGCGCGTTCAGATCAAGCGGGTTACGGTCGGGGTTCTCATCCCACCCGACGGCACCGGGGGAAAGCGCGGCGAGATCCTCCTCCAGATAGGTTTCCTGCGCCGGACGCAGGGTCTTGCCCTTGAAACGGCCATAAAAGTTGCGCCACGGGGCGCCGGAGGGATGCTTGCTGCTCATGGCGTTTGCTTAGCGGTGTGATGGGGAGTGAGCAAGATGGGGGGGGACGGCCCGGTGTGGGCGGGTGTGCCGTAATGACTTGCAGTCACCGGAATTGTCTCAAGAATGGCCTTTGTCTAAAAGGTATGCGAAACTTAATGCAGCCCCATCTGCGGAGTGCAAGAAATTTGAACTACACCGGAATCACATTGGCTGCGCTTTTATTTGTCTTTTCGACGCAGGCAAATGCGCAAAGCGAACCAACCAACTTGGCACAGCTTTCGACCGACGACGACACGATCACATTTGGCGTCGAGGATATAGCAGGTGTTGACGTTGGGGCGGGTGAAGTGCGCAGCACCATCACCCTCTTGCTCAACGATAACGCAAGTGATGCCCTTGCAGAGCTGACAGGACGTAATCTTCGCCGCGAAATGCGTTTTTCGGTCTGTCAGAAGGAAGTGTTCCGCGCAACCATCAATGGTACGGTGACATCAGGCATAGTCAGCGCGACATCAGAAAGAGCTGCGGCTCTCGCAATGTCTAATGTTTTGACGGGTCAAACAGATTGCGCGGAATACCTCCGGCAATTGCTCTGCTCCCTGAAAACTGGATCGTTCGGAGATGGAGTTTTCCGCTAAGTTTC
>CAJXRS010000070.1 GCA_913060555.1 uncultured Gammaproteobacteria bacterium | reverse complement strand
ACCCAGGACCGCTGCGTCCCGCCGCTCCGCCAGCCGGCGGCTGCTGGCCACGCTGCCGCCGGGATGCGCGGATCCGCAGGACGACCATGGCGCCAGTCAGGAGTTGGCCGAGCTGTTCGGCGCGCTGACCCGGGAACCCCAACGCCAGGGTGCTCCGCGCCGGGGGCTGCTGGCCCGGGCGCAGGTGGCGCTGGCGCAGCGGGGCAGCAGCCTGGCCAGCCTGCATCCGCTGGACCACCAGTTGCTGACCCTGGTCGATACCCTGTTCGAGGCGATGGCGTCCGGCACCTGGATGCCGATGCCGCTCAGTGATCTGCTCGAGGGCGCGGATGTTCCCATTGCCGAGCTGGCGAGCGGGGATCCGACCTTCATCGACAAGCCCTGGCATCCGGGACGCCGGCTGCTCAACGAAATCATCGGTGCGGCGACCGACTACCTGGATCAGGAAGGCTATGCCGACCAGGCCCTGTTCCGCCGCGCCGAGGAGGCGATCGAGAGTCTGGGCCGCCTTGCCGCGGAACCGCGGCGCCTGGCGCAGCTGCTGGCCGAGTTCGTGGGCCTGGTCGAAGGCGAGCGGGAGCGCACCGAGAAGCTCGCCGAGCGGGCGCTCGGCGAAGCCGCCGCCCGGGAACGAACCAATCTCGCCCATCGCCGGGTCGCCGAGGTGCTGAACGGGCGGCTGGCGGGGCGCAGCTGTCCGCTGGCGCTGGTCAATCTGCTAGAACGGGCCTGGTGCCGGGTGCTGTTTCTGGCCTGGTTCCGCAGTGGCGAGGATTCGCAGCAGTGGCGGGCCGCGATTCAGCTACTCGACCAACTGCTCGGCCTGCTCGGCGACGACCGGCCGGATACCGAACTGGTCACCCGGCTCTGGGGCGCGCTCGGCGAACGCCTCGAAGAGATTGCGTTCGACAGCTTCGAGGCACGCCGGCTGTTGGCCGAGCTGCGCGGCTGCCTGGCGGGTGGCGCGGAGCCGAGCGGACATCCGGCGGGTACCCTGAGGGCGCTGGAGGAGGCGCGCGAGCTCGGCGACCCCCGGTTGCGGACGGTGGTGACATCCCTGAAGCTGGCGCTGCCCGGAGAGCCCGCTCCCGAGGGCGAGGGCGAGGAGTGCTCGTTGAGCGATATCGACCTGAGCCGCGCCGATTCGCTGCGGGTCGGCGGCTGGGTGGAGTTCAAGGAAGCTGGCGGCGAGCGGGTGCGTGCCCGGCTGCTGGGTTTGGTCCAGCCCTCGGGCACCCATGTGCTCAGCGATCGCGAGGGCGGTGCGGTGCGGCGTGTGTCGCGGCGGCGGCTGGCGCTGGCGATGAAGGAGGGCCGCTTGATCGCCCTCGACAACTCGCGGCTCTTCGAGGAGGCCCTGGAGCAGGCCCTGGGCCATGTCGCAGCGGCCGGTTGAGTCCGCCGCGGCGGTATTCAAACGGCGCTGGCCATGGGATAGGCTGGCCGCTGCAGGATCGGACCCGGGTCGGAAGCATGCTGGAGATCGATTCCGACGGCTGGCTCGCCGGCGCGCGGCGCCTGCCTTCTCCCAACTGTGACGACCGTCCCCACGGCGAGATCTCGCTGCTGGTGATCCACAACATTTCCCTGCCGCCCGGGCAATTCGGGGGCGATGCGGTGGCGCGTCTGTTTCTCAACCGCCTCGATCCGCACGCCCACCCGGCCTTTGCCGAGCTGGACGGGCTGCGGGTGTCGGCCCATCTGTTGATCGATCGTGACGGCCGGGCCCTGCAGTTCGTGCCGTTCGGCAGGCGCGCCTGGCACGCCGGGCGTTCGCGCTACGCCGGCCGCCCGGCGTGCAATGATTTCGCCGTCGGCATCGAGCTGGAGGGCACCGACACCTCCGGGTACGAGGCGGCGCAGATGCGGGCGCTGGCGGCGGTGACCCGGGCGCTGCTGGCGCGCTATCCGGGGCTGGCGGCGCAGCGTATCGTCGGGCACTGTGATATCGCGCCCGGGCGCAAGACCGATCCGGGCCCGGGTTTCGACTGGCCCAGGTTGCGGGCCTTGCTGGAGGAGGAGGTGTCATGAAATTTCTGGCCATACTGCTCGCGGTCCTGGTGCACTGGCGCGATCGGCCGCCGCCCCTGACCTGGCCGGCGCACTGGACCCCGGTGGCGACCGCGGCCCCGGAGTGGTCGCGCCTGCTGACCGGGGTGGTGGTGCCGGCCGCGGCCGTGTGGCTATTGTTGTGGTTGCTGGGCGGCTGGTTGTGGGGGCTGTTGGGCTTCCTGATCCAGTTCCTGGTGCTGGTCGGCTGTCTGGGGGGCACCCCCTGGCGCGCACTGCTGGACAACCTGGTCGCCGATGGCTATCGCGGCGATCAGCAGGCGGCGCTGCACAGCCTCGACCAACTGGGCGTCGCAGGCGCCGCCGAAGCGGTGGCGGATGTCGACGAGTTGCGCGCTGCCACGGGTGAGGTGCTGGCGCTGCGCTTCCTGCGCGAATGGTTTGCGGTGCTGTTCTGGTTCGCGCTGCTGGGCGCGCCCGGCGCGCTGCTCTATCGCTGCCTGGAACGGGTGGCGGCGACGACCGGCAGCGGCGCCTGCCCGTGCGCCTGGCTGGAGTGGCCGGCGTTGCGCGCCTTCGGTCTGGCCGCCGCGGTGAGCGGCCGGCCGGGGCGGGCGCTGGGCCCCTGGGCGGCGAGCCTGTGGTCTGCGGAGGGCTCGGCACGGGTCGCCGGGGGCTATGTCGAGCACGCCCTGGACGAGCTGCCCGCGGATCTCGACCCCGGCATCGCGTTGGCCACCCGGGTGCGGGCGCTGGAGGCGCTGTTTCGGCGCACGGTGCTGGCCTGGCTGGTGCTGGTGGCGCTGGTCTGGATCGCCTGAGCGCTGCGCGCAGAAAAATGCCTGCGGGGAGGCCAGCTGCTTTTGCTCAACGCCGCGCGCGGGGTTCCCAGGGCACTTCGCCGCCGGCCTGTACCGCCAAGGTGCGGGCCACGGCGAACAGCAGGTCCGACAGTCGATTGAGATAGCGCAGGCCGAGATCCCAGGTTTCGGCCGCTGCGGCCGCGAGCAGATCGCGTTCCGCGCGCCGGCACACCGCCCGTACCACCTGCGCCTGGGCGGCGAGTGGATTGCCCCCGGGCAGCACGAAGCGGCGCAGCGGCGGCAGGCGCGCGCAGAGGTCGTCGATCGCGCTTTCCAGCGCAGCCACGTCGCCGGCCTGGAGCGTCATTTCCGCGCCGGCGACACCGGCGCCCAGTTCGAACAGGCAGTGCTGGACCGGCGTCAGCAACTGGCGCAGGTCCGCCTGATCGGGCGTCAGTTGGGCGAGCAGCAGGCCGAGCTGGGCGTTGCATTCGTCGAGGCTGCCCAGTGCCTGGATGCGGGGATCGTCCTTGCGCACCCGGAGGCCGTCGGCGAGTCCGGTCTCGCCACGATCGCCGCTGCGGGTATAGAGTCTGGTCATATCAAGGGGTCTCAGCGGCCGCAACGGGCCTGGCGCGCCAGGGAGCGACCACCGGCAGCAGTAACATGCCGGGCACTGCGAGCAGGGTACAGAGGTAGAAAAAGTTTTCCCAGCCGATGGCTTCGACCACATAGCCCGCCCCGGCATTGACCAGGGTGCGGGGCAGCGCGGCGAGGGCGGTAAACAGGGCCAGCTGGGTGGCGGTGTGGGCCATGCTGGTGGTGCGGGCCATGAAGGCGATCAGCGCCGCTGCGCCCAGGCCGACCCCCAGATATTCGAAGCCGATGGCGGCGGCCAGCAGCCAGAGGTCGTGGCCGACCCGCGCCAGCAGTGCGAAACCCAGGATGGAAAGCATCTGCACCACGCCGAACAGCCACAGTGCACGGTCGATGCCGATGCGCAGCATCAGCAGGCCGCCGGCGAGACTGCCGACGATCATCGGCCAGAGCGCGGCCTGTTTGGCGACCACGCCGATCTCGGACAGGCTGAAGCCGAGATCCAGATAGAAGGGGGTGGCCAGCGCGGTGGCCAGGTTGTCGCCCAGCTTGTAGAGCACCAGGAAGGCCAGAATGGCCCAGGCGCGGCGGTTGCCGTCGCGGACGAAGAATTCGCGGAACGGCTCGACCACGGAATCGCGCAGCCTGGCCGGCGGCGGCGCCACATGGGGCGGTTCGCGGATGCCCAGCGTGAGGCCGATGCCGAGCAGCATGAAGGCGGCGGTGATGGCGAATACCGGCTGCCAGGGCAGATGGTCGGCGAGGATCAGCGCCAGGGAGCCCGGGATCAGCCCGGCGAGTCGGTAGAGATTGACGTGCAGGGCATTGCCCAGCCCCAGCTCCTCGTCCGGCAGCAGTTCGCGGCGGTAGGCGTCGATGACGATGTCCTGGGTCGCGCTGAGTACGGCGATCAGGGCGCAGAGGGCGGCGATGACTCCCAGTTGCGTGTCGACACGGAACAGCGGCAGTGCCGCGATCGCCGCCAGGGTGCCGATCTGACTGGCCAGCATCCAGCCGCGGCGGCGGCCCAGCAGGGGCAGCGGGTAGCGCTCGACCAGCGGCGCCCAGAGGAATTTCCAGGTGTAGGGGAGCCCGATCAGCGCGAACAGGCCGATATCGCGCAGCTCCACCTGTTCGCTGCGCAGCCAGGCCGGCACCAGGGAGATCAGCACGTACAGCGGCAGGCCAGATGCGAAGCCGGTGAACAGGCAGATCAGCATGCGCCGGTTGAGGATCGCGGACTGGCGGAAAGCGGGCATGGCGACGGCAGGTGGAAAGCCGCAACCATAACTGAATCCCTTGCCTTGCGACCAGCGGACTTGCAAAGCGGCGGCCGCGGCCCAACCTCCCCTGTATACCGCTACCAACCTGGGGGCCAGTGGTGCCTTTTTTGATTTTTCTCGTGTTGCCGATCGTCGAGCTCTGGCTGCTCATCCGGGTCGGGGCGGCGATCGGTGCCACCCTGGCCGTGGGTCTGGTGGTGGCCACCGCGCTGCTGGGCGCCGGCGTGTTCAACCGCCAGGGATTCCGCACCCTGACCCGGGTGCGGGCGCGTCTGGAGCGCGGCGAGACGCCGGCGGCCGAGGTGATCGAGGGCATGCTGGTGGCCTTGGCCGGCCTGCTGCTGGTGATGCCCGGGCTGCTTACCGATGCGGCCGGGCTGGCGGGACTGGTTCCGGCGCTGCGCCGCTGGCTGGCCGGCCGGCTGCTGGCCTCGTCCCGGGTGGTGCCGCCGGGCGCCCGCCGCGGACGCGGTGATCTGATCGAGGGCGACTACAAACGCGAAGACTGAGGGGGAGCGCGAGGTCTGAGGGGAGCGCGAGGACTGAGGGCCCCTCTTGAATTCCGACGCCCGCTCCCCCATTAGCTGGCTTGCCCGGGAGATCGCCGGTCATGTGCGCCATGGGAATTTTGCCGGCAGGGTCTTGTAATCCCACTGGGCGTCACCACATAAGGCAGAGTTTTCGGGGTGGCCCGAACACGTTTGGTCTACAAGTCACGACAAGTGGAGAACAAACCGCAATGAAGATCCGTCCCCTATACGACCGAGTGGTCGTGCGTCGCAAGGCAGAGGAAGAGAAAACCGCTGGTGGCATCCTGCTGCCGGGTTCGGCCAAGGAAAAACCCAATCAGGGTGAAGTGATCGCCGTCGGTACCGGACATGTGAACGACAAGGGCGAGATCCGCCCGCTGGAAGTGAAGGTCGGCGACAAGGTGATGTTCGGCAGCTATGCCGGCAACACGGTCGAGGACACCGATGGCAGCGAGCTGATCGTGATGCGCGAGAGCGACATCTTCGGGATCGTCACCGGCTGAGCCCGCCTCCACACAGATTCACCACTGATTTATTGGAGAAGAAATAATCATGGCAGCTAAAGAAGTGAAATTCGGCGACAGCGCCCGCAGGAAAATGCTGGCCGGTGTCAACGTATTGGCCGATGCGGTGCGTGTCACCCTGGGCCCCAAGGGCCGCAACGTGGTTCTGGACAAGGCTTTCGGCGCTCCCACCATCACCAAGGACGGGGTTTCCGTGGCCAAGGAGATCGAACTTCAGGACAAGTTCGAGAACATGGGCGCACAGATGGTCAAGGAGGTCGCCAGCAAGTCCTCTGACGAGGCCGGGGACGGCACCACCACTGCGACCGTGCTCGCGCAATCGATTCTCAACGAGGGCCACAAGGCCATCGCCGCGGGCATGAATCCCATGGATCTCAAGCGCGGCATCGACAAGGCGGTCGCCGCTGCGGTCGTCGAGCTGGGCAAACTGGCGCGGCCCTGCTCCGACTCCAGGGAAATCGCCCAGGTGGGCGCCATCTCCGCCAACTCCGATGAGCAGATCGGCCAGATCATCGCCGAAGCCATGGACAAGGTGGGCAAGGAAGGCGTGATCACCGTGGAGGAGGGTTCCGGCCTGGAGAACCAGCTGGAGATCGTCGAGGGCATGCAGTTCGACCGCGGCTATCTGTCCCCCTACTTCATCAACAACCAGGAGAACATGAGCGTCGAGCACGAGTCTCCCTACATCCTGCTCGCCGACACCAAGATCTCCAACATCCGCGACCTGCTGCCGCTGCTCGAAAGCGTCGCCAAATCCAGCCGACCGCTGGTGGTGGTCGCCGAGGACGTCGAGGGCGAAGCCCTGGCTACCCTGGTGGTCAACACCATTCGCGGTGTGGTCAAGGTGGCGGCTTGCAAGGCGCCCGGTTTCGGCGACCGTCGCAAGGCCATGCTGCAGGATATCGCCATCCTCACCGGCGGCACGGTGATCTCCGAGGAAGTCGGCCTGAGCCTGGAAAACGCCACCCTGGAACACCTGGGCCAGGCCAAGCGCGTCACCATGACCAAGGAGAACACCACCATCGTCGATGGCGCGGGCTCCGACGGGGACATCAAGGGCCGCATCAAGCAGATTCGCGCCGAGATCGAGGACACCTCTTCTGATTACGACCGCGAAAAACTGCAGGAGCGGCTGGCCAAGCTCGCCGGCGGCGTTGCCGTGATCAAGGTGGGTGCGGCGACCGAAGTGGAAATGAAGGAGAAGAAGGCGCGCGTCGAGGATGCGCTCCATTCCACCCGCGCTGCGGTCGAGGAAGGCGTGGTTGCCGGCGGCGGGGTCGCCCTGGTCCGTGCGGTGCAAGCCATCAAGGACCTCAAGGGAGACAACGACGACCAGACCGTGGGTATCGGGATCGTCATCCGCGCCATGGAAACTCCGCTCCGGCAGATCGTCAGCAATACCGGCGCCGAAGCCTCTGTGGTGGTCGACAAGGTCAAACAGGGCAAGGATAGCTATGGTTACAACGCCGCTACCGGAGAGTACGGCGACATGTTGGCCATGGGGATTCTCGACCCTGCCAAGGTGACCCGCACCGCGCTGCAGGGCGCAGCTTCCATTGCCGGGTTGATGATCACCACCGAGGCCATGGTCGCCGAGGTCCCGGAAGAGAAGTCCAGCGGCGGCGGCATGCCCGATATGGGCGGCATGGGCGGCATGGGTGGTATGGGCGGCATGGGCGGCATGATGTAAAGCCCCCCGGCCTTCCAGCCTGCTCCACGAAAACCCCGTGCTTCGGCACGGGGTTTTTTTTCGATTCGCCGCCGCGTTCGGGTAAGGTGTTTACCGACGGGTTTTCTGTCTAGAATTGGGCGCGGCGAAGCCTGAGGGGGAGGAGCGGCCCGGGTCGGGCGGTAGAACCCTTTCGTTTCGATCACTCAAGCAACAACAAAGGTGGCACTCAACTATGAATACCATGGATTTTCTCAACTTCCTGTTCCGCTGGGGGCATGTGCTGTTCGGCATCACCTGGATCGGCATGCTCTATTACTTCAACTTCGTGCAGGGGGCCTATTTCAAGGAAGCCACCCCGGAAGCCCTGGGTGACGCCAAGGCCAAGCTGGCGCCGCGCGCGCTCTGGTGGTTCCGTTGGGGCGCCATGTTCACCTTTCTCACCGGCCTGGTGCTGCTGGTCGGGGTCATGCAGAAGGGGACATTGAACGACTTCATCCTGGTCGGCGCCCTGCTCGGCACCCTGATGTTCCTCAATGTCTGGCTGGTGATCTGGCCCGCTCAGAAGATCGCCCTCGGCCTGGTGCAGGGCGGTGGTGATGCGGCCGCTGCCGGCGCCAAGGCGCTGCTGGCATCGCGTACCAACACCCTGTTCTCCGCTCCCATGGCCTATTTCATGTTGGCTTCGCCGCATATGGGCTACAACACAGGCCACATTCTTTCGGCCGAAGGCGGCGGCGTCGGTTTCATTATCGCGCTGCTGATCGTCGTCGCGCTGGAGGTCAATGGGCTGGTGGGCAAGCAGGGGGCCATGACCACGGTGCGCGGTGTGATCGTCTCCAGCCTGGTGCTGACCGTGGTGCTGGCGGGTCTGCTGCAACTGATGTAGAGACAGCCTTCGGAAGCGAAAAAGCCGGCCCTGGGGCCGGCTTTTTCGTGGCCGGCGTATAATTTCGTCCCCTTGTCCCCCGAGACCAGCATTTATGAATGATGAGCGGTTCGAGCCCCTGTACGCGGAACCCGATGAGCGTCCCGGCGGCCGCTCCGCCGGCGCTCGCCCGGCCACCCGGCCCCGGCGCGGCGGCGGGGCCGGGTGGCGATTCCTGGCTTTGGCGGCGCTGCTGGGCGCCGCTGGCCTGGGCTGGTTTTCCTGGCAGCAACAGCAAGGGCTGGAGGCGCTCGATCGGCAGTTCACCCAGTTGCGCACGCGCCTCGACTCCACCGGGGAAACGCTCAGCGAATCCGGTGCCAGCCTGGCCTCTCGCCTGGAGGCCCAGGACGCCAAGCTCGATACTCATTGGTCGGAGATCAAGAAGCTCTGGGGGGTGGCCAATGATCGCAACCGCAGTGCCATCGAGGAGCAGGGCAAGGCGCTGGCCGGGCTGGAGGGCGAGCTCAAGCGGCTGGAGCAGGATCTGAAGGGCGCCAGGGCGAGCGCGCGGGAGGCGGCGGAGGCGGCCGCCGCGGCCAAATCCCAGGTGGCCGGACTGGCGGCGGGTATCGAGGCGCTGAAGCGCGAGCGGCTCGCCGACAATGCCGCCCTGGAGGAGCTCCAGGGCCAGGTTCGCCAGGCCAGAACGGGGGTGGGCGCGCTCGAGGGCCAGGTCCGGGAGCTGCGCGACAGCGTAGCCCGCAGCGGCGCCGAGAACCGCAAGGCGCTGGCTTCCATAGATTCTTTCCGCCGCGAAACCAACCTACAGCTGCAGGTGATCCGCGAGCAGCTCTCGGGTCCCTGAAATATTGGCGCCCGGGTGGGGAATCCAGTATGGTGCCAGCCCCGGAGTGCTGGCCGGCGAGCCATATCATCCAGGAGTAGCAAATGACCACCATTCGCCAGGACGATCTGATCGCCAGTGTCGCCGACGCGTTGCAGTTCATTTCCTACTACCATCCATTGGATTTCATCCAGGCCGTGCACGCGGCCTATCTGCGCGAGGAGTCGCCGGCGGCCCGTGATGCGCTGGCCCAGATCCTGGTCAATTCGCGGATGTGCGCGCTCGGTCACCGGCCGCTGTGCCAGGACACCGGGATCGTCACGGTGTTTCTGAAAGTGGGCATGGACGTGCGTTGGGACGCCGATCTGACGCTCGCCGATATGGTCAACGAGGGCGTGCGCCGCGCCTATCGGCATCCGGACAACCTGTTGCGCGCCTCGATCCTGGCCGATCCCGACGGCGCCCGCCGCAACACCGGCGACAACACCCCGGCGGTGATCCATACCGAGCTGGTGCCCGGCGGTGAAGTCGAGGTCCATGTCGCCGCCAAGGGCGGCGGCTCGGAGGCCAAGGCCAAGTTCGCGATGCTCAATCCTTCGGATTCGATCGTCGACTGGGTGCTCGATCAGGTTCCCAGGATGGGTGCGGGCTGGTGCCCGCCGGGCATGCTGGGCGTAGGCATCGGCGGCACTGCGGAGAAGGCCATGCTGCTCGCCAAGGAGGCGCTGCTGGAGCCGATCGACATCCAGCATCTGCGCGCCCGCGGCCCGGCCAGCCGCGCCGAGGAGCTGCGCCTGGAACTGATGGACAGGGTCAACGGCCTGGGTATCGGCGCCCAGGGGCTCGGCGGGCTGACCACGGTGCTCGACGTCAAGGTCAGGGACTATCCGACGCATGCCGCCAACAAGGCAGTGGCTGTGATCCCCAACTGCGCGGCCACCCGCCACACCCATTTCGTGCTCGACGGCTCGGGTCCGGCACGCCTCCAGCCGCCGCGCCCGGAGGACTGGCCGGAGGTGGCCTGGGAGATCGGCGATGATGTCCGCCGCGTCGATCTCGATCGGGTCACGGCTGCCGAGGTGCGCGCCTGGCAACCCGGCGAGACCGTGCTGCTGAGCGGCAAGCTGCTTACCGGGCGCGACGCCGCCCACAAGAAGATCGTCGATCTGCTCGCCGCGGGCGAATCCCTGCCGGTGGATTTCACCGGCCGCTTCATCTATTACGTGGGACCGGTCGATCCGGTGCGCGACGAGGTGGTCGGCCCGGCGGGCCCCACCACGGCGACCCGGATGGACAAGTTCACCCGCACCCTGCTGGAGCGCACCGGCCTGCTGGGCATGGTGGGCAAGGCCGAGCGCGGCACCGCCGCCGTGGATGCGATCCGCGACCATGGGGCTGTCTACCTGATGGCGGTCGGCGGCGCGGCCTACCTGGTGTCCAAGGCCATCACCGCGGCGCGGGTGGTCGCCTTTCCGGAGCTGGGCATGGAGGCGATCTACGAGTTCGAGGTGCGCGACATGCCGGTGACCGTCGCCGTCGACAGCAGGGGCGAAGCCGTGCACGTCACCGGCCCACAGCACTGGCGGGCGGTGATCGAAAGCCGCAGCCTGACCCCGGCTTGAAAATTGTGATCCAGAGCACACTTTCGGGGCGACAGATTTTGCATCATGGCCGGGTATGTCCCGGCCTGTCACCTGATTTGACCGGGGTTGGCGGATACCGGCGTAGAACATAGAGCCCTCGGGTGGCGCGCCCGGAGGCCGGTTTGACCCAGGACATGAACCCCGACCGATCGTTCGGGGAGGATTCTTTTTTTGCGGCCGAGGCCGTACCATGACTCGATCTCCGTGCCGGAATGCCGGGCGGACCGGGAAATTGCTTTAGATGGAGGAAGTGCAATGAAGATCAACAACGTCGCCGTGGCGGGGGCCCTGGCGCTATCCCTTGGTTTCGCGATGCAGTCGCAGGCCAACGAAGGCGCCTATGTCGGTGGCTCCCTGACCGGTTACTATCTGGACAGCAGCCGCTTCGTCGGCGGGGGCAAGGATTCCGTGGTCGGTGGCATCAACCTCGGTTACCGGTTCTCCAATGACTGGGCCCTGGAAATCGGTGCCGGATCCGATATCGATGGCGAAGATCTGGATATGGCCAAGCTGGACATGTACTACTGGTTGGGCGAAGCCAATCCCGATAGCACCGCCTGGCGCCCCTACTGGACCGCGGGGATCAGCTATTTCGATCTCGGCGACCAGCCCGGGACTCCCGAGGCGCTCGATCTCGGGGGTGAAGAATCCCATACCTGGCAAACGGGCCTGGGCTTCGGCATGTCCAAGATGTTCACCGAGCACCTGGAGTTCCGCGGTGATGTCCGTGCGCTGTACAAGGTGCGTGACGACAAGAACAACGCCGTCGACGGTGCCCTCAACCTGGCGGTGAACTACTATTTCAACGGTCCCAAGCCGGCGCCCGTGGTACAGGCGGCACCGGCACCTGCACCGGTATCCAAGCCGGTCGCAGCGCCCCCCGCGCCGGAGCCCGAGACGCGCACCATCACGGTGGAGCTGAAGGTGCTGTTCGAGTTCGACAAGGCGGTGGTCCGCGGGATCTACGGCGATGAACTGGAGGCGGTGGCCAATGCCATGAAGGCTCACGACGACATCGAGCTGGTCCTCGAAGGCCATACCGATGCCATCGGCACCGAGACCTATAACCAGGATCTCTCCCAGCGGCGGGTGGCGGCGGTCAAGGCCAAGCTGGCCCGGGACTATGGCATTCCCTCTGGCCGTATCTCCACCAGGGCTTACGGCGAAAGCCGGCCGATCGCCGACAACTCCACCGCGGAGGGACGGGAGCGCAACCGCCGCGTGGTCGGTCAGCTGAGCTATGTCGAAGTGATGCCCGAGTAAACCGGGGTATTCACCTGTAGACCGGAACGGCGCCTCTGGCGCCGTTCCCTTTTTCGAGCGCGGCCCAGCGCAGATCATGGCAGGATGCCGGTATGAACAGTCTGTTCTGGCACGATTATGAAACCAGTGGCACGGAACCCGCTCGGGACCGGCCGCTGCAATTCGCAGGTCTTCGCACCGACGCCGATCTGCAGCCGCTGGGCGACCCGGTGCGTTTCTACTGCCAGCCGGATCCCCTGTTACTGCCGCATCCGGCGGCCTGCCTGATCACCGGCATCAGCCCGCAGCGCGCCCGGCGCGAAGGCTTGCCGGAGCCCGAGTTCGCGGCCCGGGTCGCCGCCGAGCTGGGCGCCCCTGGCACCTGTGGGGTGGGCTACAACAGCATTCGTTTCGACGACGAGTTCACCCGCTACCTGCTCTACCGCAATTTCCACGATCCCTACGAGCGCGAATGGCGTGACGGCAATTCGCGCTGGGACATCATCGACATGCTGCGGGTGGCGCGGGCGCTGCGCCCGGAGGGCATCCGCTGGCCGGATCACGACGACGGCAGTCCCAGTTTCCGGCTCGAGGATCTGACCGCCGCCAATGGCATCGACCACGGCCAGGCCCACGACGCCCTGGCCGATGTCCAGGCGACCCTGGCTCTGGCTCGGCTGGTGCGCGGGCGGCAGCCCCAGCTTTACCGCCATCTCTACGACCTGCGCGGCAAGAAACGCCTGCAGCCGCTGCTCGACCCGGCAGCCCGGCGGCCGGTATTGCACGTCTCCGGGCGGCTGCCCAGGGAGCGCGGCTACACCGGCCTGATGCTGCCCCTGGCGCGGCACCCCGGCAACGCCAACGGCGTCATCTGTTTCGATCTGATGGGTGACGCCGAGGCCCTGATCCAGTGCGACGCCGCGGCGATCCGGGAGCTGGTATTCAGCCCCGCGGATGCGCTCCCGGAAGGCGCCGAGCGGCTGCCGCTGAAAGTCATTCACCTCAACCGCTGTCCGGTGGTGCTCACCCCCAGGTTGCTGGATGCGGCCGCCGCGCGGCGCCTGCACATCGATCTGCAGCGCTGCGAGCGTCACTGGCAGATGCTGAGCGGCGCCGACCTCGGCGTTAAGCTGGCACAGGTGTTCGCGCCGGCCGAGCCGCGGCTACGGGGCGCGGACGCCGATACGGAGCTGTACGCGGGTTTTCTGGCCGACGCCGAACGGCCTTTGCTGGCGGCGGTGCGCGGCGCCGCCGGGGACGCCTTGATCGACGACTGCATCCAGTTTCGCGACGAGCGCTATCGGGAGCTGCTGTTTCGCTACCGGGCGCGCCATTTTCCGGAGTCGCTGAGCGAGCTGGAGGCCGAGAATTGGCGGGAGTTCTGCCGCTGGCGGCTGACCGATCCGGGATCCGGCTATCTGGGCCTGGCGGCCTACCGTGCCGAGCTGGCGCGGCTCGACGGCGAGGTATCCGACCCCGGCGGGCGGGCGCTGCTCGCTGAGCTGGCCGAGTGGGGGCGGGAG
>CAJXRS010000069.1 GCA_913060555.1 uncultured Gammaproteobacteria bacterium | reverse complement strand
AGATCTACACCTCTCTATTCGTCGGCAGCGTCAGATGTGTATAAGAGACAGTCCTCACCCAGATGCGGGATGCACTGGATGGCGGTGGCACCGGTGCCGATGATGGCGACGCGCTTGTCGTTGAGCTTGTTCATGCCACCTTCGCAGCTGCCGCCGGTGTAGTCGTAGTCCCAGCGGCTGGTGTGGAAGGTGTGGCCCTTGAATTTTTCCACGCCGGGAATGCCGGGCAGCTTGGGCCGCGTGAGGGGGCCGTTGGCCATGGCGACAAAGCGGGCTTTCATCGCATCGCCGCGATTGGTGCGGATGATCCAGTGCTTGCTGGTGTCGTCCCACTCCATCCCGGTGACTTCGGTCTGGAAGCAGGTATCACGATACAGATCGTAGTGCTTGGCGATGTCGATGCTGTGCTGGAGCAGCTCCGGCGCATGGGCGTAGCGCTCGGTGGGCACATAGTTGAGCTCGTCGAGTAGCGGCATGTAGACATAGGCCTCGATGTCGCACTGGGCGCCGGGATAGCGGTTCCAGTACCAGGTGCCGCCGAAATCACCGGCCCGGTCGATGAAGCGGATGCTTTTCACACCGATCTCGCGCAGCCGGGCGCCCGCCAGCAGGCCGCCGTAGCCGCCGCCGATGATGGCGAACTCGACTTCATCGGTCAGCGGCGCGCGGACGAAGGGCTTCGCATAGTGGTCGATCATGAATTCCGCAAGCTCGCCCTTGGCGTCGCGGTACTGGCCGAAGCCCTCAGGGCGCAGCCGCTTGTCGCGCTCGTATTCGTACTTGCGGCGCAATGCCTCGGGATCGAAACCCAGCTCGGCCGGGTCGGTGGTGTAGGGTTTGGCAGTCGTCATCGAAGTATCCCCGTAATGGTTGTTGAGAAGTGGTGGTTCAGAGGTGGTTGGTGACAGCAAAGATGGCGTTGTTCTTTTGTCCTGGCGGCCGCTCGCCGCGCCTGCCCGCCTTTCCAGGGCAAGGGGGTGCGCTGCCGGCCGGCGCCCTGCGCGGCCCGGGCAGTGCTTCGACATGACTCCATGGTTACCAGCTCGCCCGTGAAAGGCAAGCCTTCCTTCCGCAACCGAGGCCCGCGCCCGGTCACCCCGGAGAGCGCCCGCTGGACCCTCGTGCAACAGGCTCGGCGACACCCCGACCCTTCGCCGCGGTCATGGATCTGTCACTGGGCCGTCAAGCCCTGTGCATATCGGCTGCGGATACTGCCGGACACCAATGGAACACACTGGAGGTTCGCCATGCTGGTCCCCCGCAGTCTCATTCCGGCCGCCCTGCTGGTCGCCGGCTGTCTCACCGGAGGCCCGGTGGGCGCGGCCCCGGACATCCACCAGGGTCACGACCCTCACCAGAGTCACGGCGCCGAAGGCGACCCGGCGCTACGGGCCGCAGCCGCGCAGGCGGTGACCTGGCAGCGGCCCGGAACCGCCAATCCGGAGTCCTGGGTACACTTCAAGGTGCTCGGCATCAATGATTTCCACGGCCAGCTGGAACCCCGTACCCTGTTCGGCCGCCCGGTGGGCGGCGCCGCGGTACTGGCCGCCTATCTGCAGGCGGCGGCCGCCGAGGCACCGCGGGACGCCCTGCTGGTGCACGCCGGCGACCACGTCGGCGCCAGCCCGCCGGTCTCCGCCCTGCTCCAGGACGAGCCTTCGATCAGCTTCCTGAACCTGCTCACCAACCGCCACTGCAGCTATCGATTCAAGCTGCACCCGTTGTGCAATGTGGTCGGCACGCTGGGCAACCACGAGTTCGACGAGGGCTCCGGCGAGCTGCTGCGCCTGCTGGAGGGTGGCAACCACCAGGACGGCCCCTTTCAGGAAGATCCCTGGCGCGGTGCCCGCTACCCCACGGTGAACGCCAACGTGGTCTGGGCAGACTCCGGCGAGCCGCTGCTGCCGCCCTCGGTGGTGAAGCGGGTGCGCGGCCTGCCGGTAGCCATCATCGGTGCCGTGCTCAAGGAGACGCCCACCATCGTCACGCCCGCCGGGGTGGCCGGACTGGAATTCCTCGACGAGGCTGACGCCATCAATGCCGAGGTCGAGCGTCTGCGCCGCCAAGGCGTGGAGGCGATCATCGTCAGCATCCACCAGGGCACCCGGCAGAGTCCGAGTTCGGACGATCCGACACCGGTCGGCCCGGTGGTCCTCGACGGCGCCATCGGTGAGATCGTGCGGCGTCTCGACGATGCGGTGGACCTGGTGGTCTCCGGCCACGCCCATAGTTACACCAATGCCCTGGTGGAAAACGACAACGGCACGCCCATTCTGGTCACCCAGGCGTTCTCGGCCAGTACCGCCTATGGCGATATCGATCTGGCCCTGGATCCGCGCAGCCGCGACATCGTCTACAAGTCAGCACGCATCCTCACCACCTGGGCCGACGAGGGCCCGGGGCTCGCGCCCGATGCCGAGGTCGCCGCCCTGGTCGCCGATGCTGCGGACACGGTCGCGCCCCTGGTCGAGCGGGTGGTGGGAGTCGCCGCCACGGACATCACCCGCGCCGCAACCCCGGCCGGAGAGTCGGCGCTGGGCAACCTGATCGCCGATGCCCAGCGCGCCGCCATGGGCA
The DNA here is from genome assembly GCA_913060555.1 of uncultured Gammaproteobacteria bacterium. GTDB lineage: Bacteria > Pseudomonadota > Gammaproteobacteria > Pseudomonadales > Porticoccaceae > JAGPUQ01. Next base: position 11,905 of record CAJXRS010000069.1, on the reverse strand, counting down.
CGGATATCGCATTGATGAACCCGGGCGGCATCCGCGACGATATCCTCGCCGGTGAGGTCACCTGGGGCGAGCTGTTCAGCGTCCAGCCGTTCGGCAACGACCTGGTGCGCATGACCCTGAGCGGCGAGCAACTCATCGCCCTGCTCAACCAGCAGTGGGCCGGCCAGCCCTTCGCGCGGATCATGAAGCCCTCCGGACTGAGCTACAGCTGGCACGAAAACGATCCGGCGACCTTGGCCGACAACCAGGTCGATCCAGTCAGCATCCTGGTCAATGGCACGCCGCTGAATCCGATCGCCAGCTACAGCGTCACCGTGAACAGCTTCATGGCCGGCGGCGGCGACAACTTCAGCGTGCTCACCGAGGGTACGGACCTGGTGATCGGCCCGGTCGATCTCGACGCCCTGATCGTGCATATCGAAAACCTGCCGCAACCGTTCGACGCGGCGCCAGAAGGACGCATCTCGGTCGCTCCCTGAACCCCCACTCCTGGTCCGCAGTGCCGAGCCTCGGCTCGCGCTGCGGACATTTTTTTCCCCGCGCAACCGGCAGCCGGCTTTGCCGTTATGTTCGCCCAGCCAATCGAGACAAAAGCAGCATTCCTCGTCGCCAATAAAGCAGGCTTGGCGGTCGTTGCCACAGCCGGATGAGGGTGATGAAATGGGACATCCGGCAGCGCGCGGCGAGGCGCGGGGGAACTCCTATGCTCATCAGAAAACCGTGGTCTGTCCCCTATTATTCTTTATTATTCTTCGAGAACTGACTCCTTTCAGTCTTCGGCTGACCCCTTTCCGATTAGGCTGCGGTCAGCTTGAGCTTGCCAACCCGCTGCAAGTTGACGTGCTGACGAGCAACCCAAAGGTCATGGGCGTCCTGCATGGCGAGCCAACTCTCGGGAGAGCGGCCAACAGCCTTGGAAAGGCGCAGCGCCATCTCTGGGGTGACCCGACTGGTGCCCTTGAGGATGCGACTGAGGGTGGACGCCGCGACATCGAGCTTTTCCGCGAGCTCTCTACCACTGATGCCATTGGGCTCAAGGTAGACTTGGGTGATGAACTCACCGGGGTGAGGAGGGTTGTGCATAGCCATTAGTGATAGTCCTCATAGTCCAGGACGTAAGCGTTCCCATCCTGGAACTCGAACGTCAGCCGCCAATTGCCATTGACCGTTATGGACCAGCGCCCGCGCATTTGACCTTTGAGCGGGTGCAGCCGGAAGCCGGGGATGTCCATGTCCTCGACGGCCTGTGCGGTGTCCAAGGCAGCCAACTGCATCCGAAGCCGTTTTGTGTGGCTGGGCAGGACGCCCGAGGTGCTGCCGGTCTCAAAGAGCTTGCGCAGGCCTTTGTGCCGGAACGACTTGATCATGGACCGACTATATCACGTTGCGCATCACGCAACAAGCGGGCCTGACGTCACATTTACCCAAAGAGGGGAAACCGGGGGGGAAACCGGGGACAGACCACGGTGGGAAACCGGGGACAGACCACGGTTTCCTATCCTTTTTCAACAGGAAAATCGGGGACACGGGTTCCTATCCTTTTTCAAAAAGTCCCCCTGGCCCAGGCTCCAGCGTCTTGCGTGGACGCCCCGATTTCCCCGGCTGCGCGCGCCGTCCCAATGCCGAGGATACCTGCGCCGCGAAGCGTTCACTGCCCAACGCGAAATTGCCGTTCGTCGCCTGCCGGATATCATCGACCAAACCGGGCTCCAACTCGTAGCGGAATAGCTCGCGGTAGGCCGCCTCCCGGCTGGCGGGATCGGCACCAAGCTCCTCGTAGAGCGGATGCGGCTTCACCAAGGCACTGGTCTCGCCCTGCGCGTTGGCCCGATAGCTCGACCAGCGATATTGCGCCGGGTGCTCCACCATGCCCGCCCGTACCGGATTGAGCTCGATGTAGCGCTGACAGGCCAGCAGATAGGTTTCCTCCTGGGTCGGGCAGGAGCGAAAACGTCCTTGCCAAAGCGTCCCGCTGCGCCGGTAGGTACGATTGACATATTGCACATAGCGCTGCCCCAGCGCCTTCATCAGCGCTCCCACCGCCTCGCCCCGACCGGCCGAGATCAGGAGATGCACATGGTTGGTCATCAGCACATAGGCATGCACTTGGCAGCCGGTCTTGCCGGCATACTCAGTCAACCAGTCGAGGTAGAAGCGATAGTCCTCGTCGGCGAAAAAGCAAGCCTGGCGATTGTTGCCGCGCTGGATGATATGCAGGGGGACATTGGCTAAAACGAGGCGGGCACGCCGAGGCATGGCCGGTGTCCGGGCAGAAAGCTTGGCCCAGTTTAGCAAGAAACCGTGGTCTGTCCCCTATTACAGGTGGTCTGTCCCCTATTACACGACCGCCAGCTACAGCGTCACCGTGAACAGCTTCATGGCCGGCGGCGGCGACAACTTCAGCGTGCTCACCGAGGGTACGGACCTGGTGATCGGCCCGGTCGATCTCGACGCCCTGATCGTGCATATCGAAAACCTGCCGCAACCGTTCGACGCGGCGCCAGAAGGACGCATCTCGGTCGCTCCCTGAACCCCCACTCCTGGTCCGCAGTGCCGAGCCCCGGCTCGCGCTGCGGACATTTTTTGTCAGGCCTGCTCAGCGGCTACAATTTCGCGATCGCCAATGCGCGCCCCCTGCGCACCGGCCCGCGGAATCCCATGCATGAGCCTAGTCATCTCCATCACCGCGCCGCGCGCGGCCACCCTCGCCCGTCTCGAAATCGACACCGGCGCACGCATCACGCCAGGTGACCTGATCGGCGTGCTGGAGACCGCCGACGGCGAACTGCCGGTGCGTTCCGCAGTCACCGGCGTGATCGAGCGCGTCCACGCGGCGTCCGGCGAAGCCCTGGCCGAGCACAGCCCGATCTGCAGCATCCGCATCGGCGGCGAACGCCGCGCCGAGCCGGGGCGCCGCGCCGCGGCCCCCCAGCTGGCCGACAAGGATCAACTCCACTCCGAAGTGCAGGCACGTCTGGCCAGGACTCTCGACCAGCAACGCAGCGACGCAGCGCGCAGGCGCCACGACCGCGGCTTTCGTACCGCCCGCGAAAACCTCGCCGACATGTGCGATCCCGGCTCCTTCCAGGAGTACGGCCAGCTCGCGGTAGCGGCGCAGCGCAACCGCCGGGATTTCGAGGAGCTGGCGATCCATACCGCCGCCGACGGCGTCATCACCGGCACCGCCACCATCAATGCCGATCTGTTTCCGGCACAACGGGCGCGGGCCGCCGTGATCGTCAACGACTACACGGTGCTGGCCGGCACCCAGGGTTATTTTCATCACCGCAAACTGGACCGCGCCCTGCATCTCGCTGCTGATCTGCAACTGCCGGTGGTGATGTACACCGAGGGCGGCGGCGGTCGTCCGGGCGATACCGACCAGGAAGTGGGCATGGAAGTGACCACCTTCGCCGCCTGGGCGGCCCTGGCCGGACGGGTGCCGCGCATCGCCGTCAACAACGGCTACTGCTTTGCCGGCAATGCCGCGCTGTTCGGCTGTGCCGACATCACGGTGGCCACCCGCGAATCCTGGATCGGCATGGCCGGCCCGGCAATGATCGAGGGCGGCGGCCTCGGCACCGTAGCCCCCACCGCCATCGGCCCGGTGGACGTACAGACCCGCACCGGGGTGATCGACGTAGTTGCCGAAGACGAGCGCCATGCGACCCGGCTGGCGCGCCAACTGCTCGGCTATTTCCAGGGCCCGGTCACCGCCTGGCGCTGCACCGACCAGCGCCGGCTGTGGGAACTGATGCCCGCCGACCGCCGCTTCAGCTACGACGTCCGGCGCATCATCCACACCCTGGCCGATACCGACTCCTTCATCGAAATCCGCCCGGACCACGGCCGCACCCTGATCACCGGCCTGCTGCGCATCGAGGGACGGCCCCTGGGCGTATTGGCCAACGACTGCCGGGTGCTGGGCGGCGCCATCGACACCCAGGGCTCGGCGAGCGCCGCGCGCTTCCTCGGGATGTGCGACGACTTCGGGCTGCCGGTGGTGTCACTGATCGACACCCCGGGGTTCATGGTCGGGCCGGACAGCGAGACCGAAGGCGCGGTGCGAGTGATGTCCGACCTGTTCATCGCCGGGGCGCGGCTGCGGCCGCCGCTGGTCGCGATCTTTCTGCGCAAGGGCTACGGGCTGGGCGCCATCGCCATGACCGGCGGCAGCTTCTCGCGGCCGGTCTATGCCGCCGCCTGGCCGACCGGCGAGTTCGGTGCCATGGGCCTGGAAGGGGCGGTGCAGCTGGGCTTCAAGCGGGAACTCGACGCCACCCCCGGCGACGCCGCACGCGAGGCGCTGTTCGCCAAACTGCTGCGGGCCATGTACGACCGCGGCAAGGCCGCCGAGGCGGCCTCTCACCTGGAGATCGATGCCGTGATCGAACCGGAGGATACGCGCAGGGTGATCCTTCGCGCCCTGCTCGCGCACCCCAGCTGATCGCTATCCCGGCTTGCGCAGCAGCGCCACATTGCGCCGTGGGATCTCGCAGTGCCAGCCGGCCCGGGTGGCCAGATATCTCAGGGAGTCCTCCCGGTAGAACACCACATGCGTGGGATCGCGCCGGTAGTGCCAGCCGGCGAAGCGCTGGTCCCCGCTTTGAAATTCGGTCATCAGCCCCAGCCAGCCGCCGGGCCGGAGCAGTCGGTCGAGGCGGGCGAACTCCCGCGCGGGGCGGTGAAAATGTTCGATCGCCTCGGTGCAGGTGACGAAGTCGTAGCGCTCCTCCAGCACCGCCGCATCCGGGGCGAAGAAGGGATCGTAGACCGCCATCGGATGCCCGGCCTCGCGCAGCATGGCGGCGAGCGCCGGACCCGGGCCGCAGCCGTAATCCAGGCCCCGGGCACCGGCCGACAGACGCTGGCGCAGCGGCGCGACCAGGCGATCGAGAAAAGCGCGGTACCCGGCATCCGCGGGATCGTTTTGGTGCCAGCGGTAATGGGTCAGTTCGGTGGCGGCATCCGGCAGCTGCGCCGCATCGAGAAAGGTCGCCAGGCAGGTGCCGCAACGCCAGTAGTCACGGCCTTCGACCGCCAGGAAAAAGCCCGCCCGCGGCGCGCTGCAGACCGGGCAGCCGGGCCGCAGGCCGCCTCGGCCGATACCGGTCAAAAGTCGCTGAGGCGCAGCGCATCACGGGCCAACAGATGTTCCTCGTTGCGCTCAATCTGCTGCAGGCTGCGTGCGACCTCGCGCAGCGCCTCGATATCCGCCTGCTCCTCGATCTCTCTGAAGACCCGGAGCAGATGCTCGTCGACGGCCAGGGCGGCGGCCACCACTGCTTCGACATCGTTGAGGTCGACGTCGCGGATTTTCTCCATCTGGGGACCGGCGTCCAGGTTCGGCGCGTACTGTAGCCAGGTTTCCAGGAGCCCATGGCCGGCGCCTTGTTCGTAGTCCTGCAGGGCATCGGCGAGTCGCTGCTCGTGGCGGTTGAGATAGCTCAGCATCAGTTGCGCCCGCTCCGAGGTGGTGAGCTGCTCCAGTTCCTCGTACTGGTGGGACAGGGCCTCGTGCAGCTTGCGGGCGTAGTCGACGATATCCTTGACGGTCTTGTAGGTCATGCAGAGCTCCTTTAACCAGGGGCGCGCCGGCAGCAAGGGGTACCGGCGACGATGTCAGCGCAATGCCTTGGCGGCGATCTCGTGGCTGTCCCGGGACAATCCAGGCGCCGCCGTTACTGTCTGCAGGGCATCCCGCATCTGCCCGGCACGCGGTTCGGGGTACTTCCGCCAGCGGGTGAGCGGGACCAACAACCGCGCCGCAACCTGCGGGTTGAGCCCGTCCAGGGCCAGTACCTGGGCGACCAGAAAGTCGTAACCGGCACCGTCGGCGCGATGGAAATTGACCGGGTTGCCTGCACTGAAGACGCCGATCAGGGCACGCACCTTGTTGGGATTGCGCAGCTCGAATGCCGGATGTTCCATCAGCGTCCGTACCCGCTCCAGCCCCCCGGGCAACGGACACCAGGCCTGCAACTGGAACCACTGGTTGACCACCAGGGGTTCGTCGCGCCAGCGCTCGTAATAGCGTTGCAGCCCCTCCCGGGCGCGCTCCTGGGCGGGCGGCGCCGGATTGTTGAGCAGGGCCGCCAGCGCCGCGTTGACATCGGTCATGTTGTCGGCGCTCTCGAACTGCCGCCAGGCCAGTTCGATGAGATCGTCATCCGGGAGTTGCAGCAGGTAGGCGAGCGCCAGGTTGCGCAGGCTGCGGTGGGCGATCTGCGCAGCATCGGCGCGATAGGGCTCGGCAACCCTGTGGCGCTCATAGGCCGCCAGCCACTGTGGGCGGAGCGTCTCGGCCAGTTGGCGGCGCGCGAACTGACGGGCCTCGTGGATGGCCTCCACCTCGATCACTTCAGCCAGTTCACTCAGATAGCTCTCGCTCGGCAGGCTGAGCAGCTGGGCGACCATGGCGGTGTCCAGCTGCTGGTCCTCGAGCAGTTCTCCATAGGCTCCGGTCAGCGCAGGGTCGAAGCGCAGCCGCTGCCCGGCCAACCGGGCATCGATCAACTCCCGCAGTACACCCACCGCCAGGCGGTTGCCGGCCTCCCAGCGGTTGAAGCCATCGCTGTCGCGGCGCAGCAGCTGCAGCAGGTCTTCACGGCGGTAATCGAACTCCAGCTTCACCGGCGCCGAAAAGCCGCGTAGCAGCGAAGGGATGGGTGGTTCGGTCACCCGTTCGAACTCCAGGGTTTGGCTGGCTGCGGACAATTCGAACACCAACTCGGTGGCGCCATCGGCAAGCCCGGGCACATGCAGCGACAGATCACCGCCAGTGCCCACCAATCCCAGGCGGATGGGGATCAGCAACGGCTGTTTGTCGGCGCGCTCCGGGGTGGGTGGACAATTCTGCTCGAATTTCAACCGATAGCGTTGTGCGGCAGCGTCGTAGCTGCCGTCCACGCGCACTCGAGGTGTCCCGGCCTGACGGTACCAGCGCTGGAACTGCGCGAAGTCGCGGCCGCTGGCATCGGCCATGGCGGCAATGAAATCCTCGATGGTCACCGCCTGGCCGTCGTGGCGCTCGAAATACAGATCGCTGCCGCGGCGAAAGGCCTCCGGACCCAGCAGCGTATGGATCATGCGCACCACTTCGGCACCCTTCTCGTAGATGGTCAGGGTGTAGAAGTTGGCGATCTCCTCATAGGCGTCGGGCTGCACGGGATGCGCGGTGGGGCCGGAATCCTCGGCGAACTGGGCGGTGCGCAGCAGGTTGACGTCTTCCACGCGCTTGATGGTGGGCGAACCCATATCGGCGGAAAACTGGCTGTCGCGAAAGACCGTGAAGCCCTCCTTGAGGCTGAGCTGGAACCAGTCCCGGCAGGTGACCCGGTTGCCGGACCAGTTGTGGAAGTATTCGTGGGCGACCACCGCCTCGACGCGCTGGAAGCCGGCATCCGTGGTGGTCTCGGGGCGCGCCAGCACGCAGGAGGTATTGAAGATATTGAGTCCTTTGTTCTCCATGGCGCCCATGTTGAAATCGTCGACCGCGACAATCATGAAGATGTCGAGATCGTATTCACGGCCGTAGACCCGCTCATCCCAGGCCATCGCGTTCTGCAGGGAAGCCATGGCGTGGTCGCACTTGTCGAGGTCCTTGGGCTCGACGTAGATGCGCAGCGCCACCCGGCGACCGCTGCAGGTGGTGAAACTGTCCTCCAGGCAGGCGAGATCACCGGCAACCAACGCGAACAGGTAGGCAGGCTTGGGAAAGGGGTCGTGCCAGCGTACCCAGTGGCGACCGGGCCCGGCGCTGCCCTCGGCGACCGGATTGCCGTTCGACAACAGCACCGGACACTCGGCGGCGTCGGCCTCGATGGTGGTGGTGAACTCGGAGAGCACGTCCGGACGATCCAGATAGTAGGTGATCTTGCGAAAGCCTTCCGCCTCGCACTGGGTGCAGTACAGGGTCCGCGATCGGTACAGACCCTCCAGGGCGGTGTTTTCCTCGGGATGAATGGCGACCCGGGAATACAGTTCGAAGCGCTCGGGCACGGCGGGGATCACCAGCTCGCCGTCCTCCAAACGATAGTCGCCGGAGCCCAGCGCGCGGCCGTCGAGCGTCAGCTCGAGCAGTTCCAGCCCCTCGCCGTGCAGGCGCAGCTCCGAGCCCGGCTCGGCCCGGGCCGGATTGGCGCGCAGGCTCAGGGTGGTGCGCACCTCGGTGCGGCCGGGGCGTAGGTCACCGCCGGGGCGTAGATCACCGCCGGGGCGTAGATCAAAGTACAGTTCGGTCCGGTCGATCAGGAAATCCGGAGCGCGGTAATCGCGCAGTCGCGTCACCCGCGCCTGGGCATCGCGCATCGCCATGGTCAACTCCTCGTAAATACCTGCGAGCCGGGGGTTTCGCGGCTCTGCCTGTGGGGATTACCTGTGGGGATTGTCGGCCAGCCGCTAGCCGCTGTCCACGCCGGGACGCCGGCGCGGCAGTGGTCCACTTCCACGCCCGCGACCCCAGCGGCGGAGCGGATCACGGCGCCGACACCAACGGCGCCATCGTCCGCCGCATCCGCGCGCGGAGCGATATCCTGGTACACCCTACCCTGGGCGCCTTCACCCGGGATGGCGATGCCGCCACTCGCATCGCGCCACTGCTCGCGCTCGCCGAGGATTCGGCGACGCGGCCCGACCTCGCCCCGCTGGACATGGGCTCGACCAATGTCGATGCCTATGACCCCCACCAGCGCCGCTTTGTCAGTACCGAAGCCGTGTATCTCAATTCCACCGCCACCCTGCTCCACTTCGCCGGCGAGCTGCGCCGCGTCGGCGTCAAGCCCTATGCGGTGTGCTGGAACCTGAGCTTCACCCGGCAACTGCTCGCCTTCCTGGACATGGAGGCCATAGTGGAGCCCCTGTACCTGTGTTTCGTGCTCACCGGGGACAGTCTGCCAGCGGCCCATCCCTGCACCCGGGCCGGGCTGGACGCCCATCTGTCCGCCCTGCCCGCGGATCGCGATATCCACTGGACGCTGTGCTGCCACGGCGGCAATGTGCTCGACTTGGCGCCCCGGGTCATCGCCGCCGGCGGGCACCTCTCCATTGGCCTGGGCGACTGGCCCCATGCCGAACTGGGCGCGCCCACCAACGCCGAGCTGGTCGCCCAGGTCGCCGAGCTGGCGCGGCGCCAGGGCCGCGAAATCGCCACCCCAGAAGAAACCCGGGCACTGCTGGGCATGATCTGAACCCATCCCGGAGGCGCGCTATCATGGCGCCATTGGAACAGTGACGGAACAGCGGAGATGGCACCTACGCAGACTACCGGGATCCTTCAGGAAATCATTCACCAGCCGGAGCAGCGACGCTTTCTGTGCCGGGTCGAAAGCGAGCAGGCGGTGCTCTACTACCGGAGACTGGGCAAGCGCGGCGTGGACTTTCACCACACCCATGTGCCCGAACCGCTGCGCGGCCGGGGCATCGCCGAGGCCCTGGTACGCGAGGGGCTGTCCTGGGCGCGCCGGGAAGACATGACCATCGCGGCCAGCTGCTGGTACGTGGCGCGCTGGCTGCGCGACTGACACCGGCCGGCGCCGGACCGTGGCGCGTGACCCCCAGCGGATTCGGCTCGACCGGCTGCTGTCGAATCTGGGGTATTGCAGCCGCAAGGAGGCCGCCGCCCTGTGCCGCGCCGGGCGGCTGACGCTGGCCGGCATGGCGCTGACCGACGCTACGGCAGCCATCGCCGTCGCCGAGGCCCGCAGCGGCGCCCTGCGCCTCGACGGCGAAGTCCTGGATCCGCCCGCGCCCCTGACCCTGATGCTGCACAAACCCGCGGGCTATACCTGCTCCCGCGACGAGGCCGGCCCGCTGATCTACGACCTGCTGCCGGCGCGCTGGCGGCGGCGCAAACCGGCGCTGTCCTCCATCGGCCGCCTCGACAAGGCGAGCAGCGGACAGCTGCTGATCACCGACGATGGCGCCCTGCTCCACCGCATCACCCATCCGCGCACCCATGCCGCCAAGCACTATCGGGTTGTCACCCGGCTGCCGCTGCGCGGCGACGAGGCCAGGCTGTTTGCCAGCGGCGATTTTCAGCTCGACGGCGAAGCAAAGCCCTTGCGGTCGGCGCAGTGGGTTCCGGAATCCACCACCAGCGGTGTGATGATACTGACCGAGGGGCGCTACCATCAGATCCGGCGCATGTTCGCGGCCCTGGGCAACGAAGTGGTGGCCCTGCACCGCTTCCAGACCGGCGGCCTGGCGCTGGGCGATCTCGAAGCGGGCTGCTGCCGAATACTCAGCGCGGCGGAAATCGACGCCGTGCTGGAGTAGTCGCGGAACCCGGGATGCCCCGGCCTCGCCAGGCCGGCGCGACCGCTGCCGCCCTGCTTGTCTATGCCACGCCGGCGCAGGTCCATCGGCGCGCCCTGAATACCGCCTATGCGCCCAGGCTGCTCAATCCGAGCACGCGCAGATCGGTCACCCTCGTCAACCGGCTACTGCGGTAACAACGGCAGAGCCCGTAATTCTTCACGAATTTCTCAGACAAAGGTCGTTCCAGGCAATTCGAAAGTCTTGCACAGGGTCATATCACGATGATGAAGCTGAACTTCGGGACCATCATGGCATTGGTTGTCCTGCTGCTGCCGGCAACCGGCATCCGCGCGGATGATCACAGGCTGGTGCTTACCGGCTCCAGCACCGTGGCGCCGCTGGCGTTGGAGATCGGCAAACGCTTCGAGCAGCAAAATCCCGGCGTGCGGGTCGATGTGCAAGCGGGTGGTTCCTCGCGCGGCATAGCCGATGCCCGCTCGGGCCTGGCGCACATTGGCATGGTCTCGCGCGCACTCAAGCCGGAAGAACAAGACCTGACCGCCCACACCATCGCCTTGGATGGCGTGGGCATCATTCTGCACCGCAGCAATCCGCTGCGCTCCTTGAGCGATGCACAGATCAAGGCCATTTACACTGGTCAGATTGGCAATTGGCAGGCGCTTGGTGGCAAAGACGCACGCATAATCGTGGTGAACAAGGCGGAAGGCCGCGCAACCCTGGAACTGTTCCTTCACCACTTCGCGCTGAAGAACAGTGCTATCAAGGCGGATGTCGTCATCGGCGACAACCAGCATGGCATCAAAACCGTAGCTGGCAATCCGAATGCGATCGGCTATGTCTCCATCGGCACCGCCGAATTCGAGGAGACCCAGGGTACGCCCATCCGGTTGCTGCCCATGGAAGGCGTGACCGCTACCGTGGACAACGTGCGTGCGGATCACTACCCGCTGTCGCGACCGCTTAACCTGATCACCACGGGCACACCGTCTGCATTGGCCCGGCGCTTTATCGACTTTGCGCGCTCGGAAAAGGTGAATGACCTTATTGAAGGACAGTTCTTTGTCCCACCGACACGCTGACGCTTACCTGGCGCCGCCGTTGGCCCTGCTCACGGCGGGCGCAGCGTTGATCCTGCTGCTGGTGCTGGTCTTTCTCCTGCGCGAGGCGTGGCCGGTGTTGCACCAGGGCGGCTGGCGGCATTTCTTTACGGATGCGAGCTGGTATCCGCTGGAAGGCCGTTTTGGCCTGCTGCCGATGGTGTGGGCCACGCTGGCGGTGGCAGCCGGGGCAATACTGCTGGCCGCGCCACTCGGTGTGGCCGGTGCGGTTTTTCAGCATTTCTATGCGCCGCCCGCCATCGCCAGGCTGTATGGCGCCATGCTCGCCTTGCTGGCCGGTGTCCCGTCGGTGGTCTATGGCCTCTGGGGACTGACCGTGCTGGTGCCCCTGATCGGGCGGTGGCAGCCGCCTGGAGCCGGCCTTTTTACCGCCATCCTGATCCTCGCGCTGATGATCCTGCCCACAGTAGCGCTCACCAGCGCAGCGGCGTTGCGCACCGTGCCGAGTGCCTTGTTACATCTGTCTCTTATACACATCTCCGAGCCCACGAGACTAGGCATGATCTCGT
>CAJXRS010000068.1 GCA_913060555.1 uncultured Gammaproteobacteria bacterium | reverse complement strand
GGGGTGAGCAGCTCGACCCGCACCGGCCCGGCGGGCAACGGCGGCACTTGCGGCGCGGTCGCGGGCAACATTGCCATCCGCCCGCCGGGCGCGTAGATGGTCTGCCAGCCGGCGGCGGTCTCCTGCTCGACACCGGCAAGCCCGTAACGTCCCTTACCTTTGCCGATGCCGCTCTGCCCGGCGCGGCGCAATGCCTCGACGAAGTAGGCGAGCTGTGCGTTGCCGCGGCCGATCAGCGTCAGATCGACGCCGAAGGCCTCGCCCGGCGCGAGGTCGCGGCAATCGCTCCAGGGTTCGATCACGAAAGGATGGGGCGCCGCGGGGTACTTGCGCAGCTTGGCCGCATGCTCCGGCGGCGGCGTCTCGAAGGCGTAGGGATAGGCGCAGGAGCGGTAGAGCAGACAGTCCGGGCAGTGCCGCGCGCCGGTCACACAGACCGTGCGCTTGAGGGCGTGGCCGAGCGCTCCGCGCCACATGGATCCAGCGTAGGCCGGCAGGCGCACGGCGGTTTCGGCGGTCAGATGCAGGCGGTAACGCGCAAGCGGCAGGACAACCTCGGCGCAACCGGCGCCGGATGGGGCCCGCAAGGCGGCGTCTATGGGCGGTGCTGGATCCACTGGGTCGGCCTCCCTGTTGTCGTCAGGCGCACATCCTTGCACGGAGCGGCCTTGGCAAGCGCTTGGCGCAAGCTTGCCGCGGCGCCCGCTGTGACGCAAAGGTTGCGGTGTTCAGCCCCCCTCCGGCTCCGCCGGCGCCGGGTTGGGATGGCCGACCAGCAGCGAGCCGGGCACGGCGCCGATCAATTCCTCGACGCTGAACAGGCCGTCGTCCTGGGACTTGATCAGCATCTTTTCCTCCACCGGCTCGCAGTAGATGGAAACCCGGCCCTTCTCGACGTGAAAGATGTGGCCGTTGACGTCGGCGGCGGCATCGGTGGCCAGATAGGCGACCATGGGCGCCACATATTCCGGCCCGGGCATGGCCATGATGGCGTCGAAGCGCTCCTGGGTGATGAGACCGCTTTCGAGACGTCGCTTCATGCCGTCGATGACCCCCTGGTTCATGGTCATGCGGGTGGCGGCGATCGGGCAGATGGCGTTGGCGGTGACGCCGTAGCGGCCCAGCTCTCGCGCCAGCGCGCGGGTCAGGGAGACGATACCGCCCTTGGCGGCGGCATAGTTGGCCTGGCCGACGCCGCCGCGCCAGGCATCCGAGGCGAAGTTGATGAGGCGGCCGGAGCGCTGGCCGCGCATCACCTTGGCGGCGTGGTGGCAGAGGTTGTAGTGGCCCTTGAGGTGGACGCGGATCACGGTATCCCAGTCGTCCTCGCTGAGGTTCCAGATCATGCGCTCGCGCAGCACGCCGGCACAGTTGACGACGATGTCGACCCGGCCGAAGGTTTCCGCGCACTGGCCGACGATGGCGCCGGCGGCCGCGTAATCATCGACCGGCTGCAGGGCGGCGGCGGCGCGGCCGCCGCGGGCCTCGATCTCTCCGACCACCTGGTCGGCGGGCGCTTCTTCCGTGGCTTCGCCACCGCGGCCCAGCCCGGGATCGGCGACCACCACGGCGGCGCCCTGGGTGGCCAGCTCCAGGGCGATGCCGCGGCCGATGCCGCGGCCGGCACCGGTGACGATGGCGGCCTTGCCGGCGAGGTTCTGATTCATGGCGTGCTCCTCCATTGAAAAGATTCACTGGTCCGGAGGCATTCCGGCTTTTTACACAAGTGTACCCAGTATGCCGAGGCATCGCGTCTGTTGCGGTACGCCGTGGAACTGCCTATAAACCCGCGCAGGATTCCGAGAGTCTGCCGATGATGGACACTGAAACCACCGAGGGGAGCCTGGTCTTCGCCTATACGCTCGACGGCGCCGGCGGCTGCCTGCCCGTGGACGCCGCGAGCAACCGGCCTCACTGGCATCACCTGGACTACTCCAAGGAGGGCGCGGCCGAGCGGCTGGCCGCCCTCGGGCTGGAACACACCCTGGTGGAAAGCCTGACACGCACGGACTCCCGGCCGCGCACCCTGGAGCTCGCCGGCGGCCTGCTGGTAATCCTGCGCGGAGTCAACACCAATCCCGGCGCGGACCCGGAAGACATGGTGTCGCTGCGCCTGTGGATCGAGCCCCAGCGGCTGATCAGCGTGCGCCAGTACCGGCTGTTGTCTGTGCAGGATCTGCGCGACGAGCTGCTCGCCGGTCAGGGCGCCCGGTCGATTGCGGAGCTGGTGGTATGCCTCATCCAGCGGCTCGCCGATCGCATCGCCACTTTCGTGGACAGCATCGAGGAACAGGTCGAAACCTTCGAGGAGGCCCTCGCCACGGGGATCACCGCCGAGCTGCGCACCGACATCTCCGCCCTGCGCCGGCAGACCGCCAAGGTGCGCCGGTTTCTGGCGCCCCAGCGCGAGGCCCTGGAGGTGCTGGCGCGGCTCGCCCGCGAGCGCCTGGGAGAGGAGTACGCCGCGGGGCTGCGCGAGCAATCGGACCGCATCGCCCGCTATGTGGAGGACCTGGATCTGGTGCGCGAACGGGCGGTGGTGCTGCACGAAGAACTGCTCAACCGCAACGCCGAACAGCAGAACGCACGCATGTATCTGCTGGCCATAGTCACCACAATCTTTCTACCCATCACTTTCATCACCGGGTTGTTCGGCATGAATGTCGCCGGCCTGCCCGGAACGGAGGATTCGCGGGCCTTCGAGATCGTGGTCCTGATCATGCTCGCGCTGCTCGTCGCGGTGGTGGTGTGGATGCGGCGCAGGCGCTGGTGGTGACGCCGCTCATCCTGTGACGCCAGCCGCAGAATAGCCTGGGCTGCCATCACTGCTTTGCCCCCTTCCGGCAGTCTGTGCGCCATCGAGGCGTCCGACAGACAAACCATCCCGATGCTATTCGCGAGGGATGTCAGGTTGTCACGTCGCTGCGAGCGTCTGCCGGAGTGCGGGATACAAGCGGGTTGCGGTACCGGCCTCTGGCGCGCTAGGCTGCGTTGGCACCATGTTATGCAGCAAAACAGCACGCCGTGATAACGGCGAATAATAACGATTCTCTGCACATGGATACCCGCATGACACCGATCCCGGTTGTTTCTTCCGTGCCCGCCGCCGCGATCTTCTTCGGCTGGAAAAACCTGGGCCTGCTGTTCGGGGTATACCTGTTCGCAGTGGGCTTCGTCTATTACAGCTTCAATGTGATTTTCCCGGAAATGGTCCGCGAGACGGGCTGGAAACGTGGTGACGCATCCTGGGCGCAGACGCTGCACGGCCTGCTTTTCGCGGCCTTCTTGCCGTTCGCGGCGCTGACGACCAACCGGATCGGGGCGCGCCGCACCATCGCCATCGGCGTGAGTGTACTGATCGCCGGTTGCATCCTGCTGGGCACTGTCGCCCAATCCATTTTCGCCTGGACATTTCTGTGGGGCGTAGTGATGGCGTTCGGGCTCGCATTTGGCGGCGTGATCCCCATCCAGACCACGGTCGCACAGTGGTTCAGCCTGCGCCGCGCCACCGCAATCGGCGTGGTCATGAGCGCGGCCGGGCTGGGCGGCTTTCTCGCGCAGCCGTTGTTCACCTGGGTGATGCAGACCTTCAACGGCTGGCAGTCCGGCTGGCTGGCGGCGACAGGGTTTGCAGTGCTTGCCATATGCCTGGTCGGCTGGGTGGTCAACCACCCCGAAGACCGTGGAGAACACGCCGACGGCATCGCGCCGGGCACCGAGGCCGATGCGCTGCGTTACGGTAGCCGCCCCATTTACCGCACCCAGGACACCTGGACGCTCGCCGAAGCCCTGCGCACACCCACGCTATGGCTGCTGATCGTGCTGTTTCTGGGGACCGTGATGCCGCTTTACCTGTTGTTGGTACACGGCGTCTTGCACTTGACCGATCTCGACTACGACCGCATGCAGGCAGCGAGCGTGCTGAGTTTCATGCTCGCTGGCAGCGCCTGCGCGCGTTTTCCCATAGGCTGGCTGGGCGACCGGTTGGAGCCCCGACTGCTCCTCTTCGGCCTGCTCGTCGTCGCCGCCATCGCTCTCGGCCTGGTCTGGAAAGCGCCGGGATTGGGCTGGCTACTGCTCGCGGGGGTGCTGTTCGGCGCTGCCTATGGCGGTACCCTGGTCCTGATACCCGCAGTGATTGCCAACTACTTCGGCGCGGCTTCGTTCGCGAGCATCAATGGCTTCGTCTTCCCTGTGCAACTCGTGATCGCCAGCGCAGTTCCGGTTGGCGCCGGCTATCTCGCCGATCTCACTGGAAGTTACGACGCTGCCTTCATCGGCCTGACGGGTTTCACCATCCTGGCGGCGGCCTGCGCCCTGACAACCCGGCCTCCCACACGGCAAGCCCGTACCTGAGAGCCGTGAGGCCGTGGATTCTGATGCGGAACCCGACGGCCAGTTTTCACTTGAAGCCGATCAGGCATCCGGCTCGCCCGCCAGCTCCAGGCCCAGGCTGCGGAACTGCTCCAGTGCCGCCGCCAGGTTTTCGACGATCTCGGCGGCCGGCACCTCCGCCTCGGGCAGGCTGTCGATGTCTTCCAGGCTGTCGTCTCTGAGCCAGAAGCGGCCCACAACCCGCTGCGCAAGGGCGAAACACCGACTGACCGTTCACCTGCCCTGCTGTTCGATATCGCGGCCACCGACTTGGTGCGCGCCTTGTTCAAGGATCCGCGTGTGGCCCGTATTTCTGACTTGCGCGTAATCAGCAAAGAGCAAAACCCTGCCGTCGCCCGTCAGCCCTCGGCGGCGGCTGGTTGGTGGGTGCCCCCCCTGTCGGCAGCCCACAACGAGCGCGCCAGGGCCGCGGGATCGTCCCACTCGCCGGCGTCAATCCAGTCGATCACCGGCGCGATCACCGGCGGGTAGTTCTGGGCGGCGATGTCCGTACCGTCGAGCCAGTCGCGCAGCACTTGTGCGTCCAGGCTGTGCATCACCTCGCCGAGGGCCAGCTGCTGCAGCGCCAGGACATTGGACTCCTGCTCGATCTGGCCCACCAGCGGTTTTACCAGGACTCGCTTGCCCAGGTGCAGGGCTTCGCTGACCAGAGAAAAGCCGGCGTTGCAGATGACCCCGCGGCAGGCTGCCAGGTCGTCCACAAAGGCCTGACGCTGGATTGGCCGCAGCAGCCGATTGCCGGACCGCCGCTCGCGGTCAACGTGGGTATACACATGGAAATCGATCCCGGGGCAGGCGGCCAGGAATTGCTCGACCGCTTCGCTGTGCTCGAACGGCAGGTAGACCACGCAGAAATCCCTGCGCAGCGGTTCGCAGGCGCGCACATCGTCGGGCACCGAGGGTGGCAGGATCGCCTGCCCGAAGTGGTGCCAGTGCATGCCCAGCGGTGTGGTTACCGGCGCGAAGCGGTTCATCAGGCCGTGGATGAGGGGGTTGCTGCGCACTTTCGGGACATCATGTGCGAATGCGTACAGGTGTCCCATGCCGAGGCTGTGCAAACCGCGGCGCTTGGCCATGTAGGCGGTGATGGGTTCGTAATCGCTGATCACCAAGTCGTAGCCGCGCCAGTCCAGTTCGTGCACATCGCGGAGAAAACGCAGCAGGCGCGCTTCACGCGCGGTGCGCAGATACCGGATGCGCCCGCCCTCGCTGGCGAAGGTCAGCCCGTGACAGACATGGTAGGGCGCAAACTCCTCCAGCGGCCAGCGCTGGCGCGCCGACGGACCGCTGAACAGGGTGTACACCCGGTGCCCGCGCTCGAGCAGCCCCGCGCGCAGCGCCCGCGAGCGCACGATATGGCCATTGCCGGTGGTCTGAACGCCGAGCAGGATGTTCAGCGACATGGCCGGGATCCGATCCTGTCAGCCGGTCGCACTGTGCCGCCCGGCGTCGGCCGGGGCGATTCCCTCGGTGTCGGGTTCCTGTTCTGCGCTTCCGCGCGAACTGGGCAGGGGACGTGATATGTCACAACAATCCTTATGGGGCTGGGCAAGCTCGGCCACTTCCTCCAGCAGACCTCGCTGCAGGGTCGGGTTGAGCACCAGGGAAAGAAATTTCTGGTTGGCGACGTTCCGGGAGTGGTACGGCGCCTCCTTGCGCGGATTCCTGTAGTAGCGAGCCTCGGGGCCGGCCAGTGCCGCGGCCCTCGGAGGTCTTGCCGGCACCAGCCTCGGAGATGATGAGAACACGCTTCGAGCGGAGTAGATCCTGCCAGGTACTTCCGCGCGCCCAGCCCAGGCTGACCAGGAATTCGTGTTGGTCCGCCTTGCCGATATCGCCTTCCGGAACGTCCTGAAATGTCCGTTCAATCATCTCGTTTCATCGCTTGAAGTTGGCCGATCGCGCCCGTTGTCGGAGCACTGCTGGCTCTTTTCCGACACCCCTCAATGCGCCTCATCCCAGTTGGCGCCGGTGCCGACATCCACCACCAGGGGCACGGCGAGTTCGGCAGCGCCGGCCATGTGGCGAACGATGCCGGCATTCACGCCGTCGAGCTCCGCTTCCGGCACCTCGAGCACCAGTTCGTCGTGGACCTGCAGGATCATGCGTGCGCCCAGGCGCTGTTCCGCCAGCCAGGCATCGACGGCGATCATGGCGCGCTTGATGATGTCGGCGGCGGTGCCCTGCAGCGGCGCGTTGATGGCGGCGCGCTCGGCGGCCTGGCGGCGCTGGCCGTTGCGGTCGCGGATCTCGGGCACGTACAGGCGCCGCCCGAACAGGGTTGCCACATAGCCGTGCTCGGCGGCGGACGCGCGGGTGGATTCCATGTAGGCGCGCACGCCGGGGTAGCGCTCGAAGTAGCGGTCGATGTATTGCTGGGCCTGGTTGCGGCCCAGGTTGAGCTGGCGGCCGAGCCCGAAGGCGGACATGCCATAGATGAGTCCGAAGTTGATCGCCTTGGCGCTGCGCCGCTGCTCCGTGGTGACGGCATCCAGATCGACGCCGAACACCTCGGCGGCGGTGGCGGCGTGGATGTCGAGGCCGGCGGCAAAGGCGTTGCGCAAGCCGTCGTCACCGGACAGGTGCGCCATGATGCGCAGCTCGATCTGCGAGTAGTCGGCGGCGAGGATGCGGTGGCCGGGGGACGCGATGAACGCCTGGCGGATGCGGCGGCCCTCGGCGGTGCGCACCGGGATGTTCTGCAGGTTGGGGTCGGAGGACGACAGCCGGCCCGTGGCGGTGACCGCCTGGTGGTAGGAAGTGTGGATGCGGCCGGTATCTGGGTCGATCATCTCCGGCAGGCGGTCGGTGTAGGTGGACTTGAGCTTGCTGAGCCCGCGGTATTCGAGCAGCACCTGGGGCAGGGGATAGTCGAGCGCCAGCTCCTGGAGTACGTCCTCGGCGGTGGAGGGTGCTCCGGTGGGCGTCTTGCGGGTGACCGGCAGGCCGAGCTTGCCGTAGAGGATCTCACCGAGCTGCTTGGGCGAGCCCAGGTTGAACGGCTGCCCGGCGAGCTCGTGGGCGCGCTGTTCCAGCGCGCCGAGCGTCTCGGCCAGCTCGCGGCTCTGGGCGGCGAGCTGGTCGCCGTCGACCAGGGCGCCGTTGCGCTCGATACGTGAGAGCACAGGCACCAGGGGGATTTCGATGGCTTCGAATATCTCCCTGGGCCCGGGCTGTTCGGCGAGCCTGGGCCAGAGCGCGCGGTGCAGGCGCAGGGTGACATCGGCATCCTCGGCGGCGTAGGGGCCCGCCTGTTCCAGGGGAATCTGATTGAAAGTGAGCTGCTTGGCGCCCTTGCCGGCGATATCCTCGAAGCGGATGGTGCGCTCGCCGAGGTATTTGAGCGCCAGGGTGTCCATGTCGTGGCGCGAGCCGGTGGCATCGAGCACATAGGATTCGAGCATGGTGTCGTAGGCGATGCCGCGCAGTTCGATGCCGTGGCGGGCGAGCACGCTCATGTCGTATTTGAGGTTCTGGCCGACCTTGGCCCTGGCGGCGTCCTCCAACAGCGGCCGCAACGCCTCCAGCACCCGTTGCCGGTCGAGCTGCTCCGGCGCTCCCGGGTAATCGTGGGTCAGGGGCACATAGGCCGCCGCCCCGGGTTCGACGGCGAAGGAGAGCCCCACCACCTCGGCCTGCATGTAGTCGAGGCTGGTGGTCTCGGTATCGAAGGCGAACAGCTCGGCCCCCTCGAGGCGCTTCAGCCAGGCTTCGAAGCCGGCCCAGTCGAGCAGGGTCTCGTAGCTGCGCTCGGCCCGGGGGTCTGCGTCGTCTGCCGGGTCGGCGCCGCCGCCTTCGCTCAACAGCTCGTCGAGCCAGGCCTTGAACTCCAGCTCGCGGAACAGGCCGAGCAGGGCCTCGTGGTCGGGCTGGCTTTCGGCCAGCGCATCCGGGTCGATGTCCAGGGGCACGTCGCAGCGGATGGTGGCGAGCTGGCGCGACAGATAGGCATCCTCGCGGTGCGCGCTGAACTTTTCCGGCAGTTTTTTGGCACCGCGGATATCGAGTTCGCGGATCTTTTCCAGATCACCATAGATGGCGTCCAGACCACCCAGGGCATTGAGCAGGGCCAGCGCGGTCTTTTCGCCGACGCCGGGCACGCCGGGGATGTTGTCCGACTTGTCGCCGACCAGCGCCAGATAGTCGACGATCAACTCCGGCGGCACCCCGAATTTTTCCGCCACCCCGGCGGCGTCGAGCCGGGTGTTGGTCATGGTGTTGACCAGGGTCACCCCATCATCCACCAATTGCGCCATGTCCTTGTCGCCGGTGGAGATCACCACCGGGCGGTTGCGGCCGCTGGCGGTCCCGGCGAGCGTGCCGATCACATCGTCGGCCTCGACGCCGTCGACCACCAGCAGGGGCAGGCCCATGGCGCGCACGATATCGTGGATGGGCTGGATCTGGGCGCGCAGCTCGTCGGGCATGGCCGGCCGATGGGCCTTGTAGCTTTCGTAGAGTTCGTCGCGGAAGGTCTTGCCCTTGGCATCGAACACCACCACCACCGGACTTTCCGGATAGTCTTTTTCCAGCCGCCGCAACATGGCGATCACCCCCTTGACCGCCCCGGTGGGAGCGCCCTTGGAGTTAGTCAGCGGCGGCAACGCATGGAAGGCACGGTACAGATAGGACGAGCCATCAACCAGCACCAGGGGAACAGGGTCAGCATTCATCACGAAATTCCCAACAACTGCGGCAAGGATAACGAAAAGCGCGGCGCGCGGAGTGCGGCCCGCACGCGGATCGACCGCAAATCGCCCAGCATGGCCGATAATGGCGGCATGGCGGTCTATACCACTCCGGATCCTGACGAACTGGCGGCGCTGTGCCGGCGGCTGGGGTTGGGCGCGCCCCGGGCGTTGCAGCCGGTGGCCGCCGGCGTCGAGAACTCCACCTGGTTGCTGTCTGTGGCTGCTGCCAACCCCTCCGCCACCCCAACAGAGTGGGTGCTCACTATCGTGGAACAGGGCGATGTCGAGGCGCTGCGGTTTCCGGCCACACTCTGCGCCCGGCTACAGGACGCGGGATTACCGGTGCCGGCGCCCCGACCCGCGCCCGACGGCACCCGGGTCCACCGCCTGGCCGGCAAGCCGGCGCTACTGGCGCCGAAGGCCGCCGGAGGTCATGTGCTGCACCCGGGTGCGGCCCACTGCCGGGCGATCGGCGATTTTCTCGGCCGCATGCATGGCCAGCCGCGGCCTGCGACCGTTCCGCCACGCGGCAATCCCTTCGGCCGGGACTGGATGGAGCGGGCTGGCGACCGGCTGGCTGCCCACCTGGACGCCGCCGACCGGGTGCTGCTGGCAGAGCAGCTGACCCGTTATCGGGCGCTGGAAGATGCCGGCCAACTACCCCGGGGAGTCATTCACGCCGACCTGTTCCGCGACAATGCGCTGTTCGAGGGTGAACGGCTGAGCGCGGTGATCGACTTCAACAGCGCCTGCATCGACTGGCTGTTGCTGGATCTGGCCATCGCCCTGCACGACTGGGCGGGGCGGGCCGACGGCGGCTTCGACGCCGCCGGGGCCGCGGCCCTGCTCACCGCCTACGCGAGGCGCCGGCCGGTCGGGGCCGGCGAGCGGCGCGCCTGGCCGGAGGTGCTGGGCATTGCCGCGACCCGCTTCTGGGTATCCCGGGCGCTGGCGCAGCTCGACACCGCGTCCGAGCTCACCGGACGCGCGCACAAGGACCCGGCGGAGTTCCGTTCCCGCCTGCTCGCCTGCCGGAAAGCGACCGGGATCCCGGAAGTGCCGGGAACGGACAACTAGCGACTTCGGTTTCCAGGCGCCCAGGTCCGAGATCAGAACTGGAACTGGAACTGGAACTGGAACTTCAGGATGGTCTCGTGGCGGCGATCGCCGGGCCGCGAGCCTTCACTGCGGCGGCCTGCCGGCCAGACATTCGCCGAAAGATTCCGCGATCGACCGCAACAGCGACTCGTAGCTGCCGCCAGCCCCCATATCAGCCCCCAACACGTCGATCACCACCAGCCGCGCCTGCCATTGCTCCGCGAGGTGGCGCATATGGGTCAATCGGGAGTCCGGCTCTGCCACCAGGCAACGGACGTCGTCCCGCGCCAGCAAGGTAGCGAGCGATCTGGCGCCGGCGGCATGGCCGGCGGCGTCGCGCAAATAGCCCGCCGGGGTCAGGCGGAAGCGTGCCACGAAGTGGCCGAAGGCGTCGTGGTCGCCCACGAAAGGTCGGTCTCGAACGGGCGCCAGCGCGGCGTCGAGGTCGGCTTCCAGTGCCCGCAGGCGCGCTGCGAAGGCATCGGCGGCGGCGCTCATGCCGGCGTCGACCTGACCGGCATCCACCAGGGATGCGACCAGCGCCCGGGCCATTACCGCAGCGTTGCGGGGGTCCAGCCAGAGGTGTTGGTCATGGGCCTCCGCATGCCCGTGCTCCGAGTCAGCGGCGGCATCGGGCCAATGCATGTCGGGCAGCCCGGCAGCCATGACCTGGTGCCCGGGTGCAGCGCTGTGCAGGGCATCCACGAGAAAGGATTCCAGCCCCGGGCCAACCCAGAGCACCAGGTCGGCCTGCGCCAACAGCCGGCGTTCCGAAATCCGCAAGGCATAGCCGTGGGGCGAGATGTTATCCGGGAGCAGCTGCCGAACCTCGGCCGCCGGGCCCAATACCTCCCGGGCGATGAGCGCCAGGGGCTTTATGGTCGCCACCACGACGGGCTTGCGCTCGCCGGTATTCGCACCATGGGATGGCAGGGCGCACAGCGACAACAGCGCCAGCAGGAGCAGATAACGCGGCGCAAAAACGTTATGTGATAACATTTCATTTCCTCTGACACCATGGCTGCCAATGCTTCAAAGCCCGCCTGCCGCCCCGGCTTGGCGACGGCACCGGCCGGACAACACCGCAGCCTCTAGTGTAATCTCATCACACTATCGCATGCGGACCACGGCCCTGATCTCCAACACGCGCGCCGCGCACCGGGACCACGACCACGAGCGCTGCCGGACAGCCGCCCTGGCGCAGGCTCGCGG
Organism: uncultured Gammaproteobacteria bacterium; assembly: GCA_913060555.1. Lineage (GTDB taxonomy): Bacteria > Pseudomonadota > Gammaproteobacteria > Pseudomonadales > Porticoccaceae > JAGPUQ01. Next base: position 3,145 of record CAJXRS010000068.1, on the reverse strand, counting down.
GCTGTGCCTGGACCGCAGGGTGAGGCTGACCCCGTCCCGAGAGGCCGTGCTGAGATTGATCTGGGACAGCCACTGCCCGGTGGGAGCCTATTCGCTGCTCGAGCGGTTGGAGGCCGAGCAAGGCCACAGGATATTGCCGCCGACGGTATACCGGGCGCTGGAGTTCTTGCTCGCTCAGCGGCTGATTCACCGGATTCCGTCCCGCAATGCCTTCATCGGCTGTCCGTTCCCCGAGGTGCCCCACCACAATCTGTTTCTGCTCTGCCGCCACTGCGGCGCGGTGGCCGAGTGTTGCGCCGGACCGCTGGATCAGGCCATCGCGGCCACCGCGGCCCGCGCGGGCTTCTCGGTAACCGACCACAACCTCGAGATCGAGGGCCTGTGCCGGCAATGCCAATGAACCAACCCCTGATCCGCCTGCGCGGAGTGAGCAAGCACTTCGGCGCTCACCAAGTATTGAGGGATGTGGATCTGGAGGTCACCCGGAACCGGATCCTGACCCTGATCGGCCCCAGCGGTTGCGGCAAGACTACCCTGGTGCGCATCGCGCTGGGTCTGCTCGACGCCGACAGCGGCAGCCTGACCCGAAGCCCAGGTCTGCGGGTCGGATACATGCCGCAAAAGCTGGTGGTTGACCCCACGCTGCCGTTGGCGGTGGGGCGCTTCTTGCGCCTGGCGGAACGGGATCCCGGCAAGTGCCGGGTGGCGCTGGCCGAAACCGGCATCCCGGCGCTCTGGGACCGCCCCGTCAGCGCGCTCTCCGGAGGCGAGACCCAACGCATGCTGCTGGCGCGGGCGCTGTTGCGTCGCCCGGATCTGCTGGTTCTCGACGAGCCGGTGCAAGGAGTTGACGTGGTCGGCCAGGAGGCGCTTTACAAGCTGATCGGCGATCTTCGCCAGCGGCTCGGCTGCGGTGTGCTCCTGGTCTCCCATGACCTCCATCTGGTGATGGCGGCAACCGACGAGGTGATCTGCCTCAACCAACACGTCTGCTGCCACGGCACACCGCTTCAGGTGTCCCGGGATCCCGCCTTCGTGGCCCTGTTCGGCAGACGTACGGCACCCTACGAACATGATCATGACCACAGCCATCCGTGATCCGGAAAGCCCGGCGGAGGGCGCGGGATGATCCTGGAGGTTCTTTCCTGGGCACTGCTCGGCGGCCTCGGCCTCGCCCTCGTCGCCGGCCCCCTGGGCAGTCTGATGGTCTGGCAGCGGCTGGCCTATTTCGGCGATACCCTGGCCCACGGTGCACTGTTGGGGGTCGCAGCGGGGCTCTGGCTGGAGCTCGGCAGCGGCACCGCGGTGATGCTTACCAGCCTGGCGCTGGCGGGACTGCTCCTGCTGCTGCAACGATCGCGGGCGCTGCCAGCGGACACCCTGCTGGGCATCCTGTCCCACGCCGCGCTGGCCTTGGGGCTGGTCGCACTGGCACTGACCCCCGGAGCGCGCGTGAATATGGAGGCCCTGCTGTTCGGCGACCTCCTGACCATGACGCCGGGCGAGGTCGCCGCGATCTGGGCACTGGCAACGGCCGGGCTCGCCACCCTGCGCTGGCGCTGGAACGCCCTGGTGGCCATTACCGTGCAGGAGGATCTGGCGCGGGTCGAAGGCGTGAGCGTGGCGACGCTCAAGACTGTGCAGCGGCTATTGCTGGCTGCGGTGGTGGCGATCGGCATCAAGGCCGTGGGGGCGCTGTTGATCACCGCCCTGCTCATCATTCCCGCCGCCGCCGCGCGGCGCCTGGCACGAACGCCGGAACAGATGGCGGCGATCGCCAGCGGACTGGCCATGACCGCGATCCTCATCGGCCTGGCGACGTCCTGGTGGCTGGATACCCCCGTGGGCCCCTCCATCGTGGTCGGGGCAACGCTGCTGTTCGCCCTGTCGCTGGCCGTTCGCGCGCGGTAAGCGCCTGTCGGCCTAGTGGGCCACGCGGCCCACTAGAGCGCCGCCCCCGGGACGATCAGCGCTTCCGCGATGCCATCGAGCTGGCGCATCAGGTCGTCCTGGGAATCTGCAAAACCCACCAGTATCAGCTGGCCGACGCCGAGCTCCGCAAAACGTTTCACCGTATCCAGATCGCAACGCGCGTCGTAGGGAGAGACCGCGATCTCGATGTCTGCCAGGTCGCGGCCGCGCTCCGCCAACATGGCCGACAGCCGCTGCAGCCGTTCCGGCAGGGTTTCCGGGGTCAGGCGGTAACCCATCCACCCCTGCCCGAACTCGGCCACCCTGCGCAGGGCCGCGTCGCTTTCGCCCCCGATATAGATGGGCGGATGGGGCTTGCGCACCGGCTTGGGTCCCTGAACGCAGGCGGGCAACCGATAGAATTCGCCATCGAAGGAGGATACCGGGTCACACCAGAGACTGCGGATGACCTGGAGATAGTCGCGAGCCCGAGCACCGCGGCGCGCAAAGGGCACTGCCAGCGCCTCGTACTCCTCGGCCGCCCAGCCGACTCCCACCCCGAGCACCAACCGGCCGCCGGACAGCACATCGACATCCGCCGCCTGCTTGGCCAGATACACCGGGTTGCGCTGCGGCAATATCGTGATCCCCGAGCCCAACTGGATTTCCCGCGTATGCGCCGCGAGAAAGGAGAGCACGGTAAAGGGCTCGAGAATCCCCATCTCGGCGTCGAACGGCGGCACACCATCGTCGCTATAGGGATAACGCGAACCATAACGCTCGAAATTGACCACGTGCTCGGCGGCCCAGAGGTGGCTGAAGCCCCGCTCTTCAAGTGCCTTGCCCGCGGCGATGACATAGTCCGGCCGGGAAGCGACCGGCCCCCCGAACAGCGTTTGAATTCCGAATTTCATCTCCCACCCCACCAAGTCATAGTGCCTGTTATTGTTCCGTGCGTCGCACGGGGTAATTTGCCATTGCGCCACCGCCGCCCGGCGGCGACCGCGATCGGCACATCCAAGGATAGCAAAACACGAAACCGCCTATCCCAACGGTGGAGTGCGGTCGTGACCGTGCCAGTGACGCCGTTATCGCCCCGGCAAGCCCAGATCTGATCGCAGCGGGTTTTCGGCGAGCCGGGTGCGCACCAGCGCCGCGAGACCGTCAGAGGACTTGCGCCTATCGGCCAGCGGCGCATAAAGCCAGAGCGAACCTATAGTGGCTGTCTCTTATA
>CAJXRS010000067.1 GCA_913060555.1 uncultured Gammaproteobacteria bacterium | reverse complement strand
CGTCGCCGATGAAAACCGGGCGGCGGCCGGTAAAGGGCGCCTCGGCCAGAAATTCGCCGATCGCCGTCCCCTTGTCGGCGCCCGCCGGGCGCACCTCGACCACCTGATGGCCACGCTGGACACGGAATTCGGCGGGCAGATCGGCCTCCAGGGCTTCCGCCAGCGCGGCAACTGCCGAGGCCTGTGCCGGAGCCGCGCGATAGTGCACGGCAAGCGCTACCCGCTTGTGTTCCAGGGTTACTCCAGGGTGATCGCGCACGAAGTCCGCCAGCCGCTGTTCCAGGTCCGCGAAGGCGGGTCCGGCGGCGGGACGGCGCCACAGGTTGCCGTTGGCGTCGCGGCGCTCCAGGCCGTGGAGTCCGGCGACAGCCAGCTCCGGCATACCGAACAGGCGATCGATGGTAGCGATCTCGCGGCCGCTGACCAGCGCCAGGGCGCCGCCGCAACCCCGGTGCAGGTCTGCCAGGAGCGCGCGCAGCCGCTCCGGGACCACCACGGCCATGGGCTGCTCGGCGAAGTCCAGCAGCGTGCCGTCGACGTCGAGGAAAAGTGCGCTGGTGGCCGGATCCTGCAACGGCGGCGCTCGCTCCGAGATCACGCCCCGGGCTCCGCTGCGCCGATCCCGTCCGGGCGGCCCAGACATTCGATCCGCGTTCTGGGCAGACAGTCCGGAAATTCGCGCTGCAGGAATTCCACCAGTTGCTCACGCAGGGCGACGCGCAGATCCCAGGCGCGGCCGGAATCGGACGCGCTGACCAGGCCGCGCAGCTGCAGCGTCCGCTCCCCCGCCTCGGTGACCTGGAGCACACAGACGCGGCCGTCCCAAAGTGCATTGGCGGCGCACAGGCGCTGCAGCTCGGCGCGCACCGCCGCCACCGGAATCCGGTAATCGGTGTGCAGAAAGATGGTGCCCAGAATGTCGGCAGAGGTTCTGGTCCAGTTCTGGAATGGCTGCGAAATGAAGTGTGAAAAGGGGACGATCAGGCGCCGTTCATCCCAGATCCGGATTACCACATAGGTGGCGGTAATCTCCTCGACGCGACCCCACTCGCCCTCGATGATCACCACGTCGTCGACCCGGATCGGCTGGGTAAAGGCGAGTTGCAGCCCGGCGATGAGATTCTCCAGCACAGGTCGCGCGGCCAGGCCCAGTGCCAGCCCGGCGAAGCCGGCGGAAACCAGCAGGCTGGCGCCGATATCGCGCACCCGGGGGAAGGTCATCAGTGCCGCCGCCGTACCCACGATCACGATGATGGCGACGACCACCCGTTCCAGCACCACCAACTGGGTGTGCATGCGGCGCGCCTCGAGGTTATCGGCGCGGGTGATGTCATACCTGCCGCGGAGGACATCGGCTCCGGCATCAACCAGGGCCGCGGCCAGCCAGGTCACCGCCCCGATCACTGCCACACTCAGACCATGGCGGATCAACGCGGACAGCTCCGCATCGATCTCGGTCAGCGCCGGCATCAGCCACAGCAGGGCGATCAGCGCCAACAGGGTTCTGGCGGCGCTGCGGATCGCAGGCAGCAGCTCGCGCTGGGTGCGCCAGCCGTTGCGTTCGCCGAGCGCCCGCAGCACCCGAAACACCAGCGCCTGCAGCAACAGCCCGGCGGCCACCGCGGCGGTGACCTTGGCCGCCGCCAGCAACCCGGCCTGCCAGAGGGTCATGTCACCGGGCCTCTCCCCGCGACCGGCTGCCGGGCGGAGACTCCGCCCGGACGCGGTCGCACAACATCGGGATCAGGCCGCTTCGGGTCGGCCCCGGGGCTCGACAATGTAGTCATCCAGATCGACCTCCTTGGTCATCTCGAAGAAGTCGACATTGCGGTACGGCGAGTTGACCACCACGCGGCCGCGGGAATTGCGGTAGTAGGTACTCATGCCCGGGTGGGTCCAGACCATGTTCTCATGGGTGGCATCGACCTTTTCGATATAGCGGTCGTGGACGTCCGGCCGACATTCCACTGCGCCGAGGTCGCGGCGCGCCATGGCGTCGATCATCTGCATGGTATAGCGCACCTGCATTTCGGCGACGAAGATGAAGCTGCCGCCATGCCCCGGCTGCAGGTTGGGCCCGTAAAGGGTGAAGAAATTGGGGAAGTCGGGCACCACCGTGCCCAGGTAGGCGGTAGCGTCATCTGCACCCCAGACGTCGCGCAGGTTGCGCCCCGAACGGCCCACCAGATCATAGGTGGAAAGGAATTGCAGCACATTGAACCCGGTGGCGATCAACAGCACGTCGCCGGCATGGCGCTCACCATCGCGGGTGACAACGGCGTCGCCGTCGATCCGCTCGATACTGCTATCGACCAGTGTCACCTTGGGATTGCGCAGCATCCGGTACCAGCCGTTATCCATCAGCAGGCGCTTGCCGAACGGCGGATAATCCGGCACCACCTTGTCGAGCAGATCGGTGCGATCGCCCAGTTCAGTCTTGATGTAGTCGACGAAGTAAGCGCGGTGAGCATCGTTGACAGCATTCAGCGAGCGCTCCGGATGCTTCCAGTCCGGATCCTTCTGCAGCGAATCATAGACCCGGTCGTTGTAGGTCCAGCCCAGCCGCATGCGATACCAGTTGCGGTACAACGGCACTTCGTTGAGCAGGTAACGCAGTGGCTCCGGCACAGGTTTGCGAAACTGCTCGAACGGGGAAGCCCAGTGCGGCGAGCGTTGGAAAATGGTCAGCGATTCCACTTGGTTCTGGATTTCCGGGCCGATCTGCATGGCGCTGGCACCGTTGCCGATCATCAGTACCCGCTTGCCTTCCACATTGCCATCCGCGGGCCATTCCGCGGAGTGCCACCTCTGCCCGGTGAAGCCATCGAGCCCCGGAATGTCGGGGAAAGCCGGCGGGTTGAAAATGCCGGCCGCGCTGATCAGCACATTGGCACTGCGGGTCTCCTCGCTGCCATCGGCATTGCGGATACGAACGTCCCAGCATTGACTGTCACTGTTGTAGACCGCCGCGATGACATCGGTGTTGAAGCGGATGTGCTGGCGCACTTCGAAGCGGTCGGCGACGTCCTCGAAATAATCGTGCAGTTCGTCGCGCAGCACGAAGTACTGGGACCAGTCGTAGGGCGCGAACGAAAACGAATACAGGTGGTTGGGGGTATCCACACCGGCGCCCGGATAGCGATTGTCCTGCCAGACGCCGCCCACGGTTGCACGGCGCTCGAAGACTTCGAAAGGCACGCCGGCCGCCTTGAGATTGACCGCCGTGCACAGCCCGGAAGCCCCGGCACCGATGACGATCACCTTGAATCCCTCGGGCACGGGAATCTTTTGGTCCCAGAGCATCGCCCGCTGGCCCAATTGGGCGGCGGTAAATTCGCCGTACTCCTCGGGCACCCGCTCACCCATGGCGGCGCTGAGCATCTCGACCAACTCCGCATCGCTGGGCTCCGGCAGCGCCAGCGGCTTGCCCTGCTTCCAGGCGACGATGGCCTCGACCGCGGCGTCGCGAATCTCCTGTTGGACCTCTTCACTCAGACCACCGCTGTCGTTGTCGCCGACGCCGCGCCCACGCTTCGGCCGATAGGGCTTCTCCAGCCAGCTGCGATCGCCGGTCATCTGCACCAGCCCCATCAGCAGGGTGGGTATGTTGGCGATGGCGATGGCCTCCGCGATCCGCTCTCGGTCTGTCATAACTGCCTCCTGTAAAACAATCGGAATCGGTGCCGGCTCGGTGCCGGACCGGATGAACAACTCGCTTTTCGTGGCGCAGACAGGGTCACCGGACGACGGTGCGGCGGGGATTCCGCCGACCGTCGGTGATCATCCGCCGTTTCCACTACCGGCTCCGCCCGAGCCGGAACTACCCAGGAAATGTGCTGCGGATTTCGCGGGCGAACGCACAGTTTAAGCGCAACCCGGTGTCAGACCAAACCCAGTGGGCCAGACCCGCGGACTTGAGACACCGCAGACACCGCATTGGCAGGGGCTGGCTACCGACGGCGCCGCCGGTCTTGGCATCGCAAATACCCCGCCACCGCTATGGCGCCACTCAGCGGCGCCGCTCTCCCGGCAGTCGCTGCCACACCAGGATCTCGCGGACGTGGCGCACCAGATCGCGGGGCCGGGTGGCGCGCACCGTGGCCCAGAGCTCATCCCATTTGAACCGGCCGTGGTGCTCGCGCACCACCCCGACCTGCTCCTGGTCGGCGAGGCCGGTCTGCCGGGCGTGCTCGACGAAATCCTGGTTTTTCCAGAAAAAGGCGCCGGGCATAGTGGTGGGAATCACCACCACAAAGAACAGCGAGCGGCCGATGGCGGCGGCGGCGAGCGCGGAGAGGCCCAGCAGCAGCCAGGCGCCGGCCAGTGCCCAGCCGTCGAGGGTCCCCGCAGCAATACCCAGGGCGGCGACCACATTGACGCCGAGCAGACCGTTGCGGATCACCCAGGGCCAGTAGTAGCGGGTGGTTTGCAGAAACCAGGACACCGAGCCCTCGCGGCCGATGCGGCGCATGGCCCGCGCGTGACCCAGGTGGCCGGCGATCTCGATCGCCTGGCCCAGCGCCACCGCGGCCGCCAGCATGGCGGCCGGCGCGGCTGCCGAGGCGCCGCTCAGCGCCAGCACCGGCAGCGCCACCAGGCCGGCAAGCGCGGCGCCCAGCGCCAGCGCGTTACCGGCAAAGGCGGTCGCCGTCTGCCAGTGATCCCAGTACGGACGCGCGGGGATACGATAGATGCGGTACATGAAGTACAGCCCCGCCAGGCCGCTGGCCGCAGCGCCGGCGCCCAACAACCCCTGCAGCACGTCCACCAGCGACCCCGAAAAGGGCGCCAGGAGCGCGTAACCGAGCAACAGGCTGAAGAATCCGGAGATACCGGCGATTTCCCGACTCACCGGCGACCAGCGCAGATTGTTGAAGCCGCGGTAGAAGCGGTGCGGCTTGCCCAGGTGCATGTTGAGCCTGAACAGGCCGAATACCAACAGGGCGATCTGCCCGGCGAGCAGGGGCAGTTCCACAGGTGCCCGCGCCAGGGGCGTCAGGGCGCCACCCAGGCCACCGGCCAGCAGCAGCAGAAAGGCGCCCAGCACAGCCTGCGCGCTGAGCGTGAACATCACATGGGCGCGTTCGTGGGAGGTGAGCAGCTTGCGCCAGTTCCACTGTCGCTCTGCGCCGCCCTTGACCGCGTCCACCTCCGGCTGAAAGCTGCCGCTGGCGTCGTCGCGATGGTATTTCACCGGCAGGCCGTCCGGCCGGGTCATCTCGCGGTGGGTGGAGCGCATCTGCTGGAAACGGATATTGGGCCTGGTGATGGAGGGATCGGGAAAGCCGGGAATCTCGGCCTTCGCCTCGATGCGGTTTTCGGGAATGTTCTCGACCACCCCGAAATCGAGCGCATTGCCCAGACAGGCGCTCACGCAGGCCGGCTTGAGGCCGACCTCGAGCCGGTCGACACACATGTTGCACTTGGTCACCTGGCCCTTCACCGGATCGAGCTGGGGCGCGTTGTAGGGACACACCCAGGTGCAGTAGCCGCAGCCGAAGCAGATATCCGGATCCTGGAGCACCGCGCCATACTCGGCGAACTTGGTATAGGCCCGCGTCGGACAGCCCTTGAGGCACACCGGATCCTCGCAATGGTTGCAGGCCATGGAGATGTTGATGCGCTGGTAATCCGGATAGGTGCCGCCTTCGACATAGCCCACCGAGCGAAAGGCGATATGGGCGGGATTGTCGTTCTTCTCGCTACAGGCGGCCTCGCAGGCATGACAGCCGATGCAGTTGTCGGCATTGAAATAGAAGCCGTGCTGTTTGTAGCGGTTGGGATTACCGCCCACTTCCGGATTACCGTTGATATGCAGGCTCTCGCCACGCAGCGTACTGTCTTCGGGCACCAGCTCGATGAAGCTGCCGTAGCGGGTGGTGTCCCGGGTCTGTGGATCCTTGAGCCGCTCGTAGTCCGGCTCGTCGGCGCGGACTTCGAAAATCGGTGGATGACATTCGGTCTTGTTCATCGTCTTCTCGCCTCTCAATACTTGCGTGCCTCTAGACAGAGCCTGGCGGCAGCGGTCTGATCGGCGACCCGCTCGACCCGCACCGCGCTCTGCTTGAACGCCGGCTGACGGGAATGCGGGTCCAGCAGGCCCAGGGTGAGCCGGTTCACGCAATCGAAGAAATGGAACGGGATGAACACCATGTCCCGCGGTACCCGCTGGGTGAGCATGGCCATCACCAGGGCATCGCCGCGCCGCGACACGCAGCGCACGTACTCCTGGTGGCGGATGCCCAGCTCGACGGCGGCATCGGGATTGATCTCCATGAAGGGTATGGGACTGTACTTGTTGTTGTTGCCCACCTTGCCGGTGCGGGTGCGGGTGTGAAAATGCTCCACCAGCCGCCCGGAATTGAGCCAGAAGGGATACTGGGTGTCGGGCCGCTCGTTGTTATCGACGAACGGCAGCGGGATCAGCTTGGCGCAACCATCCGGGTACTGGAAACTGCGCGGCGTGGTGTACAGCCGCACGCCGCCGGGAGGTGGCATTTCGCCGGCCTCGCGTTGGTCCCGGGTAAAGGGCCACTGGATGCCGCGACGCTGTTCGATCAGGTCGTGGTCCATGCCGGACAGATCGCAGAGCCGGCCGCGGGACAGCTCACGCATTTCCTCGAAGACTTCCGCGGGTCGCTCTGGAAAACGCACCCTGCCCTCGGGATCGAAGCGCCTGGCGAGTTCGTTGAAGATCTCGAGATCGGATTTAGTGCCGGTGCGCGGTTCGGTGACCCGGCGCACCAGGTTTACCCGGCGCTCGGTGTTGGTGAAGGTGCCCTCCTTTTCCGCCCAGACCGCCGCCGGCAGGTAGAGGTGCGCGTACTGATTGGTCTCCATGTCCGCATAGGAATCCTGCACCACCAGGAACTCGAGCTTCTCCAGCGTCTTGCGAATGCGCGCCGTGTTGGGCATGGAGGTCAGCGGATTGGTGGCGACCAGCCACAGGCCCCGGATCTGGCCGGTCTCGATGGCGGGAAAGATATCGGTCTGGAACAGTCCGCGCTTTTGCGGCAGAAACGCCGGATCGATATTCCAGAACTGCGCGATTTCGGCGCGATGCTCCGGCTTCTCCAGTGCCCGGTAACCCGGCAGGCCGGAGCAGGACGACCATTCCCTGGTACCCATGGCGTTGCACTGGCCGGTGATCGACAGCGCGGTGCCACCGGGCTTGCCGACGTTGCCGGTCAGCAGGGCGAGGTTGTTCATGCCCACCACGCCGTCGGAACCATGGGTGCTCTGGTTGATACCCATGGTCCAGATGTGCATCGCCGCCGGCGCCCTGGCGTACAGGCGCGCGACGTTACGGATGCTGTCCTCGTCGATGCCGCACACCGCCGCCGCCGTGGTGGGATCCCACTTGGCAACCTCGGCGCGCAACTCGTCGATGCCGGTGGTGTTACCGGCGATGTACTCGGCGTTCTCCAAGCCCTCGGCGAGGATCACGTGCATCAGCGCGTTCTGCAGCGCGACATCGGTGCCGGGCTTGACCGGCAGATGGATATCGGCGAACTGGGCGAACATGGTGACCCGGGGATCGACCACGATCAGCGGAAACCTGCGCTTCTCCAGCGCTTCCTTGAGGCGCCAGTAGATGATCGGATGCTGCTCCGGGAGGTTGGATCCCCAGGCGATCAGACAGTCGGTGTGCTCGAAATCCTGGTAGCAGCCGGGCGGCCCGTCGGAGCCGAACGAACGCTTGTAACCGGACACCGCCGAGGCCATGCACAGGGTGGTGTTGCCGTCGTAGTTGTTGGTGCCGATCAGGCCCCGGGTGAGTTTGCCCAGGGTATAGAACTCCTCGGTGAGAATCTGTCCCGTCGATACCACGGCGAAGGCGTCGCGCCCGTGTTGCGCCTGGATGCGGCGAATCTCGGCGGTCATGTGATCGAGGGCGCCGTCCCAGGACACCGGCGCGAAGGATTCGCCCAGGTGGCGGCGCAACAGGGGTTCGTCGCCACGCCCCTTTGCGTCGAACAGCTCGTGCTCGAACATGCCCTTGAGGCAGAGCTTGCCACGGTTGACGTCGGCGCCGCCGACGCCTCGCGAGGCGACCACCTGCCCCCGCGCATTCTTGCCCACTTCGATGGCGCAACCCGTGGAGCAGTATCCGCAGGTGGTATAGGTCCAGCCGGCGACCTCCTTGTCGGCGATGCGGATGGGATTCTTGCTGTGGCGACCGAACAACATGGCTATCTCCGGGATTCGATGTGCAGGGTGCCGCGAGTGACGAGCACGGTATCGCCGCCGACCCGCACCCGGACGGGGCGGCCGCGGCGCTTGTCGAGTTCGATGTGCAGCAGGCTGCGGCGGCCCGCAACGCGCCCGCGGTCGATCGCGAAGGTATAGGTGCCCTCGCGGATGCCGTCGTGATCGGCGAGATAACCCGCGAAGCTGGGCATGACCGCACCGATCGGGGGATCTTCGCGGGGGCCGATGTCCGGCCCCAGCAGGCGGCCGTGAAAGTCCGCGTCCCGGTTGTGGGTGCGGGCGCTGAACAGAAAGATTTCCTGGGCCGCGAGCGCCGGGGCGCTGGATCTGCCCCAGGCCTCGAAATCGAAGCGTGCCTCCTCGACCGCGCCCTGGCTGAAGACGGGTACGATCAGGTAGGGCTTGCCCAGACTCGCCAGACGCACGCCGAACGAGCGGGTATCGATCTCCCGCTCGGGCAGGGACAACAGTGCCGCCAGTTCCGCGCCAGCTGGGGTGTATCTGTCCAGCACCGGGTTCGCGCTCAGGCTGAACTGCACGAAACAGCTGTCCCCGCGCAGCGGGCCCAGATTCACCTCGACCGACCCGCCGTCATGATCGAGCGCCAGGGGCAGCGGTCGCTCGCCGAGCGGCCCCACGGCGCCGGTGGCAAGCAGCGCGCGCCCGGCGGCGAGCAGCGGATGCCCCAGGGGTTCGACCTCGCCACCCGGAGCGAACACCCGCACACCGAAGCGGCCGGGCTCGGTGCATGGGTACAGAAACAGGGTTTCAGACAGATTGAGTTCCCCGGCGATCGCCGGCAACAGCTCCTCCGCAATGGCCGAAGCGTCGGGAAACACAGCGATGGGGGCGCCCTGAAAGGCGCGCTCGGCGAAGACGTCCACGGTCAGGAACTCATAGCCTGCCATGTCAGGACTCCGCCACGCCGACCGCGACCCGCCCGTCGTGCACGCGGACCGGAAACACCTGGATGCGGACGCTTTCATCTTCGATGCAGCGGCCGTCGCTCAGCAGGAAGTGCTGCTTCAACACCGGCGACGCCACCGCGGGTTGGCCCTGAGTCCAGCACAGGATGCCGCGGCCCAGCACATTGGCGTGACTGAAGGGGTCCCGGTTGGCAATGGCGTAGACCTGCTCCGAATCCTCGATGCGAAACAGCGCGATCTGCCGGGTGCTGCCATCGCCCGGCTCCAGGAGCGCGGCGACCCCGGCGTCGTAGGGCAGGTCGTCGAGCCCACAGATATCGAGCCAACGCAGCGCGGCATCCACGCCGGCGCTTTGCACGGTACTCGCAGTCATGCCGGCAGGCCCTCCTCCAGCTCTTCTTCCCGGGCCGGACGGATCTGCTCGCGCTCGCGCACGAATACCACCTGCTCGTCGGGCCGGTCGCTGTTGACGAAGGGACGGAACAGCTTGCGCTTCTCCGGATCGGACACCGCGGTTTTCCACTCGCACTGGTAACTGCCGATCACCGCCGCCATCTCCTCCTCGAGCTGGGCGCCAATCCCCAGGGAGTCGTCGATCACCACGGCGCGCAGATAATCGAGACCACCGTCGAGACTCTCGAACCAGGTCGAAGTGCGTTGCAGGCGATCGGCGGTGCGCACATAGAACATCAGAAAGCGGTCGATGTAGCGGATCAGGGTGTCGCGTTCGAGATCGGTGGCGAAGAGGTCGGCGTGGCGCGGCCGCATGCCGCCGTTGCCACACACATAGAGATTCCAGCCGTGCTCGGTGGCGATGACGCCGACATCCTTGCTCTGCGCCTCGGCGCACTCCCGGGTGCAGCCGGAGACCGCGAACTTGAGCTTGTGGGGTGAACGCAGGCCCTTGTAACGATGTTCGATTTCGAGCGCGAGGCCGACACTGTCGTCCACGCCATAGCGGCACCAGGTGTTGCCGACACAGGATTTCACCGTGCGCACGGCCTTGCCGTAGGCGTGGCCGGTCTCGAAACCGGCGGCGATCAGCTCCTCCCAGATCTGCGGCAACTGCTCGACACGGGCGCCGAACAGGTCGATGCGCTGGCCGCCGGTGATCTTGGTGTAGAGGTCATAGCGCCTGGCGACCTCGCCCAGGGCGATCAGCTTGTCCGGGGTGATCTCGCCGCCGGCGATGCGCGGCACGATGGAATAGGTGCCGTTTTTCTGCAGGTTGCCGAGGTAGCGGTCATTGGTGTCCTGCAAGCCGGCGTGGCGGCGATCGAGCACATGCTCGTTCCAGCAGGAGGCGAGGATCGACGCCACCGCGGGTTTGCAGATGTCACAGCCGCCGTTACCGCGGCCATGGCGCGTCTGGAGTTCGTGAAAGCTCTTGATCTGGTTGACCCGCACCAGGTGGTACAGCTCCTGGCGGGTGTGGGGGAAGTGCTCGCAGATGTCGGTGCAGACCTCGAGGCCCAGCTTTTCGAGTTCGGCGTTGAGCACCTGGCCGACCAGCACTGCGCAGCCGCCGCAGCCGGTGCCGGCCTTGGTGCACTCCTTGAGCGCCCCCAGGGTGGTGGCGCCCTCGGCGACCGCCGCGCACAGCTGGCCCTTGCTGACATTGTGGCAGGAGCAGATCTGGGCGCTGTCGGGCAGCGCCGCCACCCCCAGTCCCGGCAGATCGTCGCCGTCGCGCCGCGGCAGGATCAGGGCGTCCGGATGCTCCGGCAGCGCCATGTCGTTGAGCCTGTATTGCAGCAGGGTGCCGTAGTCGGCGGCGTCTCCCACCAGCACCGCACCCAGCAATTTCCTGCCCTCGGCGTCGACCACGATCTTCTTGTAGAGGCCGTGCAGGCCATCGACATAGACGTATTCCCGCGCGCCCGGCGCAGTGCCCTGGGCGTCTCCGATGCTGGCGACATCGACGCCCATAAGCTTGAGCTTGGTGCTCATGTCGGCGCCGGTGAAGGCTTCCCCGCCGCCGGCGATGGCGTCCGCGGCCACCGCGGCCATCCGGTAGCCGGGCGCCACCAGACCGAAGATGCGTCCGCCCCAGAGCGCGCATTCACCGATCGCGTAGACATCCGGGTCCGAGGTCCGGCAGTGATCGTCGATGACGATGCCGCCGCGCTCGCCGACCGCGAGATCACAGTCACGCGCCAGTTGATCCCGGGGGCGAATCCCGGCGGAGAACAGCACCACATCGGTTTCGATTTCGGCGCCGTCGGCGAAGCGCATGCGGTGCCTGCGGCTGGCGCCGTCCTCGATCGCCTGAGTGTTCTTGCCGGTGTGCACCTGCACGCCGAGCGACTCGATCTGCTCGCGCAGCAGTGCGCCGCCGCCGGCGTCGACCTGCACCGCCATCAGCCGCGGCGCGAACTCGACCACATGGGTCTGCAGGCCGAGATCCTTGAGGGCCTTGGCGGCCTCCAGGCCCAGCAGTCCCCCGCCCACCACAGCACCGACCTCGGCGCTGCCCGCCGCCGCGCGGATCGCCTCCAGATCCTCGATGGTGCGGTACACGAAGCAGTGCTCGCGATCATGGCCGGGAATGGGCGGCACGAAGGGGTAGGAGCCGGTGGCCAGCACCAACTTGTCGTAGGGCACCAGGGTGCCGCTCTGTGCGGTCACCGTGCGCGCGTCGCGGTCGATGGCGACCGCGGGATCGCCGATCAGCACCCGGATGCCGTGCCGCTCGTAGAAGCCGGACTCGACCAGCGACAGCGCGTCGGCGTCCCGGCCGCTGAAGAATTCGGTGAGGTGCACGCGGTCATAGGCGACGCGGGGCTCCTCGCAGAAGGCGGTAACCTGCGCCCGGCCGGCCGCGGGGCCGGTGGCGAGCGCCTCCAGAAAGTGGTGCCCGACCATGCCGTTGCCGATCACCACCACTCGTATTGCATCGTTCATTGCGGAATCCTCCTCAGTGCCGGTCGCACTCGGCGAGAAACGAGATCAGGCTCTCGCGATACGCGTAATAATCCGGATGCTCCAGCAGCGCCTTGCGACTGCGCGGCCGCTGGATGTCGATCTCCACCACCTTGCCGACCCGGGCGCGGGGGCCATTGGTCATCATCACCACGCGGTCGGCGAGCAGGATCGCCTCGTCGACATCGTGGGTGACCATCAGTGCGGTGACCTTGGTGCGGTCCCAGACCTCCATCAGCACTTCCTGCAGCTCCCAGCGGGTCAGGGAATCGAGCATCCCGAAGGGTTCGTCGAGGAGCAGCAGCTTGGGGGACAGCGCAAAGGCGCGGGCGATACCCACCCGCTGCTTCATGCCGTTGGAAAGCGCGCTGGCTTTCTTGTGCATGGCATCGGCGAGCCCGACCCGGGTCAGGTAGTACTCGACGATGTCGTCGCGCTCGCTCTGCTGGGCATGGGGATAGACGCTCTCCACCCCCAGATAGACGTTCTCGAAAGCGGTCAGCCAGGGGAACAGGCTGGGCGCCTGGAACACCACCGCGCGGTCGGGACCGGCGCCGTCGATTTCCTTGCCATCGAGAATGATGCCGCCGGCACTGATTGGATTGAGTCCGGCGCACATCGACAGCACCGTCGACTTGCCGCAGCCTGAATGGCCGATCAGGGAGATGAATTCTCCCTGGCGGACCTTGAGGTTGAAATCCTCGACCACCGCCACCGGACCCTTGGGGGTCGGATAGATCTTGCTGAGTTGAGTGAACTCCAGATAGCGGTCGCCGCCCGCGGGCTTGGGCGCCGGCGTCGCGGGCTTGAGCGCCGTGGTGTCGAGCTTCCAGTCGATACTGGTATTGGGCCGCACCGGCGGCAGGCTGACATTACCGGTCTCGGCCTCCGCTGCGGTGCCGCCGACGCCCATCAGGTACTGGGTGATCTCATTGCGCAGGCGCTTGAAATCCGGGTCATGGTTCATCTCGGTGCGCAAACGCGGCCTCGGCAGATCGATCCGGAACTCCGGCCCGAAGGTCGCATCCGGCCCGGGCTTGAGCGGAATGATGCGATCGGCCATGAGCAGACCTTCATCCACGTCATTGGTGATCAGGATCACCGTCTTGCGGTCCTGCTCCCAGATACGCAGGATCTCGTCCTGCAGGTTGGCGCGGGTCAGCGCATCGAGCGCGCTCAGCGGTTCGTCGAGCAGCAGAATGTCCGGGCTCGCCGCCAGTGCCCGCGCCACCGCGACCCGCTGGCGCATGCCGCCGGACAGTTCCGCGGGGCGCTTGTGAGCAGCCGGGCCCAGGCCCACCATCTCGACATACTTGCGGACCTGGGCTTCGCGCTTTTCCCTTGGCCAGTCGCGGAACACCTGGTTGACGGCCAGCGCGACATTGCCGTGCACCGTCAGCCAGGGCATCAACGAGTAGCTCTGGAACACGATGCCGCGATCCGGCCCGGCGCCGGCGATCGGCTTGCCGTTCTTGGTGATGGTGCCGGCGTCGGGCTCGATCAGTCCGGCAATGGCAGAGATCAGCGTGGTCTTGCCGCTGCCGGAGAAGCCCACCACAGCGACGAACTCCCCCTCCCCGATTTCCAGATTGATGTCGTGCAGCACCGGGGTGCGGGACGCACCCTCGCCGTAGCCCTTGGTGACACCTGCCAGCGCAAGCAACGTCATGACCGCCCCCTCACGCCCGTACTTCGCCAAAGGAAAACAGCTTCTGCAGCGTGAGCATCACGCGATCGAGCAGAAAGCCGATGATGCCGATGGTGAACACCGCCACCATGATCCGGCCCAGGGAGCTGGAACTGCCGTTCTGAAACTCGTCCCAGACAAACTTGCCGAGGCCCGGGTTCTGCGCCAGCATCTCGGCGGCGATGAGCACCATCCAGCCGACCCCGAGCGAGAGCCGGAGTCCGGTAAAGATCAGCGGCAGCGACGAGGGCAGAATGATCTTGGTGATCTGGGTCGCCTTGCCGAGCTTCAGCACCCGACCGACATTGATCAGATCCTTGTCGATGGAGGCGACGCCGACGGCGGTGTTGATCAGCGTCGGCCACAGGGAACACAGGGTCACGGTGATCGCCGAGACCAGAAAGGACTTCTCGAACCAGGCGTCGCTGCCACCGGCGTAGAGGGCGCTGACCACCATGGTGACGATCGGCAGCCAGGCCAGCGGCGACACCGGCTTGAAGATCTGGATGAGGGGGTTGAGCGCGGTGTTGATGATCCGGCTCATGCCGCACAGGATGCCCACCGGCACCGCCACCAGGGTGGCGAACAGGAAGCCCGTGAACACCGTATACAGACTGGTGAGGATCTGGCTCGGATAGGTGGGCCGACCGGTGTAGGGCCGGATCCGCACCGCGGCGCTCGGATCCGCCGCCAGCTGCTCGGCGTTGCGCTGCTCCTGGCGGGCCATGAAGGCCGCGGCCTTTTCCTGCTCAGCGCGGTGTTCTTCGATCAGCCCTCCGGCCTCCTCCCACACCCTGTCTCTTATACACATCTCCGAGCCCACGAGACTAGGCATGATCTC
>CAJXRS010000066.1 GCA_913060555.1 uncultured Gammaproteobacteria bacterium | reverse complement strand
CACAACGCTTGTGCGACGGCTGAGCGTTACCTAATTAACCGCATGGCCCACTAGCGCAGCTCGATGGTGCTGAATACCGAGCGGCCGCGGCGGAAAAAACGCAGCGCGATCGGTGTGTCCGCCGGCAGATCCTCAACCACCCGGTCGTAATCGCTGAGGTCATTGATCGGGTTGTAGCCCAGCTGCACGATAATGTCGCCGGGGCGCAGCCCGGCCTGATCCGCCGGAGACTCCGGGTAGACCTCGGTCACCTGCACGCCGCCCGGCAGACGCCAGTTTTCCCGTACTCGCTCGTCAATCTCGGCCGCCTCGATCCCGAGGCGATCGGCGCCACTGCCGCTCGCCGCCGATTCACCGTCGCCGGGGCGCTTGCCCACGGTCACCTGGAGCCGCTTGCGGTGTCCCTCGCGGATGACTTCCACTTCCACCTCTTGGCCGGGCTTCAGCAGGCCGACGGTATGCGGCAGATCGCTGGCGTCGACAATGTCCCGCGCGGCGAACTCGATCACCACGTCACCCGGCTCAAGGCCAGCCTCTGCGGCCGGGCTGCCCGGCTCGACCTGGGCGATCAGCGCACCCTGCGGCCGGTCAAGACCCAGGGATTCCGCCAACGCTCGATCGACATCCTGGATGAAGACGCCCAGCCAGCCGCGCTCGACGCGACCGTGTTCCTTGAGTTGGGCCACCACCTCTTCGACCACTCGCACAGGGACCGAGAACGACAGTCCGATCGAGCCGCCGGAGCGGGTGAAAATCTGCGAATTGACGCCTACCACCTCGCCCTTGAGGTTGAACAAAGGCCCGCCGGAGTTGCCCGGGTTGATGGCCACGTCGCTCTGAATGAAGGGCACATAGTCCTCTCCGCGCTCGGTGGGAATACTGCGCCCGATCGCGCTCACGATGCCGGCACTGGCCGAGTAGTCCAAGCCGAACGGAGAACCGATCGCCACCACCCACTCCCCGACCCGCAGGTCGTCGCTGCTGGCCAGCTTCGCCACAGGCAGTCCCTCGGCGTCGATCTTCAGCAGCGCCAGATCGGAGCGGGGGTCGGTGCCGACCACCTCGGCCGCGTACTCGCGGCGGTCGATGAGCCGGACTCGAATCTCTTCGGCACCATCGACCACATGATTGTTGGTGACGATGTACCCATCCTCGGAAATGACGAACCCGGAGCCCATCGACTTCAAACGCCGCTCGCGTTCCGGGCCGGGGCGCTGGCCGAAGAAGTCGCGGAAAATGTCCGGGACGTCCGGGCGCATCCCCGGCGGGCGCCTGTTGGTCACCCGCTGCTCCGTATTGATTTTCACCACCGCCGGAGAGTTGTCCGCGATCAGCTGGGTGAAGTCGGGCAACTCCGAAGCCACTGCCGCCACACAGGTGAACAACAGCGCCATCAGGGCCCCGAGCATAATCATTGGTCGCCTGTTCTCTGTCATGGTTGTCCTCGTCATTGGGGTTCGGCGCATCATTGGCCGGAGCCGGCCGACGCGGAGTACTCTACCGCTTGGGATTGCCCTGACTTCGGGGCAACGCTGGCGGCTATCTGGCGCGCGGTGGGCAGCGGCACTTCGCCGACCACGCAAACCGCAAAGCCCCCACCGGGGCTTGCTCTGTGGATCAGGAAGGCCGCGGTCGGCCCCCGACGCACCTCCACCGAAGGAATGTGCCCGGCCCTGGGTTCGATGAATACCGAAAAGGCACTGAAGCCATCGTTATAGTGCATCTCCTGGGCATCGCCCGCGGACACCCTCGGCGGCTCCGACAGGCCGAATCCCGGTGGTACCCAATCGACCTGCCAGGGAGTCAAGGCGGGTTCCGCCCCGGAATCCGGGCAGGAGTCCCGGCCGACGACCAGGTGGCCCTCATGGCGCGGCTCCAGGTCCGCTTCATCGATGACCGCGCCTATGGAGATGGTATTGAACTGAAAACGCTCCACCAGGGCGCCCTGGGGATCGAACACCCGGGTCTGCAGCAGCAGGCCTGTGGCTCGGTCGAGGCCCAGCAGGTACCCATAGCGGTAGTTGTCCCGGGGCAGCAACTGGATCTGCCGCACCGGGCGACCGGCGACGCGGCCGTCATCACGATAGAAAGTCAGATAATGCTCCAGGACGTCATCCGGGCCGCCACCGGTCTGGAAACGGGGCGAGGAATCCGCCGTTCGACACCCCTGTTGCCGGCCCCTGCTAATCACCTCGCGAGGCGGGCCATCCAGATACTCGAGACGCTCCCAACTGCGGCCGTCGCGGACCGCGCGCACGATGCGCAGGGTGGTCAGGGTACCGGACTGTTCGTAAGTCGCGACCCCACGATAGCTGAGGGTATCGGCGGCGGTGTCCATGTGCGCCAACGCCTGGCGCGCCGACACCACGGGTTCCAGCGCCAGCCCGGACTGGGCGAGTGCGAATCCCGCGACCAGTCCGACAATACAGCGTGCGGTCCCGGACACGGGCCCGCCACGAACCTGGCCCGTCATGACCGGGACCCCGATCCCTCCGCGGACACTACCTGCGGCAATCCAGCTCCGCGACTGCCGCCGCCCGCCCGTGCGGCTATCCCCATCAGGGCTGTGCCGCGCGTCGCGGCATCCGCGCGAAGGGCAACAACCCTTCATGATCAACCGCTGCATTCTCGGCGTGGCGCAACATCCGCTCTTCGACATAGCGGCGGATCTGCTCCTCCTCTGCCGGAGAAAGCCTGCGGGGAGCCGCGTCCCCGCCCATGGGCAAGGCGGTGCCATCGGTGGCCGACACCACCTGTACGCCGGGAACCGGAGCGCGGCCAAAGGACTGCGCCATGGGCCGGGATGCCTGCGGAGCCTGTTCACTGCCGGCACTTGCCGCCAACCCGGAGTCGGCGCCCTCGAACGGCAGCCAGTAGCGGGCTCCGGCAATGGTGAGCACGGCCACCGAGGCCGCCACCGCCGTGCGGCCCAGGATACCGGTGAGGATGCGCGGGCGGGGCGCGGGCACATCAGCCAGGGCGTCCGAGATCCGCGCCGACAGATCCGCGTTGTGGTCGCCGGCCTCACCGCGCAGGGCGCCGGCCGCCAGGTGATAGCGACGCCACTTGGCGCGCAACGCCGGATCCCTCTCGATCAGTGTCAGGGTACGACGCAACTCAAATTCCCCGACCTCACCGTCCATGAGTGCGGAAAGATGGGACTGGGTTTCGGGGTGGACGTCTTCACTCATAGGCTGCGAGACCTCATTCACAGATGGATCACATCGAGACCGGTCGCCAGAGCGACTCGGCAAGATACGCTGGCAGTCTGACCCGGCAGACCGGACAAGGTTCCACGCTCATCAACCCGTCTCGAACAGCGCGCTGACGCGCACATCGATGGCTTCCCGGGCGCGGAAGATACGGGAGCGCACCGTGCCCACCGGACAGCCCATGATATGGGCGATATCCTCGTAGCTGAGACCTTCCATTTCACGCAGTGTAATGGCCACACGCAGATCCTCCGGCAAGCCGCCGATCGCCGCTTCGACAACGGCACGCAACTCCTCTCCCTGGGCAAGATTTTCCGGCGTATCAGTATCGGTGAGACCCTGGTTGCCAACGAAATGTTCGGCATCTTCGAGTTCGACATCATTGGCTGGCGGCCGCCGGCTGCGAGCGACCAGGAAATTCTTGGCGGTGTTGACCGCGATGCGGTACAGCCAGGTGTAGAACTGGCTGTCCCCGCGAAACTTGCCAAGCGCCCGGTAGGCCTTGATGAACGACTCCTGAACGACGTCGTCCACCTCCCCATGGTCATGCACATAGCGGCCGACGATGGCTCGTACCCGATGCTGGTACTTCAACACCAACAAGTCGAACGCCCGCTTGTCACCCTGCTGTACCCGCCGAACGAGTTTGCTGTCCGGCACCGATTCTTTCGGGGCCCTCACATATTGCTCCACAGTCTGGCGGGCGAATCTGGCTGGCGGCCGAAGCCATCGCCGCAGTCGTGACGAAATCCAGGCGCGGCGCCAGCCGGTATCCCGGGGCGCCGCTGGGACCTATACTATCATGCGACTGAGGCATCAAAACCCGTCCGCGTATGACGAGAAACTTCTATCACGACGTGCTCGTCATCGGCAGCGGCGCCGCCGGCATGACCCTGGCGCTACAGCTGGCCGGCCGATACAGCGTGGCCCTGCTGACCAAGGGCGACCTGACCGCCGGCTCCACCTGGAACGCCCAGGGCGGCATTGCCGCGGTATCCGAGGCCGACGACAGTTTCACCGCCCACATCAGAGACACCCTGACCGCTGGCGCTGGTCTCTGCCACCGCGACCTGGTCGCATTTACCGTGGAGCGCGGCCCGGAAGCCATCGCCTGGCTGATCGAACAGGGCGTGGAATTCAGCCGCGACGCCGATGGCGCCCACCACCTCACACGGGAGGGCGGCCACAGCCACCGCCGCATCCTCCACGCCGCGGACGCCACCGGCAGAGCCATCTCGGGAGCGCTCGCCGAACGGGTGACCGAACACCCGGGTATCGAAGTCTTCCAGCAGCACCTGGTGGTGGATCTGACCACCCAGGCGGATGCGGGCTCACGCCATCTGCGCTGCAACGGCGCCTATGTGCTGGACGCCGCCACCGGCGAAGTCTGCCTGCTCCAGGCACGCACCGTGGTGCTGGCCACCGGTGGCGCCAGCAAGGCGTACCTCTACACCACCAACCCCGACGGCGCCAGCGGTGACGGCATCGCGGTCGCCTGGCGGCGCGGTTGCCGGGTGGCGAACATGGAGTTCAACCAGTTCCATCCCACCTGCCTGTTCCACCCGAGCGCCAAGTCGTTTTTGATTTCCGAGGCATTGCGCGGAGAAGGCGCCCACCTGCAACTGCCGGATGGCACCCGTTTCATGCCCGGGTTCCACCCCGACGCCGAGCTGGCCCCCCGCGACATCGTCGCCCGCGCCATCGACCACGAAATCAAGCGCCTGGGTGCCGACTGTGTCTATCTGGACATCCGCCACAAGCCGCTGGCCTTCATCGAAGAACACTTTCCGACGCTACGCGCCCAGTGCCTGGCCTTCGGCATCGACATCGCCCGGCAGCGCATTCCCGTGGTGCCAGCGGCACACTACACCTGTGGCGGGATACTTACCGACACCCGCGGCCGCACCGACCTCAAGCACCTCTACGCGGTCGGCGAGTGCGCCTTCACCGGCCTCCACGGCGCCAACCGGCTGGCGAGCAATTCATTGCTCGAATGCGTGGTGTTCGCCACCGCCGCCGCCGCCGACATCGCCGCGGTGCTGCCGGACATCCCCGTCCCCAGCTTCACCAAACCCTGGGACGCGTCGCGGGTGACCTCCTCCGACGAAGACGTGGTGATCTCCCACAACTGGGACGAAGTGCGGCGCTTCATGTGGGACTACGTGGGCATCGTCCGCACCCGCAAGAGGCTCGAGCGCGCCCAGCACCGGGTACAGTTGCTGCAGCGGGAGATCCACGAGTACTACAGTAATTACCGGGTCAGCCGCGATCTGCTGGAGCTGCGCAACCTGGCAATGGCGGCCGAGCTGATCATTCGCTCGGCGCTGTTGCGCAAGGAGAGTCGGGGCCTGCACTTCACCCTCGACTACCCGGACCAGTCGGTGATCGCCAAGGACACCATCCTGGTGCCGATGAATTTCGCCAACCAGGAACTGATCGTCGACAAGCTCGACTGACTCCCCCGCCTCAGGGCAGGGTTCCGGTACGTACCGCCACCAGCAACTGCCGAAAGCGCTCCGCGGCGAGGGCGTCGGCGAATACCGGCAGGCTGCGCCGGCGCAGCCCCCGACCGAAGGTCAGCACCACCAGGGAAGCGGACAGGAACGTCACCCGGCAATTGTCGACCGGCACCATTTCCCGACCATAGCGCCGCCACCAGCTGCCCCCTTCGACGCTCAGCACGACCCCGGGCCGCGCGCGCGACAGGGCCACACCGGCTTCCAGCAATACCACCAGGCCGAGCGCCAGGCGCCACCCGGGCGGCAGCCACAGCAGCCCTATCCCCATCAGCAGCACGGCGAGCACGGCAAGGCGCAGCAGCAGTGCCGAGCGCGAGCGTCCCGGCGCCAACTCAAGATGTCCGATCATCGCGCACCAGCCGCACCATGGCCTGTAAGTCGGGATCCGGAGACTCGGCATGGCCCAGCAACCAGGCGAACAGGTCCTGGTCCTCGCAATCCAGGAGGCGCTGAAAGACGGTCTGCTGCTCGGCGGTCAAGCGCGCATGGCCGCGATCGAGAAAGCCGTTGAGCAGCAGATCGAGTTCGAGCATGCCACGGCGCGCGGCCCAGCGCAGGCGGTTGGAATCCATGAACGGTTCTCGCTATCCGCTGTCACTCGTTCATTATAGGGGCAGTGGATTGCCGCCCTGACGCTTGGTTACACTCACAACCCCGCCGGAGGCCCAGACGTGGAAGATTGGTCGCAATTTCTCGGCTCGCTCGGCGCCCGGGTGGTCGACGGACAAGTGGAGTCTTTTGGCGAACAGCCGGCCGATTACCCAGCACTGCTGGAGACGGACGTGCTCTGCGCGCTGCACGATCTGGGCATTCTGGAAGTGACCGGGCCCCAGAGCCGCAACTTCCTCCAGGGCCAGACCACCACAGATTTCGCGGCCGCGGGTCCCGGCGTGCTGCGCGGCGCCTGCTGTAATGCACAGGGCCGGGTATTCACAGTGTTCACCGCCGTCGCCACCGCACGGGGCTACCTGCTGGTCATGCCCCGCGCTCTGGTGGAATCCAGCCGCGCAACCCTCGCCCGCTACGCCGCCCTGTCCAGGGTCGGCCTGGAAGACGTCAGCGCCGCCTACCGCATCCTGGGCCTGGCCGGCCCGGACTGCGAAGCAACGCTGGCGCGGGCCGGACTCAGCGCCGGCGAGCCGGCGGCAGACAGCACCCTGGCCATCCCCCACGACGCCGACCGCCACCTGCTCCTGGTGCCCGCCGCCGTTGCGCCGGACCGCTGGCAGGCACTGGCAGCACGCGCGCGGCCCGTCGGCGCGCCGCTCTGGCACCTCGCCGATATCCGCGCCGGCATCGTCAATCTGGTTCCGGAAACCGGCGAGCAGTTCCTGCCGCAGATGCTCAACCTCCACCTGCACGGCGCAGTGAGCTTCACCAAGGGTTGTTACACCGGGCAGGAGGTGGTGGCGCGCAGCCAGTATCGCGGCAAGCTCAAGCGCCACTTGCAGCGTCTGGGCATCACCACCGCCAAGGCGCCGCGGCCGGGAACCGAAATCCGCTCCCCCGATTCGCCGCAGGTCGCAGGCACAGTGCTGGAGGCCGTCGCCGCGGGTGCGGATCACTGCGAAGCCCTGGCGGTACTGCGGGCCGGCGCGGAAGCGAATCCCACACTGGACTTCGGCGCTGGCCCGCAGCCGATCGAGGTCCTGCCGCTACCGGCCGCGGCGGTCTCCGGATGACCACCTGGATCACCGAGATGATCACTTGGATCACCGAGAACCAGGTGCTGCTGGGATGGCTGACCTTCGCGTCACTACTGACCTTCGTGGTGAGCCTCGCCACCCTGCCCTGGCTGGTGGCGCGCATCCCGGCGGACTACTTCGCCTACCACAAGCGCCAGGGCACACAGCTCCGGCAGGGCCATCCGGCGATCCGGCTGGCATTGCTGATCGGCAAGAATCTGCTCGGCGCAATTCTGCTCGCCGGCGGCCTGATCATGATCTTCGTTCCCGGCCAGGGTCTGCTGACCATGGCCATGGGGCTGCTGCTGCTCGACTACCCGGGGAAATTCACACTGGAGCGGCACATCGCCCGCCAGCGCTCCGTCCGGGCCGGGCTCAACTGGCTGCGGGCGCGGGCCGGCGTGCCATCCCTGATCTTTGACGATCACCACGACGCCGCCGCCTGAATGCGGCACCCACCCTCAGGCGGAGAGCAGCTCGACCCGATAGCCGTCGGGATCCTCGACAAAGGCGAGCACGGTGCTGCCGTGCTGCATGGGGCCCGGCTCGCGGACCACCTTGCCACCACTGGCGCGGATGCGCTCGCAGGCGGCGTAGACATCGTCGACGCCAATGGCGATATGGCCGTAGGCGGTGCCCAGGTCGTAGCTGTCGGTGTCCCAGTTGTGGGTCAGCTCGAGCACGGTATGCTCCGACTCAGGACCATAACCGACAAATGCGAGCGTGAAGCGGCCGCCGGGAAAATCCCTGCGCCGCAACAGCTGCATGCCCAGCAGCTCGGTGTAGAACGCGATCGAGCGATCCAGATCCCCGACCCGCAACATGGTGTGTAACAGTCTCATCGGCAGTAGCCCTCCAGTGGTCGCCGCGCCACGCGCCGGCGCATTTCAGTGCGGCGATCGCCCCCGGTTGGCGGCGATGCGCAGGCGCAGCGCATTGAGTTTGATGAAGCCCTCCGCGTCCTTCTGATCATAGGCGCCGGCATCCTCTTCAAAAGTCGCGATGCGATCGTCGAACAGCGAGTCGTCGGACTTGCGGCCCGCGACAATCACATTGCCCTTGTAGAGTTTCACCCGCACCACGCCGTTCACCACCGCCTGCGATTGATCGATCATGGTTTGCAGCATGCTGCGCTCCGGGCTCCACCAGTAGCCGTTGTAGATCAACTCGGCATACTTGGGCATCAGGCCGTCTTTCAAGTGGGCCACTTCGCGATCCAGGCAGATCGATTCGATCGCGCGATGTGCCCTGAGCATGATGGTGCCGCCGGGTGTCTCGTAGCAACCGCGGGATTTCATGCCCACATAGCGATTCTCGACGATGTCCAGCCGGCCCACGCCATTGTCGCCGCCGAGTCGGTTGAGCCTGGCCAGCACCTCGTGGGGCCGCATCGGCTCGCCGTCGATGGCGACGATATCGCCCCCTTGGTAGGTCAGCTCGACGTAGGTGGGCTCGTCCGGGGCGCGCTCGGGACTCACCGACCAGCGCCACATATCCTCCTCGGCCTCGGTCCAGGGATCCTCCAGAACGCCGCCCTCGTAGGAGATGTGCAGCAGATTGGCGTCCATCGAGTAGGGCGATTTCTTGCCGGCCTTGGCGAAGTCCACCGGAATCTCGCGGGATGCGGCGTAATCCATCAGGGTCTCGCGGGAGTTCAGCGCCCATTCCCGCCAGGGCGCGATCACCTTGATACCGGGCTTCAGGGCATAGGCGCCCAATTCGAACCTTACCTGGTCGTTACCCTTGCCGGTGGCGCCATGCGAGACGGCATCGGCCCCGGTTTCGTCCGCGATCTCCACCAGGCGCTTGGCGATCAAAGGTCGGGCGATCGAGGTGCCGAGCAGGTATTCGCCTTCGTAGATGGCATTGGCGCGGAACATGGGAAACACGAAATCACGGACAAATTCCTCGCGCAGATCCTCGATGTAGATCTGCCGAACGCCCATGGCCTCGGCCTTGGCACGCGCCGGTTCCACCTCCTCGCCCTGACCCAAATCCGCGGTGAAGGTCACCACCTCGCAGTCATAGGTATCCTGCAGCCAGCGCACGATCACCGAGGTATCCAGGCCACCGGAATAGGCAAGCACCACTTTCTTGATATCGGACACAGAGCCCTCCCGCGGACCTTGGCATTGGGGAGGCGGATTTTAACTGTCGCAAGGCGGCGCTGCACGGCACCGGAGAAAGAGACATTCGGCGGTCGCCCCGGGACGGTGCAGAGCTATAGTGGGGCGATACCCTGTCTGTTACCGCTCCACTAAGATGGCGGCATGAGCAGCCCCGGCAGCGCCGTCCGCCACAACCTGCGCCAGCTGACCACGATCCGCTACATCGTCCTGAGCGCTTTCGCCCTGGCCCTGATCGGGTTCGCGACGGGCCTGCCCGGCCAATCACTGCCGATTGCGCTGCTGGGCCTGCTCGGCCTGTTCGGTGCCCTCAACCTCTGGACGCGGCACCGCACCCGGCTGGCGCGGCCGATCTCGGAGATCGAGTTCTTCGGCCACCTGCTGATCGATATCGGCGGTTTGAGCCTGCTGCTCTATTTCACCGGCGGCGCGACCAATCCGCTGGTATCCTATTTTCTGGTGCCGGTGAGTATCGCCGCGGCCACCCTGACCCGCCGGCCCAGCTGGGCGGTCACCGGCCTCGCCTTTCTCTGTTACAGCCTGCTGCTGATCTGGTACCGCCCGGTACCCGCGCTGCTGCCAGCGACCGAGCACGCCCACGTCAACCTGCACGTACTGGGCATGTGGGCAAACTTCGCGGTCAGCGCCGGTCTGATCAGCTACTTCCTGCTCAACATGGCCGCGGAACTGCGCCGCCAGCAGCAACATCTCGCGCGCCGCCGCGAGGAACAATTGCGCGACGAGCAGCTGCTCGGCGTGGCGACCCTGGCAGCCGGCGCCGCCCATGAGCTGGGCACACCGCTCAACACCATGAGGTTGCTGGTGGATGGCGCCCGGGAGGACCACCAGGGGCTGTCGAACGGCGAGCTCCACACCCTGAGCCAGCAACTGGATCGCTGCCGGGATACGCTGAGGAAACTGGTGCACGCGGGCGATCAGCGCCACAGCAAACCGGCCGCACACCAAGTGCGCGACTACCTGCGGGCGTTGGTGGCGAGCTGGCGGGTGACGCGCCCGGACGCCGACCCCCACCTCGACCTGGCCTCGGACAGTCCCGCACTGCTCGCCGAATTCCACCCCACGCTGGGGCCGGCCATTCAGAACCTGCTCGACAACGCCGCCGATGCCTCGGCGGAAGTCCACATCGGGGCGCGCTGGGACCGCAACCGGCTCGAACTGGACATCCGCGATTTCGGCCCGGGCTTTCGCCGACCCTACAGCGACCCGACGCCACAGCTGGGCCGCAGCAGCAAGCCCGAGGGGCTCGGCCTGGGCCTGTTTCTGTCCCATGCCACCATCGAACGCTGCGGCGGCACTGTGGCGCTGACCCCGGCGCCGGGAGGCGGTACCCTTACCCGCATCCTGCTGCCGCTGACCCAGGCATTCGATGAAGCACAGCTACCTGGTGATCGATGACGATCTCACCTTCGCGGAAACCCTGGTACGGCGCCTGCACCGCCGCGGCCACGCAGCCGAACTCGCCACCGGGGCGGACGCGGCCCTGGACTGCTGCCGCCGACTGCAACCGACGCGCGTGCTCCTCGATCTGAAGCTGGCCGAGACTTCCGGGCTGCAACTGCTGCCGCAGATCCGGCAACTGGAGCCGGCGCCGGCAGTGGTGATCCTTACCGGATACTCCAGCGTCGCCACGGCGGTCAACGCCATCAAACTGGGCGCCACGCACTATCTGGCCAAGCCCGCCGGGCTCGAGGAAATCCTGGCGGCGTTCGAATCCATCGAACCCCTGGCGCCTCCCGCCAGCCTGCCCTCACTGGAGCGGGTGGAGTGGGAACACATCCAGCGCGCGCTGGATGAACACGAAGGCAACATCGCCGCCACCGCCCGCGCCCTGGGCATGCACCGCCGCACCCTGCAGCGCAAGCTGCTCAAGCGCCCGGTCAGGCGCTGAGCGCCGAGTGCCGACTTCTTCCTTACAATAGCGCCCGGTTTTGCAGCTCCACGGAGGCTTCATGAAGGTTCATCGCATCGCAGTACTGGCCGGCGACGGCATAGGTCCGGAGATCATGCAGGAGGCACTCAAGGTGCTGCGCGTGGTGGAAGCCCATGACCGGGCGCGCTTCGAGCTGATCGAGGCGCCCTTCGGCGCCCAGGCCTACTTCGACCACGGCCATCCCTTTCCGGAAACCACCCGGGCGGCCTGCGATGCGGCCGACGCCATCATCAAGGGCCCGGTGGGACTGTCCTACGAAGCCACCAGGCAAATCCCGGTGGACCTGCAGCCGGAACGCGGCGCGGTGCTGCCGCTGCGCGCGCGCTACAACACCTACGCCAACTTTCGGCCCGTGGTGCTGCCCCGGGCACTCGCCCAGTTTTCGCCGCTGCGGCCGGAAATCATCGGCGAGGGCATCGACATCCTGCTGATCCGGGAACTGGTGGGAGGCCTGTACTTCGGCGCCAAGACCCTCGGCACCGACGCCCAAGGCCACCGCTACGTGGAAGAAACCCTGCGCTACGACGAGGTCCAGATCAAGCAGGTGCTGAAAAAAGCGCTCGCAATGGCCCAGCGGCGCAAGGGCGTGCTGCACAATATCCACAAGAGCAACGTGCTCAAATCCAGCGTGCTGTGGAACGAAATACTGGAGGAGATGGCGCCGGATTACCCCGAGGTGGAAATCGTGCACATGCTGGTGGACGCCGCGGCCACGCACCTCTGTCTCAATCCGCGCCAATTCGATGTCATGGTCATGGAGAACATGTTCGGCGATATCCTCAGCGACCAGGGTGGCGGCATCATCGGCTCCCTGGGGCTGATGCCCTCGGCCTGCCTGGGCGATGACAAGGCCTACTACGAGCCCGCCCACGGCTCGGCACCGGATATCGCCGGCCGCAACATTGCCAACCCCTATTCAATGATCGGCTCGGCGGCCATGATGCTCGAATACAGCTTCGGCATGGTCGCCGAAGCGCGGCAGATCTGGGCCGCCATGCAGGGCGTGTTCGCCGATGGCTTCTCGACCCCGGATCTGGCGCAACTGGGGGGAGCCGCCGAGACCATCTCCACGCAGGACTTCGGCGACCGCGTCGCCGCCAAACTTCGCGAGGCACTCTAGAGGCCAATGAACGACCACTTCGAGATCGACCACCTCACGCCCGCGATCGGATCCGAGGTCCGCGGGCTGGATCTTGCCCGACCCCTGCCGCCGGACACCCTGAATCGGGTACATGCACTGTGGCTGGAGCGCAAGGTGCTGTTCTTTCGCGATCAGCGGCTGACCCCGGATCAGCAGCTGGCCTTCACCCGCCAGTTCGGAGAAGTGGAAAAATATCCGTTCCTGCCGGGCATTGACGGCTATCCGCTGATCGCGCCGGTGCTCAAGCTGCCCCACGAGCGGGTCAACTTCGGCGGCCTCTGGCACTCCGACACCACCTACCTCGAAACCCCCGCCGCCGGCTCGACCCTGTATGCGATCGAGCTGCCTCCGCTGGGGGGCGATACCCTGTTCGCCAATATGGTGCTGGCTTACGAGACCTTGCCGGACGACCTCAAGGAAACCATCGCCGGCCTCAAGGCGGTCAACTCTTCGGCCAAGGCGGACGTCACCAAGACCCGGGAGGACCGCCTCAAGGATGTCGGGGACCGCACTCCCCCGCAGGAATTCACCAGCATCCACCCCGTGGTACGCACCCATCCCGAAACCGGCGAACAACTCCTCTATGTCAACGAGGGCCACGCGGTGCGCTTCGAGGGCTGGTCGGAGCAGGACAGCCTGCCGTTGCTGGAGGCGCTCTACAAGCATCAGCGCAAGCCGGAATTCCAGTGCCGCTTCCGCTGGAGCCCGGGCGCGCTGGCGATGTGGGACAACCGCGCCTGCCAGCACTACCCGGTCAACGATTACCACGGCCACCGGCGCCTGCTGCACCGGGTCACGCTGCGGGGCGACCGGCCGTTTTAGCGGCCGCGCCAGCCAGCCGGGTTAGGGCGCCTCGAGTTCAAACCGGCACAACACCCGGCCATCGTCGCTATCCGCCTCCCCCGGCTGGACCGCGTGCAGCCGTTGTGGATCCACCCCGGTCTCCGCCAGGTAGTCCAGTACCACCTGCCGCCGCGCCAGGGCCAGCTGTGCCAGATCCTCCTCCGCCAGCGGCTGGGCCGCCAGCAGGCGCTCGCGGGCTGCCTCGGTCAGTGCCGTCGGCGCTTCGGCATGCGCCACCTCCAGTTCGGTCCAGGCCGCTTCCGAAAAGGTCTCCACGAAGAGCTGCCGCAGCGCGGGGTTGACGGCCGCCGCGTCGTCATCTGCCGGCAGCGCGTCACGGCTCTCGGCCAGCGCCTCCGCCAGGCGGGCGGCGCGCAGTGCCCGGCCATCGTCGGCTTGCGCCGCGCAGCCACCGAAGGCCAGATCGATTTCCGGTCGCTCGGCCAGGGCCCGGGCCAGCTTGTCGGCGACCTGGCGCTGGCTGGGCCGCAGTTCGGCAGCACCCGGATCGAAGCCGATGCGCTCGAGGTCCGCGCCCTGCGCCCCCACCAGGCGGCCGAGCGCGGCGAAGGGCGCGGTCGCCACCTTGGTGATCACATTGGTCAGGGCCTTCCAGATCAGTCCACCGACACTCACCTGGGGGTTGCCGAGGTCACCGCGCACCGGCAGATCCAGTTCGACATTGCCGTGGGAATCCTTGAGCAGCGCCACTGCCAGCCGCAACGGCAGATTGGCGGCACCCGGCACCTCGACACGCTCCCCGAGCTGGAGTTCGCGGATCAGAATCCGATTCTCGCCATGCAGCAGCTGTTCCTCGATGCGATACTCGAGGTCGAGATCCAGGCGTCCGGAATCGATCGCATAGCCGGCGAATTTCGCGGAATAAGGCGTGACGCTGGCGATATCCACATTGTCGAACTCCAGCGTGAATTCAGTGAAGGTGCGGGGTGCCGCAGGCAGAAATTCGGCAAGGATGCGTGCCTCGCCATAGCGGTCGATGGCGCCATCGAGTGTTACGCTGATCCGCGCTTCGCGGCGATTGGAATAATCGTTCAGGACGCCAGCCCTGTCTCTTATACACATCTCCGAGCCCACGAGACTAGGCATGATCTCG
>CAJXRS010000065.1 GCA_913060555.1 uncultured Gammaproteobacteria bacterium | reverse complement strand
GTACCAGGCGGCCTGCCGCGGCGCCTGCCCCTGTGATCCCGCGGCGGCGATGAATCCGGATGATCCGGCGCGCTTTACCGTCGATGCGACTGTGCCGCAGTCGCTACCCGGCGCGCAGGCAATGATCGGCCTGTTGCTGCTGCCGCACATCTTCGGCCCACCCGAGACGGGCGGCGTGGTGCCCGCTGATCCTTCCGTGCCGGTAGCCGTGTACGCCGAGCCGGATCCCAACGCCGAACCGGCACTACGGCTTTCGGACCTGGCGCACTTCGAATATCGCGAGTACACCTACGAGGGCGCCGCCGCCGTGGTCTACGAACAGCGCCCCGGCTGGTACGCCATCAGCCTGCGCGACCAAGCGCTGACGCGCGGCTGGGTGCGTGCCGCCGACGCCGGCGAATTCCTGCCGCTGGCGCGCCTGCTGCCGAATCGCCTGGCCTTCCTCAACGCGCACTGGGACGGGCACCTGTGGTCGCAGCCCGCGGGCGGACGTCGCACCGCGCAGGTGTCGCGCCTGGTCGAAGGCCACGCGCCCGATGCCAGCGACGAGCACGCGGTGAACATTCTCGAGGCGCGCAGCATCGGTGACGGCTTGTGGCTGCACGTCGAGACCCTGGATGAGTCGCCCTGCAACGGCGGTACGCCCAAGGTGGTCGATCGCGGCTGGATACCGGCCTACGCCGCCAGCGGTGCACTCGTCGCCGGGTACTACAGCCGTGGCTGCTGAGCGCTGCGCGGCGGGCGCGATCGTCGCGGCGCTGCTGGCGCTGTGCGTGTCGCCAGCCTGGGCCTGCCGCTGCGCGCCGCAGACGCTGGCCGAATATTTCGAGCGCGCCGGCGTGGTGATGCAGGTGCGCATCGAACAGGTCGAGATCGTGGGCAATGGAGTGGGCGACGGCGACGGCCATGCGCACCGACGCGCGCAGTTCACCCGGCTGCAGGATTACAAGAACGCGGCCGGCGTCGACAGCCTGCGCACCGCACTCGATGGCGCCGCCTGCGGGCTGGCGCTGCAGCCCGGCGCGCGCTACTGGATCTTCGGGACGCTGGCGCCGGGCAGCACACAGGTCCGCACCGGGTCTTGCGATGGCAGCCGCCCCATCGACCAGGGCTTCACCGATGTCGCGGCCGACGCCGTGCACGAAGTGCTACTCGAACAGCGTCGCGCGCTGGACTGCCCCTCACCGGCGCCGGCCGAGATCGCGGCGCGCCTGCAACTCACGGCGGTGCCGCGTGCCGAGGCGGCGATCACGGGGCAGCGCTCGCCCAACGGCGCCTACGCGTTCTGGATCAAGAATCCGTCGCCGGTCCAGCGCCCGCCGCGCATCGCCAAACTCGTGATCGACCGCGAGCGCGAAGAGCAGATCGAACTGCGTCTGCACGGCGTCGCCGCGGCGGCGAGCGCGCAGTGGGTCAACGAAAAACTGGTGCTGGTGCGCGTGCCCTGGAGCCGCCACCTGCGCAGCGAGGTTTTGATCGACGTCGAGCGCGCCGCGATCCTGTCGGTGGACAGCGCCCGGCTCGATGAAACCGGCCGCGTACAGCACTGGCTGGATGCGGATTGTCCATAAAGACAGGTGTCAGGTCTGAATTCGAGGCCTGACCCCGGCCGTTCGGCGACCTGATGCTCGGGCAGGTAGCCTTCGAGCATGCGGCACACGCCTCGATGCCGAACGCGTACTCCGCACGCTGTGTGCGGATCGCATTCGACAGGCGCTGGATGACTGCCATTTCCATAACGCCGTATAGGTTCAGGTCCGCCCGCACTGTTGACCCTGCGCGATACGCCGGGCGTTAATCGCCAGGCAGGGAACGGCGGCCGGGCCTAACTGGATGCGAACAGGAGCAGGGCCATGAGATCGGGCGTATGGGGCGCGGTGCTGTGGATGGGTCTGCTTGCTGCGGCCGGCGTACACGCCGCCGACGATGTGGCTGGCGCCAAGGATCATCCGCTGCTGACGCGCTACCCGGATTCGCGTATCACGGAGTACTCGAGCAATTACGATCTGGTCGAGTACAAGGTTGCCGCCAGAGGCGAGGATCCGACCGCGGAGCCGGTGGAAGGCGAAACCACCGCGCTGCGCTACTTCTACAACAATGCGGATACGCAGCCGAGCCCGCTGCAGCTGATCCGCAACTACCAGAACGCGGTCAAGGCGAGCGGCGGTGATGTCGTCTACGAACGCCTGCCGGCCGATGGCGACGGTGGCGAAACCACGCTCAAGCTCAGCACCGACGGCAACGAGCAACCGGGGCCAGGTCTTGTTTCATGCGTCAACCCGTCGTCGGGCGATGCGGCTGGCCGTCGATGGGTGGATTCCGAAGTGCCGTGCGATCTCGGCGAGGGTGTACGCACCGGTGCAATAAGCCTGGTGGATCGCCTCGTCACGGTCCGCAGCCCCGCGCTCGATTTGCTGCAAACTCCTGGCGGGTCGCAGTTTCCTGGGGACCTCGGCGCTGACCGACACTCGATCGAATCGGTCGAGAATGGTCTCTACAAATGATTCGCTGCCGAGGAAACTGGCCCGGGGCATCTGATCGAACGGATCGCCGGCACGGAGCCCTTCGGCGACAAACCGCGCAAACGCGCGACGCGCAGGACCGCGCTGGGCATGAAACAGGTGCAGCGTGTCGGCGACCGCCAGCCAATCCGGGGCCGGCGATTTGCCCATGACCGCGCCATAGCTGCTCCACGGCCAATCCGCGGCGGTTTCGGCCATGCCGGCCCGGACGGGGTTCAGCACAACATACCGGGACAGTTCCAGCAGATGCGTGTCCTTTTGCACCAGCACGGCCTTGTAACGGCCCTGAAGGACGTGTCCGACGCGCCCGTGCCGGCGATTGAACCCCTGGCTGTAGACGCCGTTGATCTCGCGCATGCCTTTCGACAGCGTCGGGCGCAGCGTCTCGACCAGCAAGTGATAGTGGTTCGTCATCAGGCACCATGCCCAGATTCGCCACCCGAAGCGCTCACACACGCGTCCGAGGTTGTTGACGAATGCCCGCCGATCCTCATCGTCCAGAAAGATATCTGCTTGGGCGTTGCCGCGCGCCGTGACGTGGTACAGCGCACCTTCGAATTCGATTCTCAGAGGTCGGGCCATGAGGACTTAAGCGGTCGTGCGCTGCTTTTCGATGATTTTCGAGGGTGTCGGGGGCCAGCGTAGCAATACGGCTTGCACGAAACAAGACCCGACCCCTTTATGTTCTCGACCCCTTTATGTTCCGAAACAAGACCCGACCCCTTTATGTTCTCTCACCAAGCAAGGGCGGTGCGAGATATCCGGATGCTCAATGTTAGGCGTCACAACCACCATGTCCCCTACTCCCGCGAAACTTTGGGACATCTTTGTCTCCCACGCGAGTGAAGACAAAGCCTCCTTCGTACGTCCGCTTGCTGAAGCGCTTGTAAATCTTGGCGCCACCGTCTGGTACGACGAGTTCTCCCTCCGCCTCGGCGACAGCCCTACCTGTCAACCTCCCCTCCAACAGTCAGTCCTCGGCATTTTGTGCAACGTAGGGCGATGATGAAAGAGAGGTTACGATGGCATCGACGATCGGGCAGGTGCTGCCGGATGCGAAGCTGGTGCGAAGCTCAAGCGACGCACCCGTCGCAAATTCACTGAGCAGGAGAAGTTC
Organism: uncultured Gammaproteobacteria bacterium; assembly: GCA_913060555.1. GTDB lineage: Bacteria > Pseudomonadota > Gammaproteobacteria > Pseudomonadales > Porticoccaceae > JAGPUQ01. The sequence goes on along the minus strand of CAJXRS010000065.1, from coordinate 10,960 downwards.
GCCCTGCTCGAAGAGTTTGATTTACTGAAGCGCGAAGCAAAAGGCGATTGATCTTCCTGTACTCATGCTCCGGCTTCGACAATCTCGGTACCCGGATGATGCCGCGGCAGGGCCACGCGCCAAGCCATGTACGGCAGCAAGGGGTTCGGCAGCCAGTAGCGCCAGCCAAGCGCGGCGCTACGGCTACCGCCAGCCGCTTCGAAGTCAAGCTGCTGGTACAGACCCTTGTACAGACACAGTCCTGTATGACCGTCGTCACGAACGTTTTGTGCCGCAGGCGGCGCCGGCGCAGTTAGCGACCACCATCGAACGTGGTGATGTGCCAGCCACGCTTACCGGTCGCGATCAGCTTGCCGGACGGACAGTGTCGAATGGCCAGGCTGGTGGCCGCGCGTCAGGCGCTGGCCGCGACATGCTGGTCACTGGCAAGGCGGCCGTAGACAGCCCCGAGCACCGCGCCGAAGATCAAGTGCAGGATGAGCGTCATGACCGGCGCCATCATGCCCATCTTCAGTCCGAACAGGCCCGCACCTGCCATCCGCATCGGGCCGATCATCATCAGCAACCAGGCAATGGCGCCGAAGATCATGCCCTTTCCGACTATCGAATTTGTCGGCAGCTTGTTGCTCAGTGCCGCGAACAACAGGCCCCAGGCGACGCTGCCTATGATGATGTGCATCATCCAGCCGACCAGCGGCGTTGCCGGCGTGCCCATGCGCTGATAGGCCATTTCCGTCAGCATCTTGATGACGTTCAGGTCCGGCATCAGGCCCATCGCGCCTTTCATCAGCATCAACATCGACAGGACAATGGTGGCGATAAAGCCGGCGATAATTCCAGCGGGGTAGCGATTCATGGTGTTTCCTCCTTGGTCGCGAGCTCTTCGTGTACAAGGCGTGTCGGAATACCGGGCAAATCGTTACAGTGGCTTGCAGAATGGTTGGGCAGAATTCGCCAATGATCGAGGGAACCACGCCGTCGCGCCAGGGGCCATCCGGGGACAAGGATCAGCGGGGACAGGGGCAGCGCCAGAATTTGGCTTGGTCGGCCACACCTTCCCCTTCGCTCGCCGCGCCGCTTTCGCCACCGTGGTGACGTGTACGCCTATACTGCCACTCTCAGCGGGCATCATCCTCATAGATGGCCTAGCGGTAATCGCCACCCGAGGTCACCCGGTAGAGAGCGCCGGCGAATTCGATGCGGATGGGACGAGCCATGTCGAGAGACTGCCGGAAATTCCAACTTATTGAGCTGACAACATATTCCGCGAGCTCTCAGACGGTAATGCGCATCTTCTTGATGACGAGGATGACGACTGATGTCCATGCACAACCCTCCACATCGCCGCGAGCCCATTCTGGCGATGCACAGGGAACCCTATGGACTGAGCCGCCGCTCCCCAGACGAACATCTGGACGTGTCGCCATACACTTTTGACCGGATTTTGAGGCAGCCCAGCGGTGTCAGCCCGGAATCGGCATTGCGGCTCTCCAAGGCGCCAGGCCGTACGCCACAGAGTTGGTCTGCCATGCAAAACGCTTATGACTGGCGGCATGCAGGCAAGACTATCAAGCTCGACAAGGTCCACAAAGCTGAGCCTACCGCTGCACAATCACTCTTATACCCCCGAAGTGGCTACTGAGAGGACCATAGAATGATGGATGAAGCCAAGCCCCCGTTTCCGCCTTTCGACCAGGAAAGTGCGATCAAGAAAGTTCGCCTGGCAGAAGATGCCTGGAACTCGAGAGATCCCGAAAGAGTTTCGCTGGCGTATACCAGCGATAGCCAGTGGCGCAACAGAAGCGAATTTATATCGGGGAGGCAGGAAATCGTCGCTTTCCTGCAGCGCAAATGGAACAAAGAATTGGACTATCGGCTGATCAAAGAACTGTGGATCGCATCGGGTAACAGAATTGCGGTTCGCTTTGCGTATGAGTGGCACGATGACGCCGGAAATTGGTTCCGCTCATACGGCAATGAGAATTGGGAATTTACCGATTCCGGCCTCATGAAGCGCCGCATAGCGAGCATCAATGGCTTGCCCATCAAGGACTCAGAGCGAAAGTATCACTGGCCTCTTGGTCGCCGTCCGGACGACCACCCGAGCTTGTCGGAACTTGGCTTATGAGTCATGCAGAAGGCAGGAATCAGGTGTGGGATCTGGGTTATTCAGCAACGCCCGCCCTTTCGCCCGCTGCGCCACTTCCGCCACCGCGGTGGATCGCGCACCTTCCATACCTGACCCCCGTCTTATTCCCTGCCTGTATTTTGCGGGGAGGTCCTTCGGTTGAGCTGTAAAGCAAGGCACCCCGGCTCACTGCCCCAGAAGTTCGCGTAGTTTGGCCAGACCGAAATGATAGGCTTGGGATGCGTTTACCTTCGGCGGCATGATCAGCGCGTCGGGATCGACGACCACCTCGACCACCGCGGGCCCGGTCTCGGCCAGCGCCTCCGTCAGGGTGGCATGGAGCTTGCCCGGCTCTGTGACGCGGAAGCCCGCAGCCCCGCAGGCCTTTGCCAGTGCCACGAAATCGGGGTTGAGAATATCGGTGCCCCAGTCGGGCAGGCCCTTGGCTTCCTGTTCCAGGGTGATGAAGCCGAGCTTGGCGTTGTTCAGCACTAGGATGACGATGGGCAGTTCATAGCGGACAGCAGTGACCAGATCGCCCGACAGCATGGAAAACGCCCCGTCACCGACGATGGCGATAGCGCGGTGGTCGGGATAGGCCAGTTGCGCGCCGATCGCACCGGGCAGGCCGATGGCCATGGTGGCAAGGCCGCCCGAGAGAGTGAACCGCTGGCCCGGATGCATATGCAGGTGCCGCGCGGCCCAGGCCGTCGATGTGCCCGTGTCGGCGATGAAGATGGCATTGTCCGGGGCGACCTTCGACAACTCCGACACCAGCCGTGGCGGGCTGATCGGCATGGCATCCGAGGCCTCGTCCTTGTCGCGGCCCTTGCGCCAGCCGACCATGTGGGACTGAATGTCCTTCAGGAACGCGCCCTTGACACGCGCGTCCAGCCTACTGGTGAGCGTCTCCAGCGTCGGGCCGGCATGACCAACCAGCCCGATATCGGCAGGATGCCGCCGTCCGATGCGTGTGGGCTCGATGTCGATCTGAATAACCTTGGCAGACTTCGGATAGAAGTCGCGATATGGAAAATCCGTTCCGACAAGGACCAGCAGGTCGCAGCCATCCATGGCCTTCATGGCCGGCTTGCCACCCAGAAGGCCCAAGCCCCCGGCGCAGAGGGGGTGATCGTCGTCAATAATTTCCTTGGCCTTCAGGCTGCGCACGATGGGCGCCTGCACGGCTTTCGCAAAGGCCAGCAATTCGTCGCGTGCGCCCAGACACCCGATACCCGCGAGGATGGCAATACGTTCAGACCGGCCGATCAGTTCGAGCGCCTCGCTACAATCTGCCGCCACCGGCGAGATGCGGCCCGCAACCGCCCCCTTGCTGGGTCGGTCGGAACCGCGCGACACCTTGCGCCCGGAAACATCCGTTGGGATCGAGACATGCGCCACCCCGTGATGGGTGATAGCCGCATGGCAGGCTTCAAGAAACACCTCGGGCACCTGCGCCTCGGTGGTGACGGTCTGGCTGTAGACGGCGACATCGGCAAACAGCCGGTCCAGCCGGACTTCCTGATGGGCCTCGGTGCCCAGGACTCCCGTCGCCACCTGTCCGGTGATGGCAATCACCGGCGCATGGTCCATCCGCGCGTCGTAGAGCCCGTTCAGCAGATGAATGCCGCCGGGCCCTGAGGTGCCCATGCAGCCCGCAAGTCGCCCCGTCAGCTTGGCCTGGACCGAGGCGGCCAGCGCGCCGGTTTCCTCGTGGCGTACCCCGATGAAGCGGATCCGGTCCTGTCGGCGCAACGCGTCCGTCACATCGTTGATCGCGTCGCCGGGGATGCCGAACAGGTGTTTGACGCCATGAACAGCGAGTATTTCGAGAAGGACATCGGATACGGTCACGAAACCTCTGGCAAAATTTAATTTAATTGTTCTGACCATACAGCGTCGTCGCGATTGCTGCAAAAACACATATCCACGACGAGGGTTGCTGCAAGTCATGGCAAACCGGGAATAGAATTCGATGGCGCTCTGTACCATGTCATGGCGCGGGGCAACAGGTAATCCTGCCCCGTCAGGCGGACAACTCAAAGACAGGGCCTTGGGCCTGTTGCAGAGTCTCAGCGAGCGTCATGCCGCCGAGGACCGTTCTCCGGTAATCGGTGGCCCGAAAAAAGCCGGCGGGCCAGTTTCCGCCGTCCGGGCAGGGTGCCCGCCATGGCCGGTCGGCAACACTGCAACTCCAATTGCTATGCGGCGGGATCGGTCGCGTGTAGGCTCCTTTGTACAACCCGCCTTTTCCGGAGCCCGACATGGCCTGCTTCCTTTCATGAGCGCGGTGGATGCTCCGCTACTCGCAACCGATGAACCAACCCCCTGGCGCATCGAGCGGGCGGAAGGCCGGTCTCCCTGGTTGCTGATTTGCGATCACGCGGGCAGGCGGATCCCCGGACGCCTGGGCACGCTCGGCCTGGACCCGACGGCGCTGGCCAGCCATATCGCCTGGGACATCGGGGCGGCGGCGGTGGCCTCCGGACTGGGCGCGGCCTTGGATGCCACCGTGCTCCTCCAGCCGTATTCCCGGCTGGTGATCGACTGCAACCGACCGCCGCACAGCAAGGATGCCATCGTCGACCTCAGCGAACGCACGACGATTCCCGGCAATCAGGGCGTTACCCCCGCCGCTGCCGCTGCTCGCGAGCGGGAGATCTTTACGCCCTATCATGCGCGTATTTCCGCATTGCTGGATGCGCGCGTGCAGCGGGGACAACCGACCCTGTTGCTCGCCCTGCACAGCTTCACTCCGGTGTATCTTGGCGTTGCGCGGCCCTGGCATGTCGGCGTGCTCTACAACCGCGATGCGCGCCTGGCGCACATACTGGCCCGGGCATTGCTTGATGAAGGGGATCTGGTGGTGGGCGACAACCAGCCCTATGCGGTCAGCGATGAGACGGACTATTCGATTCCGCGTCATGGCGAGGCGCGCGGCCTGGCGCACGTGGAGCTGGAACTTCGTCAGGACCTGATCGCTGATGCGGCCGGGCAGGCGGCATGGACTCAGCGCCTGGCGCGCCTGCTGCGCCCGATCGAGCGTACACTGGGCGCCTCTCATAACCGCTAGCCGCGGCGCCAATCATGCGCACCAACCTGCGCCGCTTCGGCGCCGGCTTGCTATCCATTTCCTGCATGCGTGAGCGCGACCGCGCGATCGCCCAAGGGAGGACGCCATGCAAATTCGCCTGGGTTACGACATCGTCTACCAATGCCCGCAGCCGACGCCCATGATCATTACGCTCAACGTGCACTACACGCGCGCTTCCGACCTCGTGCGCCCCGACCAGATGCACACCGATCCCTGGGTGCCGATGAGCATGTATCGCGATGGCTTCGGCAACTGGTGTACGCGCCTGGTGGCACCGGCCGGGCGCATCCGGTTGAGCGCCGATGCGGTGATCAATGATCGCGGCACACCGGACCCGGTATTCCCGGAGGCGGAGCAGCATCCGGTACAAGACCTGCCGGAAGAAACCCTGATTTATCTGTTGCCGAGCCGCTATTGCGAATCGGATCTGCTGTCCGATACGGCCTGGCAACTCTTTGGCCAGACCCCGCTGGGGTGGCCGCGCGTGCAGGCCGTCTGCAATTTTGTCCACAACCACATCCAGTTCGGCTACGAACATGCCCGGCCCACGAAAAGCGCCTGGGAGGTCTTCAATGATGGCCGCGGCGTATGCCGCGATTATGCCCATCTCGCCATCGCCTTCTGTCGCAGCCTCAACATTCCGGCGCGATACTGCACCAACTATCTGGGCGACATTGACGTACTGCCTGTGGTGTCGCCGATGGATTTTGCCGCTTCGATGGAAGTCTTCCTGGGCGGTGCCTGGCACAGCTTCGACCCGCGCAACAACCAACCGCGCATTGGCCGGGTGCTGATCGCCCGCGGCCGTGATGCCGCCGACGTGGCAATCACGACGACCTATGGTCCGCATGCACTGGAGAGTTTCAGGGTCTGGACGGACGAGGTCGTGATGACTTGAGATGGCCCCCGCCAGCAAGAAGGCAGGCGAATGCAGGAAACAAGACCTCGCTCCCTGTTTGTGGTGGGTGCGCTGCGCTGACCCACCCTGCACGTCGGCATTCCCGCGAACCTGCCTTTGGGGTCGCAGTTCGCGCTGTCTCGGGAACCCATCAGGATGAGAATGGCCAAAGCCTGTACACACGAATACCGTTGGAGGCCTCCCATGGCGCGCCCCGGTTCTCACAGGCCGCAGGCTACCACTGCAAATGATCCTGGCGCAGATTCCTTTCCGGCGTCCGATCCCCCCGCCGGGTCCCCGGTGCTTGGGGTCGGAGCCCCGGCACACGACAATGCCCGGCGGCAGGCCGGCATCGATGCTGCCGTGGAGGAGTCGTTCCCGGCTTCGGATCCACCGGCCGCCGGGCCGGTGGGCGGCGTTGGCGCTCCCCGGCGCCCGAAGCCCAGCTGAGCCCAGCACCCCGATGCGGCGACTGCGGCGAGGGCAATGGCTTCGGGCTGTTGTGGAACTACAACCTGCTCGATGACGGCCAGCATATCGTCAGAGCCTTTGCGGACGGTGTGCAATTTGCCAGCGCCAATCCGGTGCTGCGCCCGTACAAGCGCTGGATTTCAGGATTCCATTTCAAGCCCGGGCAGGCCGTCGAGGCTGCGACCGTTGTTGGCCCGCTGGTAGGCGCGGATACCCACCTCGCCCTGCTCTTGTGACCAGCGGTCGAGGATGTCCCGCGGGGCCTTGAATTCGTACAGGGGTACCGCAAACCCGCAGGAATCCGAGATGCGCTGCACGGAGACCCGGATGATGGCCCGGGTGCCGGGGTTGTCCGGAAACTGCTCCGCCAGAGCCGGGAAGGCGTCATCGCCCGGAAACAGCACCTCGCCGCGGCCGTGCAGCCGGAGGATCTTGGGCGCACCCTCGAAGGCGCAGAACATGATGACAATGCGGCCGTTTTCCCGCAGGTGGGCGACGGTTTCGACCCCACTGCCGGTGAAATCCTGGTAGGCGACTTCGTTGCCGCCGAGGATGCGAAAGGAATCACCGCCCTTGGGCGAGCAGTTGATCAGCCCCTCACCGTCGAGCGGTGCGGTGGCGACGAAGAACATGTGCTGGCGGCCAATCCAGCGTTTCAAGCCGTCGTCGATGGTTTCGTAGACCTTGCCCATCAAGCCTCCTCCGAAAAAAGCTTCACAGATCCCGGTAGGGAAGGGACGGTCGCGCTCAGCGATCGAAATCCGCCGCCCCATGCCGCTCGGGCAGGCGCTCTTCCTCCGGCCCCCAGGTGCGGTTGACCCGCACGCCGCGGCGCACCGCCGGGCGCGCCTCGATCTCCCGCGCCCAGCGCAGCACATGAGTGTAGCTTTCCACCTGCAGAAACACCGCGGCGTCGTACAGGTTGTGCAGCACCAGACCGCCGTACCAGGGCCAGATGGCCATATCGGCGATGGTGTAGTCATCGCCGGCGATGTAGGGCCGCTCGGCCAGGGTGCGATCGAGCAGGTCGAGCTGGCGCTTGACCTCCATGGTGTAGCGATCGATGGGGTATTCCATTTTACTGGGGGCATAGGCGTAGAAGTGCCCGAAACCGCCGCCGAGATAAGGCGTGGCGCCCATCTGCCAGAACAGCCAGGACAGGCACTCGGCGCGCGCGGCGCCGCCCGCCGGCAGGAAGGCCGAAAACTTTTCGGCCAGGTACATCAGGATGGCGCCGGATTCGAACACCCGGGTGGGCTCGGGGGTCGCGTGATCGACCAGCGCCGGGATCTTGGAGTTGGGGTTGATCGCCACGAAACCGCTGGAAAACTGCTGGCCTTCGAAGATGTCGATGGACCAGGCGTCGTATTCGGCCTCGGCGATGCCGCGCTCGAGCAACTCTTCGAACAGCACCGTGACCTTGACGCCATTGGGCGTGGCCAGCGAATACAGTTGGTGTGGATGCTGGCCTACGGGCAGGTCGCGCTCATGGGTGGCGCCAGCAATGGGGCGGTTGATGGTCGCAAAGCGGCCGCCGCTCTCGCGCTCCCACTGCCAGATTTCCGGGGGTCGGTATTCCTGGTCGGTCATCGAAAGCTCCTCCAGTCGAATTTCACCGCGGGCGTCGGGGATGCCCTGATCGGTCGTCCGGGTGTGTCGAACCCAGCGTCGCCCCATTACAAGCGCCTCCCCGTGCGCCTGTCCGCCGGTGGCCTCGCACAGCTCCGCGATCGGCTAAGCTTGCCGCGGACTGAACCTACCGGGTAATGGTTTGTTGCACTCTAGCATGCCACTGCGCCACCAACTGCTGGGCCTGGCCGGCTGGCTGGCACTGATCTCTGTCGCCGCCGCCCTGGGCGCGGCCGCCACCCTGAATGCCGCCGCCTTCTATGAGCAGCTCGCGCAACCCGGCTGGGCACCGCCGGCGTGGCTGTTCGGCCCGGTCTGGTCGGCGCTGTACCTGCTGATGGCGGTCGCCGCCTGGCTGCTGTGGCGCGCGATCCCGGGGCGCACGGCGCGGCCCGCCCTTACCCTGTTCGTAATCCAGCTCGCGGTCAATGCCCTCTGGTCGTGGCTGTTCTTCGCCTGGCGACAGGGCGCACTGGCACTGGTCGGCGCAGCGCTGCTGTGGCTGCTGATCGCCGCGACCCTGACCACATTTGCGCGTCTGCGCGCGACCCTGGCCGCCACCTTGCTCGTGCCCTACCTGGCCTGGGTGGGTTTTGCCGTTGCCCTGACCTGGTCGGTATGGCAGCGCAACCCGGGGCAGCTGTGAGCCTCAGCCGCGGCAGAGACGCAAAATGGCGTCGAACTGCTCGGGGCCGACCTTCTGGATCGACAGCCGGCTGCGCGTGACCAGCTCCAGGTCCGCGAATTGGGGATCCGCCTTGATCGCCTTCAGGGTGAGCGGCTGTTCAAAGGTTTCCCGATAGCTGACTTCCACCCATACCCAGCGCGGCTGCTCGGCGGTCGCCTTGGGGTCATGGTATTTCGAATCCGGATCGAACTGAAAGGGATCGGGGCTCGCCGCGCCGCAGATCTCGGCGAGGCCGACCACCGCGGGCTCGGCACAGTTGGAGTGGTAGATCAGCACCGGATCGCCCACCGCGACCTCGTCGCGCAGCCGGTTGCGGGCCTGGTAGTTGCGGATCCCCTCCCAGCCGCAGCGGTCCTCGCGCTGCAGATCGGCGATGCTGTAGGTCTCGGGTTCGGTCTTGAATAACCAGTGTTGCATGACCAGTCAGACTCCCCAGGTCAGCCGGATGCCGGGCGGGCTTCCGGAGCAAAGATGTCGTCGAGGTGCTCCGCGGGCAAGGGTTTGGTCACCAGGGATACCCCCAGGGTCACCGCCACACACAGCGCCTCCGCCACCGTGGTGCAGGCAAACGGATTATCCCCCTGGTTGTGCAGCCAGAACAGCGCTTGGGCCAGCGCGCCACCCTCGGCGGAACCCTCGGGCAGCCAACCCTGGTACAGCGCCATGAACCCCAGCGCCCCGCTGACAAAACCCCACAGGGCGCCGCTGGGCGTGACGCCACGCCAGAAGACCCCGAGGATCAGTGGCCCTACCAGGGCCGCCATCAGCCCGCCCAGGCCCACCCAGACCATCAGCGCGATATTGGCACCGATAGACTCCCAGGCCAGCAGCGCCGCGCCGATCAGAACCGCCACCACCGCCCAGCGGCTGATCCGCAGGACGTTGCGATCAACCTCCTCCGGCCCGGCCTCCGGGTGCAGCACCCCGGACAGCCAGCGCCGGTAGATATCATTGGCGAAGACCTGGGAGATGGAGATCACCAGGCCGTCGGCGGTGGACATGATGGCGGCCAGGATGCCGGCCCCGAACAGCGCCGCCAGCCACACCGGGAATACCTCGATCAGCAGCGCCGGGATGGCCTGGTTGGGATCGCCGTCGAGCAGTTGGTCGCCGAGCACCGCGCGCGCCAGCACACCGCCAAAGACCATGGCGCCCAATACCAGGCCAAATACCAGGCACAGCGACAGAAAGCGGCCGCGGCCCACGCCCTCGCGCAGCGCCCAGACCTTGTTGCCGATATGGGGCAGCATGCCCAGGGTCAGGTGAGCCATGAAGATGGCGAAGTAGTCCCACCAGGAATCGAAGATCGAAGTGCCGGTATGAAAGACCTCGAGCGTCTCAGAATCCTGCGCGCGCAGCCGGTCCAGTACGGCATCCAGGCCGCCGCCGGTGCCGGCGCCGGAGAAGAACATGACGACCACCACTACCGCGAGCACGAGCATCACGGCGCCCTGCACACCGTCGGTGAGGATATCGGCGTGCGCGCCTCCCAGCACCACATAGACCAGCAGCACCAGCGCGGTGACCACCAGCGCCGGGGCCGCCTCCAGCCCCAGCAACTGCTGGAACATCACCAGCCCGGCGAGCAGCTGGGCCGCGAGATAGAACAACAACACCAAGGAAAACACCGCCACCACGACGCGCAGCAGCTCGGAGCGATAGCGGTCACCGATGAATTCCGGGATCGAGCGGTTGCCGAAACGGTTGCCGGTGCGTTGCACCTGGCGAAAGCACAGCCAGATGCCGAGATAGACCGCGAACGGGTATACCAACGCATAGCCCAGCGCCGGCAGCCCATAGAGGTACCCCAGCCCGGGAATGCCCAGAAAGGTCGCTCCCGAGGCCGTAGTCGCGGTCATCGCGAAGGCCAGCACCCAGATCCCGTAGCCGCCGCGCGCCGTCGAGAAATCGTCGCTGCCCGCCACCCGGCGCATGCCCAGGTAGCCGAAACCGAGCATCAACCCGATATAGCAGACCAGAAAAAACCAGGACCAGACCAGCAACTGTCTCTTATACACATCTCCGAGCCCACGAGACTAGGCATGATCTCGT
>CAJXRS010000064.1 GCA_913060555.1 uncultured Gammaproteobacteria bacterium | reverse complement strand
TCGACTGGCGATTCACCACCAACGACGCACGAATCAAGTTGAAACGCCTCTATCCGCAACTATCTGATTGAGAGACTACTAGTGGGCCACGCGGCCCACTAGGTCAGACCGAGATGTAGCGGCGCACCACATCTTCCTCCATCTCGGCGCCGGTGCCGGCCAGCGCCACCGCGCCGCGATCCATGACCATATAGCGGTCGGCCAGGTCGCGGGCGAATTCGAAATACTGCTCGACCAGCAGAATCGCCATCTCGCCGCGGTCGCGGAGCAGCGCGATGACATTCTGGATGTCCTTGATGATGGAGGGCTGAATGCCTTCGGTGGGCTCGTCGAGAATCAGCAGCCTGGGTCGCATGACCAGGGCCCGGGCGATGGCGAGCTGCTGCTGCTGGCCGCCGGAGAGATCGCCACCGCGGCGGCCGAGCATCTGCCGCAATACCGGAAACAGGTCGAAGATCTCATCGGGGATGCGCCGCTCGCTGCGCGGCAATACGGCAAAGCCGGTCCTGAGGTTTTCGAGCACGGTCAGCTGCGAAAACACATCCCGTCCCTGCGGAACATAGGCGATGCCGCGGCGGGCGCGCTGGTGGGGCGCCAGTCCACTGATATCCTGGCCGTCCCAACGGATGTGGCCGCCGCGAATCTGCTGTTGCCCGGCCACAGCCCGCATCAGCGAGGTCTTGCCCACACCGTTGCGGCCCATGACGCAGGCCACCTCGCCGATCTCGGCGGCGAAACTGACATCCTTCAGCGCCTGACTGGCGCCGTAGAACAGGTCGACATGTTCGATTGCCAGCATCTTCAGCGTCCCAGATAGACTTCGATCACCCGCTCGTCCGCCTGCACGTGTTCGAGCGTCCCCTCGGCGAGGGTGTGGCCCTCGTGCAGCACCGTCACCCGGCAGTCGAGCGCCTTGACGAACACCATGTCGTGCTCGACCACCACCACCGAACGCTCGCCGCTGATCTCCCGCAACAACTGCGCGGTCAGCTCGGTTTCGTGGTCGGTCATGCCCGCGGCGGGCTCGTCGATCAGCAACAGCTCCGGCGACTGGGCGAGCAGCATGCCGATCTCCAGCCATTGTTTCTGGCCGTGGGACAGCGCCCCGCCCGGGCGCCCTGCGGCCTCCGCCAGCCCGACCCGTTCCAGGATCTCGGCCATCCGCTCGCGCTCCCCCGCCGAGCGCGGATGCATCAGGGTGGTGAAGACGCCGCGCTCCCCGGCGCAGGCAAGCTCCAGATTTTCCCAGACGGTGAGGCTGTCGATCACGGTGGGTTTCTGGAACTTGCGACCGATCCCCAGCCGGGCGATCTCGGCCTCGTCATGGCGGGTGAGGTCGACGGTATCGTGAAAGAACACCTCCCCCTCGGTGGGCCGTACCTTGCCGGTGACCACATCCATGAAGGTGGTCTTACCGGCACCATTGGGACCGATGATGGCGCGCAGCTCGCCGGGCGCGATGGCCAGCGACAGCTCGCGCAGCGCCTTGAAGCCATCGAAGGAGACGGTCACCCCGTCCAGGTAGAGAATGTTGGTGGGCAGATGATGCCTGGCCTCGATCATCGCGCGCCCTCCTCGGCCTGCGCCGCCGCCTGCGGCGATGGTGATGGCGGTGACGGCTGGTGTGACGATCGGCGGCGCTGCAGCAGGCCGACCACGCCGCGGGGCAGAAAGAGCGTCGACACCACGAACAGGCCGCCGAGCAGGAACAGCCAGATCTCCGGGAAGGCACCGGTGAACCAGGTCTTGCCGTAATTCACCAGCAGGGCACCGACGATGGCGCCGTATAGATAGCCGCGGCCGCCGACCGCGACCCAGACCACGATCTCGATCGACACCAGGGGCGCGAACTCGCCGGGGTTGATGATGCCCACCTGGGGCACATAGAGCGCGCCGGCGATGCCGGCCAGCATGGCGCTGAGCACGAACACGAACAGCTTGTAGTGCTCGACCCGGTAACCGAGAAAGCGGGTCCGGCTCTCGGCCTCGCGCACCGCGACCAATACCCGGCCCAATCGCGAGGTCACCACCCGCCGGCAGAGCAGATAGCCGCCGATCAGCGCCACACCCGAGGCGACGAACAGCGCGCTCTTGGTGCCCTCCGCGGCGAGGCTGAAGCCCAGGATATCCTTGAAGTCAGTGAGGCCGTTGTTGCCGCCGAAACCCATGTCGTTGCGGAAGAAGGCGAGCATCAGGGCAAAGGTGAGCGCCTGGGTGATGATCGACAGATAGACCCCCGTCACCCGCGAGCGGAAGGCGAACCAGCCGAATGCAAAGGCCAGCGCGCCCGGCACCAGCACGACCATGAGCGCGGCAAACAGGAAATCGTCGAAGCCATACCAGTACCAGGGCAGCTCCTGCCAATCGAGAAAAACCATGAAATCCGGCAGCACCGGGTTTCCATAAACCCCGCGCTCGCCGATCTGGCGCATCAGGTACATGCCCATGGCATAGCCGCCGAGGGCGAAGAAGGCACCGTGGCCCAGGCTCAGGATTCCCGCGTATCCCCAGACCAGATCCAGCGCCAGCGCCAGCAGCGCCAGACACAGGTACTTGCCCAGCAGCGAGACCCAGTAACTGGACAGATGCAGCGCCGAATCGGCCGGCACCAGCAGATTCAGCACGGGAACCACGACCAGCACCAACGCGATGGTGCCCACCAGCCAACGGCTCGCGGCATCGGACAACAATTTGGGCTGTGAGGAAATGGCCAAGGATCAATCCTCCACGAACCGACCCTTGAGGGCGAATAGCCCCCGGGGACGCCATTGAATGAACAGAATCACGAACACCAGAATGAGGATTTTCGCCAACACCGCGCCGACCAGGGGCTCGGCGAACTTGGTCACCACGCCCAGGCTCATGGCCGCGACAAAGGTGCCGAACAGGTTGCCGACGCCGCCGAACACCACCACCAGGAAAGAATCGATGATGTAGGACTGCCCCAGGTTGGGGCCGACATTGGTGAGCTGACTGAGGGCGACACCGGCGATCCCGGCGACGCCCGAACCCAGACCAAAGGTCAGGGCATCGACCCGCCCGGTGCGAATGCCCATGGAGCTGGCCATGGCGCGATTCTGGGTCACCGCGCGCATCTGCAGGCCGATGGGCGTCTTGCGCAGCAGGCCTACCAGGGTCACCAGCACCGCCAGTGCAAACAGGATGATGTACAGCCGGTTGTAGGTCAGCGACAGCATGCCGTTGATCTGCCAGGAGCCACTCAGCCAGTCCGGGGTGATTACCGACTTGTTGAGCGGCGAGAAGATGGTACGCACCAGTTGCTGCAATACCAGGCTGATCCCGAAGGTCGCAAGCAGCGTCTCCAGCGGCCGGCCGTAGAGGAAGCGGATGACGCCGCGCTCGATGGCGATGCCCACCAGCCCGGAGACCAGGAAGGCCGCCGGCACCGCGACCAGCAGGGAAAGCTCGATATGCTCCGGCATCAGCAGCTGCACCACATAGGTGGTATAGGCGCCCAGCATGATCATCTCGCCGTGGGCCATGTTGATCACGCCCATGACCCCGAAGGTGATGGCCAGCCCCACGGCGGCGAGCAACAGCACCGAGCCGAGACTCAGGCCAAAGAACAGATCACCGAAGAAAGCGAACCACTTTTCCCGCGCCTGCAGCGCCGCAATGGCCTCGGCCAGCGCCGCGCTGACATCCGCCTCCTGCTCCTGGCGGGCGCGCTGTTCGAGCAGGGTGAGAATCTGTTTGTCGCTGTTGTCGGCGAGCTCCCGGACCGCCGCAATACGCACGCCAGGATCGGCGTCGGCCAGTTGCACACTGGCCAGCGCGGTGCGCAGCGCCTGGCGCACTTCTGAATGCTGCTCGGTGGCGGTCACCTGTTCCAGGGTCGGCGTCAAAGCCAACGGCACCTCTCCGATCAGGGTGCGGGCCGCCCGGGCGCGCACTTCCGGATCCGGATCGCGCAGCCGGGTGGCCGCAATCAAGGGGCGCAGCGCGCTGCGCAGGCTGTTGTTGGTGATGACCTTGCGCAACTTGTCCGGCGGCGCCGACGCCTCGGTTGCACCGACCAGGGGCGCGGGATCCGCCTTGCCGATGTACAGGGCGCCGGTGGTGGCATCGGCGTACAGGTCGCCGGCGAGCAGCGTCTCCAGCAGCACGGGCACGCGGGGATCCGCGAAACCGGCCAGCCGCTCGACCAGCGCCGTCTTCTCGCGAAAACTGGCGCTACCCAAGCCCAGGGCGACGGCCTCGAAGGTCGCCGCGGGTTCGTCGGTAGCGGTATCCGGAGACTCGGCGGCGCCGGCACCCACGGCCATCAACGCCAGCAACAGGGCGAACAGAAGTTTCATGGAATTCGGAGACCTGACTGTGGCTCACCCCGGCGGTCGCCGGGGTGAGCCGGTGAGGGGAAGTCGCCACCGAACCGCAATGCGGTCCGGCGGGGACGGCTCGGTTCAGTAATTCTGGCCCGAGCAGGTCTTGGTCTCGGTGTTGTAGTTGCCGCAGTTGATCGCCGGATCCTGCCAGTCGGCGGTGATCTTCGCGCTTTCCGGCAGATAATCGGTCCAGGCATCACCCGGCACTTCCTCGTCGGTCTGCCAGACCACCTGGAACTGACCGTCCTCCTGGATCTCCCCGATCAGCACCGGCTTGGTGATGTGATGGTTGGGCAGCATCACCGCGGTGCCGCCGGTGAGGTTGGGCACGTCGAGGCCGTAGATCGCCTTGCGCACGGCATCGACATCCGTGGTGCCGGCTTTCTCGACCGCCTTCACCCAGAGGTTGAAGCCGATGTAGGTCGCTTCCATGGGATCATTGGTGACGCGCTTGGGATCCTTGATGAAGGCGTGCCACTTCTTGATGAAGGCGTCGTTCTCGGACGTGTCCACGCTCATGAAGTAGTTCCAGGCCGCCAGGTGCCCGACCAGCGGGGAGGTATCGAAACCGGACAGCTCCTCTTCACCCACCGAGAAGGCGACCACCGGGATATCCTCGGCGGAGACGCCCTGGTTGCCCAACTCCTTGTAGAAAGGCACATTGGCGTCGCCATTGATGGTGGAGACCACGGCGGTCTTCTTGCCGGCCGAACCGAATTTCTTGATGTCGGAAACGATGGTCTGCCAGTCGGAATGGCCGAACGGCGTGTAGTTGATCATGATGTCCCCGGCGGCCACACCCTTGTCCTTGAGGTAGGCCTCGAGGATCTTGTTGGTGGTGCGCGGGTATACATAGTCCGTGCCGGCCAGCACCCAGCGTTCGACGCCGACTTCGTTCATCAGGTAGTCGACCGCGGGAATCGCCTGCTGGTTGGGCGCCGCACCGGTATAGAACACATTCTTGGAGGATTCCTCACCCTCATACTGCACCGGGTAGAACAGCATGCCGTTGAGCTCCTCCACCACCGGCAGCACCGACTTGCGCGACACCGAGGTCCAGCAGCCATAGATGACGTCGACCTTGTCCTTGGCCAGCAGCTCTTTCGCCTTCTCCGCGAACAGCGGCCAGTTGGAGGCGGGGTCGACCACCACGGCTTCGAGTTTCTTGCCCAGCAGACCACCCTTCTTGTTCTGCTCGTCGACCAGCATCAGCACCGTGTCCTTGAGGGTGGTCTCGCTGATCGCCATGGTTCCGGACAGGGAGTGCAGAACTCCGACCTTGATGGTTTCGGCGGCAAAACCCGCGGCGCTCCCGGCCAGCGCCAGCGTCGCCGCGCCTGCCTTGAGCGCGGCCCGGGTGAATCGGCGTTTCGATCCCGCTCGAATCGATGTTTTCATGCGTTCTCCCTCTGGTGAGTATTGTGATGCCGGCTGAACGGGCAAAGCGCCCGCCGGCATCCCTCACCAGAGGCAGATTCTGTGCCAGATCACGAATTCATTGGGGCGCGGCGGCCGCAAACTCCGCCGGCGCGTCGAGCAGGGCTTCGCGGCACAGCGCCGCGACGATCGGCGCCACACCCTCCCGGGTTTTCATGTTGGCGAACAGAAAAGGACGCTCGCCGCGCACTTTTTGGGCATCCCGGGCCATAACAGACAGGGATGCACCGACATGGGGCGCAAGATCGATCTTGTTGATCACCAGCAGATCGGACCTGGTGATTCCCGGCCCGCCCTTGCGCGGGATCTTGTCGCCGGCGGAGACGTCGATCACATAGATGGTGAAATCGGACAACTCCGGACTGAAGGTCGCCGCCAGGTTGTCACCGCCGCTTTCGATGAAAATCAGGTCGAGATCGGGAAACCGTCGGCCCAGTTCCGCCACCGCGGCGAGATTCATGGAAGCGTCCTCGCGGATTGCGGTGTGCGGACAACCGCCGGTCTCCACGCCCAGAATGCGCTCGGCAGGCAGGGCGTGGTGGCGATCGAGAAACTCGGCGTCCTCCCGGGTGTAGATGTCGTTGGTGACCACGGCAACCTGGCAGTGGTCGCGCAGAGCCTCGCACAGGCGCAGTACCAGAGCGGTCTTGCCAGCGCCCACGGGGCCGCCGACGCCCACGCGCAGGGCTTGTTTCTGCATGCAGTCCTCCTTCGCGGATTCAGGATCGAAACAGACGGCTGTACTGGGTTTCGTGCAACATGCTGGCCAACACCTGTCCCGGGAGACTGATCCCGATATCGGCATCGGCAACCTGGCTGGCACGCTCGACCAGGGCCGGGATTTCCGCCGTCAGGCGCACGGCGATCTGCTGGCCCTGCGTCTGACCGAACAAGCCCAGCTTGAGGGCTGCTGCGACCTGATTGTCGAGCCAGCTCCAGGCCAGCGCGGCAGCGGCGCTCGGATAGGGAATCTGCCAGTGCCCGCAACTGAGCGCGTAGGCGGTCAGATAGCTCACCTCCGCCTCGACCGGCCAGTCCTCGGCCGCCGCCACGCCGGTGGCGCGAGCCAGGCGCAGGAGCGCGGCGCCGCAGTGCGTATCCTCGCGGCGCAACTCGGCGGTCTCGCGCAGCGCCAGCGCGATCCGGTTCCATCGCGGCCGCTGCTGCGGCGCTTGCAGCAGGCGCCGCAGCAAGGGCAGTTCCTGTTCCGCAAAGCCCTGTGCCAGCACGCCACCCACCCAGTCGCCAAAGCCATCGGCACCATGGATCCAGCCGAGTTCGATGGCGCCTTCCAGCCCTTGCGACCAGGCAAAGGCACCTACCGGCAGGGAGGGGCTGGCGAGGCGCAGCAATTGCAACAGCGGCTGCAACGGCAGCGCCGGGGAGAATTCGGCTTCAGTGGCCGTGGCCATGGCCGCCCCCGGCG
This sequence comes from uncultured Gammaproteobacteria bacterium, assembly GCA_913060555.1. Lineage (GTDB taxonomy): Bacteria > Pseudomonadota > Gammaproteobacteria > Pseudomonadales > Porticoccaceae > JAGPUQ01. The sequence goes on along the minus strand of CAJXRS010000064.1, from coordinate 7,575 downwards.
TAGGCACCGGCCTCGGGCTCGAAGGGCAGGCTCGCGGACTCGACCCGCAGGCCCAGTCCCCGGCAGAGCTCGTCCAGCACAGGGTCGCCGAGATAGCGCAGCCAGCCGGCACCGATCTGCAGGGCTACATGGCGGTTGCCGAGATGGTAGGCCGCGCGGAGCAGCAGCAACGGATCCGCGCTGATCACCACCGATACCGGCTCGGCGGCGGCACACACCAGTACCGGCCCACGACAGGCATCGGCCGGGCCGGCGAGCCGATCGCCGTCGCGCAGCAGGGTGCCGCGCGGCAGCATCAGCAACACTTCGCCGCCAGCGTCGAGCAGGACCCGCTGCCGGGAGCGTGCGCGCCGTTCGAAGGGCAGGGTCAGGCTGCGGGCCGCACCGGCGGCATCGGGATCCAGGCGATCGAAGGTCTCCATGGTATCCGGGCACCGACCAGGCGGCTGCTAGGAGCCCATTTCTTCGAGCAGGCCGACCAGATCGTCGGCGTGCTGCTCTTCCATGGCGAGGATGCCTTCCAGCATGCGCCTGGTGGTGGAATCCTTGTTGTCCAGGTAGGTGATCATTTCCCGATAGCTGTCGATGGCGATACGTTCGGCGACCAGATCCTCGCGAATCATGTCGAGCAGGTGCTCTCCCTCGACGTATTCCGCATGACTGCGGCTGGCGAGACCCTCGGGTGAGAAATCGGGTTCGCCGCCGAGCTGCACGATGCGTTGCGCGATCTCGTCGGCATGGGCCTGCTCTTCGTTGGCGTGTTCCAGAAACTCCGCCGCCACACTCTGGGCGTTGATACCGGAGGCCATGAAAAAATGCCGCTTGTAGCGCAGCACGCAGACCAGCTCGGTCGCCAAGGCTTCATTGAGCAGCTTGACTACGGTATCACGGTCGGCGCCATAGCCAGGCGTGATCGCCCCCTGCTCCATATGCTCCCGGGCGCGCTTGCGCAGGGTCTGAATATCGGTGAGAAAAGGTTGGTCTGCCATGATTCCTCCAGTAGCGCTGCAATGGGACGATGCCCGCGATCAGCTGATTCTAGCAGCCCGGCCGCCCAGCGGCGTGGCGCTGGGCAAGGGTCGCGCCCACGGACTACCATGCAGGGGCGCGTGATCCGCCAGGGTAGTCCATGTCGCAGTCGCACCCACCGCCACCGTCGCCGCCCGACGGCCGCGATTCGCAGCGCGCCATCGGCGTCGCCTTCTGGCTCAATTTCGGCTTCGCCCTGATCGAGTTCGCCGGCGGCTGGTGGACCCAGAGCACCGCCATCCTCGCCGATGCCGTCCACGACCTCGGCGACAGCAGCGCCATCGCCTTCGGCTGGTGGATGCAGCGCCTGGCGCGGCGCGGCGCGACCCCCGGGTTCAGCTATGGTCTGGGCCGGCTGTCGTTGTTCGCGGCACTGGTCAACGGCCTGATCCTGGTGGCCGGCTCCCTCTGGGTGCTGGGCCAGGCAATACCGCGCCTCGCCGAGCCGAGCATGCCCCATGCGCCGGGCATGCTCGGGCTGGCGGTACTGGGACTGGCCGTGAACGGCGTCGCCGCCTGGCAGCTGATGGGTGGCACCACCCTCAACGAACGGGTGCTGAACTGGCATCTGCTGGAGGACCTGTTCGGCTGGGCCGCAATCCTGATCGTGGCCGCCGTCCTGCTGGTCGCCGACTGGCCGATCCTCGACCCCCTGCTCTCCATTGCCTTTACGGCCGTCATCCTGTTCAACGTGGTCCGCAACCTCGACCGCACCGCGCGGCTGTTCTTCCAGGGCAGCCCGGACCCCGCTCTGGAGCGGGAAATCGCCGCCCGGTTGCGCGCCATCGCCCATGTGGTGGACATCCATCACCTGCATCTGTGGTCCCTGGATGGCGAGCACCATGTGCTCACCGTCCACCTGGATATCGACGAACCCATCACCAACGCCGTGCAGCAGCGGGTCAAGTCCCAGGTCGCGGATGCGCTCGCCCCCTACCGGCTGGCGCACAGCACCATCGAGATCGAACAGGCCGAGGAGGCCTGCCGCGACGCGCCCGAGCGGCACTCCGCCTGAATCGCATCGGCGGGGTCAGACCCCGAACCGCCGCGCGCCGGCCAGCCGCCAGACCACGCCGGCCAGCGCCAGGCACCAGACGATCACCGCGCCACTGGGCAGATCCAGCCAGGCCGACAGCGCCAGACCGGCGCCGTAACCCGCCAGGCCCACCGCCCAGGCCGCGGGCAACTGGCGGCGCGGCGGTTGCTGCGCGGTGGCCAGCGCCGGCACGATCAGGCTGGCAAATACCAGGTACACGCCCACCAGCTGCACGGATAGGGTTACCGCGACCGCAAACAGCAGGTAAAAACCGATCCCGCGCCGAGCGCCGGTCCCGAGCAGTGCCCAGCCGCCGAGCAGCGCCGCGGTTACGCCCGCCGCCCGCGCCAACAGCGGCCAGTCAACCCACAGGATCTGTCCGACCAGCAGTTCGCGCAGTGCCTCGCCGCCGTGGGCATCCCCGGCGAGCAGCAGGATGCCGCCGCTGGCAGCCAGCACGAAGGCCACCCCGATCACTGCCTCCTGATGCCGGCCCAGGCGGCGCTCGGCCAGACCCAGGGCCAGGGCACCGAGCAGGGCGCCGGCCACAGCCGCGAGTTGGGCGCGCCAGCCGTGCGCCTCCCAGCCGAGGCGCGCCGCGGCCATCACCCCCAGGCCCGCAATCTGCGCGATGGCCAGATCGATGAAGATGATCCCGCGGCGCAGCACCTCCCGGCCCAGGGGAATATGGGTGGCGAGCACCAGGCAGCCGGCAAGCAACGCCGGCGCCAGGATTTCCCACTGCGCCGTCATCCCTCCGCCCCAATGGCGTGCAGCAAGTCCGCAACCAGCGCATCCATCCAGGACTCCAGCGTCCCGACGCCCGGGGATCCGCCCGGGCTCGCCGGCAGTGCCAGGGCAGGCACACCGATCTTGCCGGCCAGCCAGCCCGCTGGGCGGGCATTCTCGTGGCTGGCGTGCAGGATCAGATCCACCGGCTCGGCGCGCAATTTTTCCAGCAGCTCCGCCAGATGGCCGCTGGATGGCGGGACACCGGGCCTGGGCTCCAGCATGGCGACGCGCTCCAGTCCCAGCCAGGCCTCCAAGTAGGTAAAAGTCGGATGGTGAACCGCCACCCGCCGCCCCCGCAGCGGGGCAGCCTGCGCCTCCCAGCGCGAGATCGCCGCTTGCCATCGATTCCGGAACCCGGCGAGGCGCTCGCGATAGGCAGCCGCATGCTCGGGATCGATGGCGGCCATCCGCTCGGCCAGGCGTTCGGCGACACTCAGCAAGCGCCGGGGATCGAGCGCAAGATGGGGGTTGCCGGCTGCGTGAATGTCGCCCAGGGCCCTATCGAGCCGCTCGGGCACCGCCAGCAGCCTCACCTGCTCGGCGGCGAGAAAATGACCGGGGCGGCCAGGTTGGATGGCGCTATTGCCGGACTTGCGCAACAGCAACGGCAGCCAACCGGCTTCCAGATCGGCGCCCGTACAGACCAGCAGGTCGGCGCGCCGCACCAGGGCGATCAACCCGGGCCGCGCCTGCACATAGTGCGGATCCTGGGCTGCGGTAGTGGCGGTGTCGACACTCACCCGATCGCCACCCAGGGCGGCGGCCAGCGCCGCCCATTCGGGCTCACAGGCAAATACCCGCAGTTCGGCGGCGGCCGGCAGGGCGACCATGGCCAAAGCGGCGACCATCCATTTCGACCACAGGCGTTGCCATTGAACGCGCATCATGTCGGCCCCCTCAGAAACGGTGGGCGCCGTGGGCGCCCAGGCTGTGGGTGTATTGCAGGAACCACTGGTGATCCCTGCTCCGATAGGAGTCGTCCCGGTTGTATTGCAGACGCAGGCGGCTGAATTCACTGGGCAGCCATTCGAACATGGCGCTCCAGCGCTCGGGATCGCCACCTTCGGCGAGCAGGTCAGCCTCCGCCAGCACTTCCGGATCGCTGCCGTGGTTGTCGCTCCACAGGCGGTCGTAGCGCAATCCCAGGCGCCACTGGGGCTGGAACTGATACACCCCTTGCAGATAGAAGCCCTGCTGATCGCCGTCGAGACTGCTGAACTCCAGGGGATCGCTGCCGGCCACCACCAGGTCGCCGTCCTCGTCGACCGCGAAATACTCGGCCTGCAGCTTGAAGTTGCGCTGCCGGTAGTTGCCCCGCGGGGCCCATTTGTAGACCAGGTTCGCGCCCCAGGCGTCGCTGTCGCCGGTGAAGGTCGGCGTCTCCTCGCCGCCCTCACCGCCATGCCCGTGACCGCCCGCGGCGCGTGCCTCGACATCAGCGGCATAGTGCGACAGCCCCGTCTGCCAGCTGTGGCTCGCGCCCCAGTCGCCGCCGAAATTGGCGAACAGTACCCGGGCGCCGACGCCGCTGTCGCGCTCACCGCCAGCGGGAAATCTGGCGCCTGCGAACACCTCGGCGCCGAGCTCGACCAGCATGCTGGTAGGCGCTACCCAGCTCAGCCGCACACCGTCATCCAGGTATTTGTTGCCCCACAGGCCGGCATACACCAGGGGCGCATCGGCGAAGTCCCAGGCGTGCTCGTGCTGCTGGTTGAGATAACCCACAGCCGAGAAAAACCGGCCGCCGCGTATCGTGAAACCCTTGCCCAGCCCCAGGGTTTCGAAAAAGGCCTCTTCCACCTCGACCTCGGTCTCGCCGTCTTCTTCGGCCATGGCCGCCGTGAACCGGCCGAAGAAGAGATGGTCGATGTTGGCGCTCACCGAGAGCTCGGTGTGGCCGATGCTCATGCCTTCTTCAAACAATCCAGCCTCGCCGCCCAGCGCGAAGCCGGGCAGGCGGTAATCCTCCGGATCCCGATCGAAGCTCGCCATGCGGCCATCGAGGATCAGGCTGATCTGCGGATTGAAGGCATTGGCATTGCTGAAGGCGCGCGTGCCTGCGGTCGCAGGTGCCACTGCCGCGACCCGCTGCGCCGGGGCCTCCCGCGCCTCGTCCTGCTGGGCGCGGAGCTGTTCTTCCTGGCGCGCCAGGCGTGCCTCCAGCGCCTGGATGCGGGCTTCGTAGTCGGCCTTCAGGGCATCGAGCTCGGCGCGCAGACTGGCGGCAGCGGGATCGGCCGCCGCCGAATTCCAGGGCAGGGCCGCAACCAGCGCGGCCGCCCGAATGGCTTTATTCATGATGTACTCCCAAACGAATACGCCCCGGCAACCAATGCCGGGTGCGGTGAACACGAATTACGGATTCAGGTCGTCGGGAGAATGGCGGGCGGCGCGCGGGGCTGGACGGGAGAGAAGGTCCGCGCTTGCGGAACCCAGGGGCGGAACGCGTTCGGAGGAGTTCCGGGGGATGCGGGCAGAGCCATGGCGGGCGCAGCCGCCGCAACCGGGGTCTGGAGTCCGGCGCCCAGAAAGGCATCGCACAGCGATTGGTGCTCGTGGAAGGGGTGATCGGCATCGTGCAGGTCGGCCGCCACCTGATTGGCGGCGAGCAGCGCGATGAGCAGCGCCGCACCCAATATCGGTGCGGTGCGGCGGAATCGATGGCGGATCCATCCGATCATGGGAGCTGTCGAGCCGTGGTTGCGACGGCAGTCTAGCCCAGGACACTCCGGTAAAGAAAGAACGCCTCCCGCGGGAGGCGTTGCCGAGATTTCACTGGCCGAACACGCACAGTGCCCATGCGTCGCCGACCGGATGTCCGGCTTCAGATCGCCGTGCAGCCGCCGTCCACCGGCACCGCCTGCCCGGTGAGGAAGGAGGCCTGATCGGAGCACAGAAAGACCACCACTTCGCCGATTTCCCGGGGCTCGCCCAGGCGGCCGATCGGTTGCAGGCGGAGCAGCTGTTTCTCGACCCAGGGTTTCTCGTCAATGGCGCGTTCGAGCATCTCGGTGCGGATACCGCCCGGGCAGACCGCGTTGACGCGAATGCCCTTCTTGGCGAACTCGATGGCCGCGGTCTTGGTCAGCCCCACCACGCCGTGCTTGGCGGCCACATAGGCGGGCACCCCCTTGGCGGCCACCAGCCCGGCCACCGAGGCGGTATTGACGATGGCACCGCCGCCGCCCTGGGCGAGAAACTGGTTGATCTGGTACTTCAGGCACAGAAACACGCCCTTGAGATTGACGGCGATGTTGAGATCGAAATTCTCCTCGCTGCAGTTGGGCGTAGTGGCGGCGTCGCCCTCTACCCCGGCATTGTTGAAAGCGGCGTCGAGGCGGCCGTATTGATCGACCGCGGTTTGGATCAACCCTTGCACCTGATCGCTTTGCGAGACGTCGCAGCGCTGGAAGATCGCCTCACCACCGGTGCTGCGGATGTGCTCGACGACCTGCTGGCCGCCGGCCTCGTTGATGTCTGACACGACCACCCTGGCGCCTTCCTCGGCAAAGCGCAGAGCGGTGGCGGCGCCGATGCCGGCAGCACCTCCGGTGACAATGACGACTTTGTCAGCCATGGCTCGATTCATGGTTTTCTCCTCGGTTTGTGATATGGAAAATGGATCCGGAGTCGGGGCTGACGCCCCGGGAATTCGAAGCCCAGGCCACCGCCTGGGCTCAGGAAGCAGTTGCGGCCTTGAGCAGATCGTCGAGCAGGCGCTCGAGGTGCTCCAATGTGTTGCAGGTCCTGGCCAGATGGCAATAGGGCCGATAGTTGCGCATCACCGAGTCCCCGGTGTTCCAGAATGATTCGGGCTCGGGGTTCAGCCAGAGCACGCGCTTGGCGCGCTGATGGACCTGCTGGAGGATATGGCTGCGCGGATCGAGCTGATTGTTACGGGCATCGCCGAGAATCAATACCGTGGTTCGGTGGTCGATGGCAGCCAGACATTCGCGCTCCAGATCGAGCAGCATGCCGCCGTAGTCGGAGCCGCCGAAGCCGTGCTCGGCCATGATCAGATCAATGGCTTCGGCCACCGGATAGCGATCGAATATCGCGTTGACGGGCGCCAGACCGCTGGTGAATACATAGCTGTCGATTCGCGCCAGGACATCGTTGAGGCTGTGCAGAAACAACAGCAGGAAGCGCGAGTAGGCCTGCACGGAGCCGCTGACGTCACACAGCACCAGCACCCGCGGGCGGTCGATATGGCGCTGCTTCCAGTGAGTATCGAACAGCACCCCGCCGTAGGCGACATTGCTGCGCAGGGTACGGGCAAAATCGAGCTGGCCGCGGTCGGCGCGCTTGCGCTTCCTGGAATACAGCGTGCTCAGCCGCCGCGCCATCTTGCGCACCAGCTGGTGCATGGTGTGAAAATCGCGCTGCTCGATATTCGACAGGCGGGTCTTCTGCAAATGGCGTTCGCGCAGATCCTGCACCGCGGTCTTGCCGTAGATCCCCAGCTGTCGTTCGACGAAATCGCGAACCTCTTCGTAGAGCCAATCCTTGGCTTCCCGCAGTGCGCCGGCGGTGGCGATGCGCGTCGGGCAGTCGCCCTGGGCGAGGCCGCGGATCTCCTCCTGCAGCTCGCGCATGCCCATGCGCTGGAGGATCTGCTGCGTGTACAGGCTCTTCTGGGTGAAAAACCAGATGTCGGTGAGGCCGGCGTCTGTCTCTTATACACATCTGACGCTGCCGACGAATAGAGAGGTGTAGAT
>CAJXRS010000063.1 GCA_913060555.1 uncultured Gammaproteobacteria bacterium | reverse complement strand
ATAAGAGACAGGCGCCATGGTGGCACTGGCCACCGGCCGCCGCGCCCAGAACCTCAAGGAGTTGCGCGCCGAACTCCAGGCCGTGGATACCAGCAGCATCTACTTCCACTTCTGGGGCGTGCTGCTGCAGCCGGGCTTCGAGGAGCGCGAATACAACAACGACTTCGCCGAATGGGTGCGCCACCAGCTCCATGACCCGGTGCTGGCGGAAAGGCTCGGGGTGATCGACCCCTCGGACTACGGAGATCTCGAACAGCTGCGGGCCGAGCTCTGCGACGCCGTCGAGACGCGCCTCGACGAACGCGAGATCATCGCCTGGAGCCTGCCGGATCAGCAGTTCGAGTTCCGCCGCTCGCAGATCGTGGTGTTCCGTACCCCGGACTCCATCGCCGAGCCGGCGGACCTGCCCGGAGCAATCGGCCATATGTCCACCAGCAGCCTGTTCTATCATTTCATCGACGCCAGGCGCCGGGTGCCGGATGGCACCGATGATTTCCGCGCCTGGCTGTGCCAATGGGGGGAAGAGCACCGGCCGCTGATCGACGCGCTGGCCGGCGTGGACCCCTATTTCACCACCCTGGTCGACCTGCGCCAGCGACTCGCGGCACTGTGCGCAGACCAGCTGTCATGAACGTCGGGCGGTCGGAGTGCCGGAGGCGCCCACCGCACGGCAGCCATTGCGGAGGGCATTGCCGATGGCCAACCTGATGGCCGAGTACGCGACCATCGCCGGCGCCGACGTGGTCAGTCATCTGCGCCAGTTGGCCGAGCCCCTGAAGGGCGCCAAGGTGGTTCACGTCAACTCCACGCGCAGCGGCGGCGGGGTCGCCGAGATCCTCCACAAGCTGGTGCCACTGATGGTGGAGCTGGGCCTGGATGCCCGCTGGGAGGTCCTCACCGGCAACGACGCCTTCTTTCGCTGCACCAAGCACCTGCACAATGGCCTGCAGGGGTATCCGGTGGCACTCGAAGACGCCGACCGGCAGAGTTTTCACGCGGCAAGCGCCGAAAATGCCGAGCGCTTGCGAGCGCTGCTCGAAGAAGCCGACGTGGTGTTCATCCACGATCCGCAACCGGCAGCGCTGCTCGACCTCTGCCCCAACCGCCGCGGCCGCTGGATCTGGCGCTGCCACATCGACCTCAGCCACCCGCACCGTCCGATCTGGCGCTTCCTGCGGCCCTTCGTGGCCGGCTATGACGCCAGCGTATTCTCGCTGGCCAGTTTTGCGCAGCCGCTGCCCCATCCCCAGTATCTGATCCCGCCGAGCATCGACCCGCTGTCGGACAAGAACCTGGAGCTGCCGGAGGCGGAAATCGCGGCGGCCCGCACCAGGTTCGGCATCGACCCGGAGCGGCCGCTGATCACCCAGATCTCGCGCTTCGACCGCTTCAAGGATCCGCTCGGGGTGATCGCCGCCTACCGGCTGGTGAAGCGTTTCCTGCCCAATCTGCAGCTCGTGCTGGCCGGCGGCAGCGCCAGCGACGATCCGGAGGGAGCGGCGATGCTGCAGGAGGTACGGGATACGGCCGGCGCCGACCCCGACATCCATGTGCTCGACCTGCCCCCGGACAGTCACCGTTGCATCAACGCCCTGCAGCGAACCTCCCGCATCGTCCTGCAAAAATCACTGCGCGAGGGCTTCGGCCTGACGGTAACCGAGGCCATGTGGAAGCAGCGGCCGGTAATCGGCGGCGACACTGGCGGCATCCGCCTGCAGGTGGTCAACTATCACACCGGATTCCGGGTCAGCACCCCGGAGGGCGCGGCCCTGCGCATCCGCTATCTGCTCCATCACCCGGAGCTGCTGGAAGCCATGGGCGCCAAGGCGCAGGCCTATGTGCGCGAGAACTTCCTGCTCACCCGCCAGCTGCGCGAGTATCTGACCCTGATGCGCGCCCTCGACAACCATGGCAGCGACCGCATCGAGCTTGGCTGAGGAAGGTCCACGGCATGGCGGCGGAGCCGGCGGACCGCAAACCCTTGGGTCATCCGACCGGTTTGCTATCATAGCCGGCGAAAACCTATTCACGCCCCGGATCGGACCTGGCGCGCAACCCGCGCTGGACAGCGAAGATCCAGAGCCCTTTTTCTTTTCCACCTGACGAGGAGCGCGCCTTATGGCTGACTCAAACGAGCAAGTACTGGATGCCATCGTGGTCGGCGCCGGCATGGCCGGCCTGTACATGACCAAACGCCTGAAGGATCAGGGTCTGAACTTTCGCACCTTCGAAGCCGGCTCCGGCGTCGGCGGCGCCTGGTTCTGGAACCGCTACCCGGGCTGCCGGGCCGACCTGCCCATCATCGAATACTCCTACTCCTTCTCCAGGGAGCTGGAGCAGGAGTGGGACTGGTCCGAGGTGATGGCCCCGCAACCGGAAATCGAGCGCTACCTCAACCACGTTGCCGACCGCTTCGATCTGCGCCGGCACATCCAGTTCGAAACCAAGGTCACGGACGCGATATACGACGAAAACGCCAACCGCTGGACGGTCAAGACCGACCGCGGCGACACCCTCACCGCGACCTACTGCATCCTGGCCACGGGCTGTCTGAACGAACCCAATTATCCGAACTTCAAGAACGCCGATACCTTCCAGGGTGACGTCTACCACACCGCCAAATGGCCGGCCGAAGGCGTCGATTTCACCGGCAAGCGGGTCGCCATCGTGGGCTGCGGCTCCTCCGGGGTGCAGGCGATCCCGGAAATTGCCAAACAGGCCAGCCAGCTCATCGCCTTCCAGCGCAGCCCGGTGTACACCTTCCCGGCCAACAACCGGCCGATGAATCCAGCCTTTCTCGCCCAGGCGAAGAAGGACTATGAGGAGATTCGCGAACGCCAGCGCGGCAACGAGATGGGTATCGCCAACTACAGCGGCCCCAAGAAACCAGCCGACCCGAACAAGCCGGCCAAACCCAAGCCGAGCCGGAAGATCCTCGAACTCACGCCGGAGCAGCGCAAGGCCGAAATTCAACAATTCGGTATCAATGTGCTATCGGGCTATGTCGATACCTACTTCAACCCCGAAGCCAACGAGATCGCCTGCCAGCTGTACCGGGAGTGGTTGCAGGAAACCCTGGGCAATCCGCAGAAGGCCGATGCCCTGTCGCCGAAGAACTACCCGCTGCACTGCAAACGGCCGGTGATCGACACCAACTACTACGAGGCCTTCAAGCAGGATCATGTCGCCATCGTCGATCTGCGCGAAACCTCGGTAGAGGAGGTGACGCCCAAGGGACTGCGCACCACGGATGCCGAATACGAGTTCGATGTCCTGGTCTACGCTACCGGCTTCGACGCCATGACCGGCACCATCATGCGCATGAACATCCGAGGCCGCGACGGCCAGTCGCTGGCCGACAAATGGCGGCACGGCCCGCGCATGTACATGGGCTTGCAGGCGGTCGGGTTCCCCAACTTCTTCACCGTCACCGGCCCCGGCAGCCCTTCGGTGGTCAGCAATGTGCTGCACTCGATCGAGCAGCATGTGGAGTGGATCGACAACTGCATCGCCCATCTGCGCGCCAACGGCATCAAGACCATCGAGCCCGAGCAGGCAGCGGAGGAAGCCTGGATCGAGCACGTCAACGAGGCCGGCAAGGGCTCGATGATGACGGCGCCGAGCTGCAACTCCTGGTATCTGGGCTCCAACGTCGACGGCAAGCCCCAGGGCATCATGCCCTATCTGGGCGGCACCAAGACCTACCGCGAGAAATGCGACGAAGTGGTGGCCGAGGGCTTCAAGGGGTTCGCCCTGGCGAGCTGAGCGCTCCGGCCCGAGCCGGCAGGGGCATCGCGGGACCGTCCACCGCCCTCGGCGGTAGGGTGCCGGATGCGTCTGCGGCTTATTCCGGCCTACGAACACCTAATGTCGCCGGCGTAGTTGTAGGGTGGATAAGCCGCAGGCGCATCCACCGGAATATTGCGAAGCCGCTCGACCAGACGGCGGCACGCCGGATGCGCCGCTGCGCGGCTTATCCGACCTACGGAACCCCGGGCCGAGTCGGCAGGAGCATCGCAAGGCACCGTCCGCCGCCCGGCGGCGGTGCCTTTTTAGTTGGCGCGCCGGATTACCTATTACCTATAGCCTATAACCTATAACTTGGCTTGGGGGGCAACCCATGAAAATCGGCTTTATCGGGGTGGGCAACATGGGCGGTCCCATGTGCCGCAACCTGCTCAAGACCGGCGAACACCAGATCTCGGTATTCGACCTCGACGTCGAGGCGGTGCGCCGCTGCACCGCGCGGGGCGCCACTGCGGGCGCGTCCCCGGCGGCGGTGGCGGCGGGCGCCGAGGTGGTGATGACCTCCCTGCCCCATCCGCGCGACGTCGAGGCGGTGGTGCTGGGCGCCGACGGCATCACCGGCCAATTGGGCTCCGGCGCTCTGTACTGCGACCTCAGCACCAATTCGCCGCTGACAGTGCGCAGGCTGGCCGCGGCCCTGGGCGAGCGGGGGATAGAAATGCTGGACGCGCCGGTCAGCGGCGGCGTGGTGGCCGCCGAGAAGGGCAGCCTCGCGGTCATGGTCGGCGGCGAGCGCGCCGCCTTCGAGCGCCTGCTGCCGGTGCTGCACTGTCTGGGCGAGAATGTCGTCCACTGCGGCGGCATTGGCACAGGTTGCGTGGCCAAGCTGTGCAACAACCTGATCGCCTTCGGCAACATGGCAGCCAGCGCCGAGGGCCTGATGCTGGGGGTGGCCGCCGGCATCGACCTCGATACCCTGAATCAGGTCATCCGCAACAGCAGCGGCAACAGCATGACCTTTCGCGCCACGGCGAAAAACGCCCGCTCCGGCGACTGGACGCCCAGTTTCGCGCTGGATCTCGCCTACAAGGACCTGCATCTGGCGCTCGAACTGGCCGACGAACTGGGCATCCCGCTGCCGCTCGGCACCTCCGTGCACAATCTGATGCGCATGGCCCGGGGACTCGGCTACGGCCAGAGCGACGCCACCGCGATCCTGCGGGTCTACGAGGACACCCTGCGCCGCCCGCTCAACGCCCCCGGGAACGGCCCCGGGGAGGACACGCCGCAAAGCGGCTGAGACCGGGCGCGTCGGCGCACAGCCGCGGTCACGCCTCCGCGACTGGCCAGACCTCGCCCAGCACCCGGAAGGCGCTGGCCGCCACCGGCCAGCCCGCGTAGTGCGCGGCGTGGACGATCATGGCTTCGAGCTGCTCGCGGGGCACGCCCAGATTGCGGGCGCCGGGAAAGTGGATGCGCTGCTCGGCCTCTCGGTTCAAGGCCACCAGAATCGTGCAGGTGATCAGCGAGCGTTGCTGAAGCGACAGTTCCTCGCCCTGCCAGACATCACCGAACAGATGCTCCATGGTATAGCGGGTGAACTTCTCCGGCAGCGCGGCGCGCACCGTGCCGGCGGAGCGCTCCTGACCCTCCGTCAGTTGCTTGAACAAGGCGATGCCCTTGCGGCGCTTGTCTTCGTCGGACATTTTCTTACCTCCTTCGCTCAACGCGGCCGGAACTCCGGCCTGTCGGCACTGCGCTCGGACTTGGCCATGCGGGTCTCCTCGGTGACCAGCACGCCCTCCTCCGCCAGCGCCGCGAGTTCGGCGTCACTCAAGCCCAGATAGGTCTTGAGAATTTCTGCATTGTGCTCGCCCCGCTGCGGCGCCTGCAAATCCAGGGGCTCGGGAAATTCCGAGAAGCGCAACGGAAAGCCCGGCGCCTCGAACTCGCCGAACTGCGGATCGCGGAGGGTGCGCACAGTGCCCCGCGCCCGATGGTGGGGATGGGCGATGGTCTGGCCAATGCTCAGTACCGGCGCGTAGGGCACCCGGTGCGCGTCGAAGCTGGCCAGCGCGGCGGCGGTGGAGTCCTGGCCCGCGATCCAGTCCTCGACCAGGGCGACGATCTCCCGGCGTCTTTTCACCCGTTCGGCGTTGTCGCGGTAATCGGGATGGCGCGCCAGCTCATCGCGGCCGATGGCGGCGCACAGCTGCCGCCACTGGCGGTTGGTGGGGCAGGCGATGGCGATGAACTCGTCCGGCGCCTTGCCGCGAAATACCCCCAGGGGCGCGCCCGCCGCCAGATGGGAGCCGCTGCGCTTGGGGTCGATGCGGCCCTCGGAGGCGCTGTAGAGCTGCACATTGAGGTCATGGCAATGGTAGTAGCTGTCGAGCAGAGAGATGTCCAGGTGCTGGCCACGGCCGGTCTTCTCACGGTACAGGAGGGCGCAGGCAATGGCGCCCAAGCCGTGTACCCCGGTCATCACGTCGCCGATGCCAAGCCCGGGCAGCGATGGGGGGCGGTCGGGCTCGCCAATCACATGGGTCACGCCAGCGAAGGCCTGGGCGATGAAGTCGTACCCCGGTCGATCGGCCAGCGGGCCGGTCTGACCGAAGGCGGAGATCGAGCACATCACCAGGCGGGGGTTCAGCTCGGCCAGGGTCGGATAATCCAGCCCCATGCGCGCTATGGCACCGGGCGCAAAGTTCTCCACCAGCACATCCACTTGTTGGACCAGTTCCTTGGCGATCGCCAATCCGCGCTGCTTCCTGACGTCGAGAAACAGGCTCTTCTTGCCGCGATTCTGCTGGATATAGAAGGCGCTGCGCCCGTTGCGCAGGGTGGGAAAGGCGTGGGTCATATCGCCCACCGGCGGAATCTCCACCTTGATCACCTCGGCACCCATCTCGGCGAGCAGCCGGGTCGCGGTGGGCCCAGCCAGCGCATGGGTGAAATCGAGCACCCGATAGCCGTCGAGCACATGCTTGAGTGGCGTCTCGGTCATGCGCACCTCCCGGCCGCTGGGCCTGGATCAGTTTCCGCTTTGCCGCGGGCCCGTCACGCCCCCGCGGGCAGGGGGCCCAGGTGGACGATCTCCCCGGCGATCTGCTCGAGCAGCGGCCGGCAGGCATCGAGATCCTCCGCCGCGCCCCGCACCTCCAGCTTGAGGCTCCCATCCCGGGCATTGGCGACCCCGCCGATCATCGCCGCGTGCACCACACGCACTCCCCGCTCGGCGCCCGCGGCCGCCAGCGCGGCCACGACAGCGCCGGCGTTGGCGCTCAGGTCAATGTAGCAGGTGCCGGATGCCATCCCGGCGAACGCTCCCGAATCACCGAGCATGACCTGTTCGACCTCGGCGGGCCCTGGCAGCGACGTGAACACCGCGTCGCAGCCCTGCGCCAGGCGGCTCAGATCAGCACACCATTTGGCGCCCTGGATTTCGAGATTGCTCTGCATCTCGCGCGCAAGATCGTTGATGACCAGCCGGTGGCCGGCGCGCAGCAGATTGACGGCAATGGCATTACCCCGATTGCCGAGACCCACGAAACCTATGTTCATGACCCGCCCCTGGCGTCTTTATTGTTTTTGGAATCCTGAGTTAACCCCCAAGCGTCGGCACTGACAAGGGGTTTATCGGTGCGGCGGGCGCCGATCTGCGACCGGCACCCAGGGCAGGCGGCTGCGGCGATGCACATCCAGCGCCGGCGTGAAGCAGTCCGGGTGATCGAGACTGCCCAGGGTGACATCGACATGGTCGGGCTGAGCGATGAGCCGACAGGCGATGGGGGTTCCGCAGGCCGCGCAGAAATCGCGTTCGCCCCGCTCGGATGATTGCAAGTGCGCCGGCTCACCCGAGGTATAGGTGAAAGCTTCACGCGACACCACCAGCCAGGTCACCAGGGGTGCTCCGGAAATGCGTCGGCACATCGAGCAATGGCAATTGGCGACCTGTTCGACACGGTCGATGCGATAGCGCAGGGCACCGCAGAAGCAACCCCCGGTAATGTCGACCGCGCCTGCCATCAGAGCCTGGCGAGCACGTTATCGGCGAACTCGTTGAGTCCGCGGCGAATGCCCTCGGCGTCGAACGCCGGCGGATTGAGCATCATGCGACTGGCGCCTATTTCCTGATACTGGCGCACCCGCCCTGGATCGGGCAGGCCGGCGGCGACCGTCAACTCGATTTCGGCAGGATCGCGACCGATTTTCGCGCACTCGTCGCGCATGGCGTCGAGCAGCCCCGGCAAAGTCTTCATGCTCCCGGAAGCCGGATAGAAACCGTCGCCGACCCGCGCCGCGCGCCGTGCCGCGCCCTCGACATTGCCGCCCACCACAATGGGCACGCCCGGCTGCTGCACTGGCTTGGGATTGGAATGCAGCGGCTCCCAGTCGAAGTAGCGGCCGTGGAAGGCTTCGGGCTCGCCCTTCCACAGCGAGCGGATGGCGCGGATCGCCTCCTCGGTGCGCGGGCCGCGCTCGGCAAAGGGCACACCGACAGTTTCCATCTCCTCGCGCAGCCAGCCGATGCCCACGCCCATGATGGCGCGGCCGCGGGAGAGCACATCGAGACTCGCCCACTCCTTGGCGACATACAGCGGGTTGCGCTGCGGCAGGATCATGATGCCGGTGGCGAGCTTCAGATTCTTGCTCATGCCCGCGGCATAGGACAGCGCCACGATCGGATCCGGGATGGGCGCGCGCTCGCCGCCGGGAAAGGCGCCGTCCTTGCTGTAGGGGTACTTGGTCTTGAAGCCCGCGGGCAGCACCACATGTTCGACCGCCCAGATGGATTCGATGCCGACCTCGTCGGCGGTACGGATCAGGGTTTCGAACAGCTCCGGATTGGCGAGCGGGCCGGCGGTGGCGAAGGCGATACCGAATTTCATGGGGGGTCTCCTCAGGATATTTTTACAGGATTGTGGTGCATCGCACCCGAAACGAACAGGGTTGTACTGAGGCTTCATCCGGCAAGCATGAACTCACCGTCGTCCAGTACCCGCAGCGGCGGCACGTCGCTGCTCCCGGTGATGACCGGCGACGGGTCGGCGCGCAGGCAGGTACCGGCGTACCAGCCGTCCACCGAGAAGGTGCATATCTGCACGAACTCGCCGTCGAAGGCAGGCAGCGGCCACAAGGCCTGATAGATCTGATCCTGATGTTCGAAGCGACCGCCGGTCGCGCCGATCACCCGCTGCTCGGGATCGCGGATGCTGACATTGCTGCCACAGCGCCCGGCGATGGGCTTCACTACATAGCCCTGCTCCAGCAGGCTGTCGGCACATTCGAAGTGGGATTCGAGCAGATAGGGGCAATCCGGAAACAGCGCCCAGAGTACTTGGAGAATGGCCTTGTTGCTGGGGATCAGGGTCCACAGCGGTTCGAACACCATGACCTGCTCGCGCAGCAATACATCGACCAGGCGCGGCGGCACTGCGCGCACCTGATCGAAGCGGTACTCGTGCAGTTTGCGTTCATCGTCTTCGCATTCGGCGCGAATCTGGTCGAGTGCGGTCTCCCAGGCCCAGGTCTTCCAGACCCATCTGATTTCCACACCGTCAGGATCCACCACGGCGCCGCTGCGCCCCCAGGCCAGCCCCTCGATGCCGTGGAGGATCTTGCAGCGGATACCCGCCGCCTCCAGCGCGGATTTCATGAACAGCGCGTGATAGGTCTCCTCGAGGTCGCGGTCCTGCATGATGTGCAGGACATCGTCGACGCCGCTGTTGCGCCAGGCCTCCACCAGCTGCGCAAAGAGCCCGCCGCCGGGGTCGCGGCCCTCGGCGACACCGAAATGCCGCGCCCACCTGCCCTGGACCTTGCCGCACTCCATGTAGCAGGAGGCCGAATCGGCGTTGTATTCATAGAGCTTGATGCCGCGCTCGCTGACCGCGAAGTCGAAGCGGCCGGTGATCATCTGGCTGCGCCGGTTGCTCCAGGACTTGCGGATCTTGGGCCACACCGCGGGCGGCAGATTGAACCGGGCCAGCAGGGCGTCGTCGCGCAGCACCTGATCGGTGGCATAGAGAAACTTGGCGTGCAGATCATTGGTCGCCAGGCGCAGCTCGCGCTCGGCAGCACTGGACAGCGCGAAGTAGCGCAGGGGATCCCCCGCACTGACCAGGCGATGGCCGTCCATCATATGCACGTAGGCGGCCTCGTCCTCGTTGGCCATGTTCAGCCAGGAAGAGGTCCGCGGGCACTCCGCCGCGCGCATCGGCCGCAGTTCCAGCAGCCGCGGATTCACCTCCTCACGGCGCTCGGCGAGCGCGGGGTCGTCGCTCTGCACCACCCAGCCGAGGATCTCGGCGCCGCCGAAGGCGCACTGGATCCAGTATTCGCCGGCCTCAGTGAGGGTGGTCTTCAGTTCCCGGGAGCAGGCCTGTTCCGGGCCCCAGACCTGATGAGCGACATTCTGCTCCACCACCCGGAGAAAATTCGGCTCGACCCGGGTGACGATGGCGACGTGGCCGGTACGCTCGAAGTCGCCACCCTCGTTCCAGATCAGCATGCAGCCGGGCTCCGGCTGGCGCAGGGAGCCGTTGCGAAACGCCTGCAGGGGCAACAGCGCCTGATCCGCCACCCGGCGCGCGTGGCGCAGGTCGAAGATGTCGTAGGCCATGGGGATGTCTTCGAAGATGTAGCCCTTGTTGAGGTACAGCCAGCGGCGCGCGAACTCCACGCACTGCCACTTGTAGCCCATGAAGACACCGTCGATATAGCTCTGGTAGGACTGCCGGGTAGGGTATTCGCGCTCATCGACCGAATCGTAATCGGACGAATAGATGGGCACACCGCCGGGCGCCATACCCAGCAGGGCGCCGAACTTGGCGGGCGGCTTGTCATGGCCGGACTGCATACCCCAGGCTCCTTCAGGCATTGACCGGCCGGTGCTGGCCAACACGCCCCGGGCGCACAGCGTCCGGGACAATCGCCGTCAGATTACGACAAATCCGGGGAACAGCCGAGCCCGACGCTCACTGGGCAGGTGAAGTCGTGTGGAGTCCCGACGCATGGGCCAGGCCGAGCAGGCCGGGATCGGGATGCACGATCAGGGCGAGCGGTATCTCATCCAGATAGGCGGCGAAACGGCCCTTGGCGAGAAACCGGGTACGGAACGCGGACGCGGCGAGTGCCTCCCGCAGCCGGGGCAGGATACCGCCGGCAAGGAACACGCCGCCCCGGGCTCCCGTACTGAGGCCAAGATTGCCGGCAAAACCGCCGAGCAGGGAAAAAAACAGCTCCAGGGCCGCGACCGCCAGTGGATCCGAGCCCTCGGCACCCCGCGCCGTCACCGCGGCCGGCGGCGGCGGGTCCACGGCCCGCCCCTCGACCTCGGCCAGCAGCCGATAGAGCTCGCTGAGGCCAGGGCCGGACAGCAGCCGCTCCGCGGAGACATGGCCGTGGCGGCGGCGGGCGGCGGCGATGACCGCCGCTTCGCGTTCGTCTCCCGCCGCCAGGGTGACATGACCGGCCTCGGTGGCGAGCACGAAATCGCGGCCTGCGGCGGGAATCCACAGCGCGGCGCCCAGACCCGTGCCCGGACCCAGCACCAGGCGCGGGGCATCGGCGGCCCCGGGGCCGCCGCCCAGGGATACCCAATCCGCGGCCTCCAGGGCCCCGAGGGACAGGGCAACGGCGGCGAAATCATTGACCAGCCGCACCCGCCGGAACCCGAACCGGGCCTCCAGTTCGGGCGCGGAGATCCGCCAGGGGAGATTGGTCATGGCCACCGCATCGCCCCGCACCGGGGCGGCCACCGCCAGCCACAGTTGCAGCTCTGCCGCCACCAGTTGGTGCTCGTGCAGGTAACGCTCGATCAGCACGTCGAGGCCGGCGGCGCCGGCATTGGCAAAGTGGGCCACCTCGAAGTAGCGGCCACCCGCACTCAGCGCCAGCCGGGTGTTGGTGCCGCCGATATCGCCGATCAGGGCATCGGCCGCGGTC
The DNA here is from genome assembly GCA_913060555.1 of uncultured Gammaproteobacteria bacterium. Lineage (GTDB taxonomy): Bacteria > Pseudomonadota > Gammaproteobacteria > Pseudomonadales > Porticoccaceae > JAGPUQ01. The sequence goes on along the minus strand of CAJXRS010000063.1, from coordinate 3,300 downwards.
AGCTGCTCCGGCATCGTTCCAGGGCCTCGAGAAAGCTGCGCGACCAATGGAAGACATCGTTGCCGCGGATGCGGTCGAGGCCGTGCTGCCAGCGTTCGCGGCGCTCTTCGAGGGGCATGTCCATGGCCCTGCCCAGGGCGTCGGCCACACTCTCCTGATCATGGGGGTTGACGAGCAGCGCCGAGTCCAGCTCCCGCGCCGCGCCGGCAAATTCCGACAGGATCAGCACGCCCGGATCCTCCGAGGTCTGGGCGGCGATGAACTCCTTGGCGACCAGGTTCATGCCGTCGCGCAGCGGCGTCACCAGCCCCACCCGCGCCATGGCGAGAAAATTCATGATGGTGGCGCGCGCATAGGTCTTGTTGATGTAGCGGATCGGCGCCCAGTCGAACTCCGCGAACTCGCCATTGATATGGCCGACGATGGCCTCCAGGCGCGTCTTCAATTGTGCGTATTCGGGAACATCGGCGCGCGACGGCTGTGCGACCTGGAGGAACACCACCCGGCCGTGGACCTGGGGATAATTGGCGAGCAGATGAGCGTAGGACTGAAAGCGCTCCGGCAGACCCTTGCTGTAGTCCAGGCGGTCGACGCCAACGATCAGCGCACGTCCCTGGAGGCTGCGCTCGAGATCGCGCACGGTACGGATATCGCGGCCGCCCTGGACCATCCGGCAAACCTCTTCGACATCGATGCTGATCGGGAACGCGGCCGCCCGACAACGGCGTCCGTCCCAGGACACCGAACCGTCGCGTCCTACCTTGGCCCGGGTCAGGCGACGCAGGGCTTCGAGAAAGTTCTGGGCGTCGTCCCGGGTCTGAAAGCCCACCAGGTCGTAGGCGCAGAGATCCCACAGCAGGCGGTGCCATTGGGGCAGCGCACGCAGCACGTCGGGCGAGGGAAAGGGAATGTGCAGGAAGAATCCGAGCGGCTGGCGGACCTCTGCCTCGCGCAACGCACTGCCCAGGGGGATCAGGTGGTAGTCGTGCACCCAGATGCGGTCGTCGGTGCCGAGCAGCGGCAGCAACTTGCGCGCAAACAGCTCGTTGGTGCGCCAGTAGCGATCCTCGAACCAATGCCGGTACTGGATCGACTCCACCCGATAGTGGCACAACGGCCAGAGCACGCGGTTGGCGTAGCCCTTGTAGTAACCTTCGTAGGCGTCGCGTGCCAACGGCAGGGTGGCGTAGTCGACCTCATCGACCCGGGCCATGGTCGGCTTGCGCCCGCCGTCTTCGGCGACCTTGCCGTTCCAGCCGAACCAGAGCCCGCCGCATTCCCGCAGCGCCGCGGTCAGCGCTACCGCCAGCCCGCCGGGCGCACTGCCGCCGCGCGGTACATTGCAGCGATTGGAAACCACCACCAGGCGTTTCAGAAGTTGCCCTCCCAGGGGCGCGACAGGCGCAGCGCCGAATTGATCATGCCGACCATGCTGTAGGTTTGTGGGAAGTTTCCCCACAGAGTACCGGTCCGGTTATCAACGTCTTCGGAAAGTAGCCCGTGGGGGTTGCAGTAGCCGAGCAGGTGCGCGAACAGCTCGCGGGCCTCATCGACCCGACCCAGGGCATGAAGGGCGTCGATGTACCAGAAGCTGCAGATGGTAAAGGCGGTTTCCGGAACGCCGAAATCGTCCTCCGTGGCATAGCGCATGATCAGGCCACCGCGCTTGAGACGGCGCTCCACCGCGGCGACGGTACCGACGAAGCGGGGATCCTCGGCGGCCACGAAGCCCAATTGCTGGAGCAACAGCAGACTGGCGTCGAGATCGCGACCACCGAAACTCTCCACGAAGCTGTTCAACTCGGGGTTCCAGGCGCGCTCACAGATCGCGGCATGCATGGCGTCGGCGTGCCGGCGCCAATGCCGCGCGCGGTCGCCGAGGTCGAGGCGCGCCGCGATCCGCGCCAGGCGATCGCAGGCCGCCCAGCACATCGCCGCCGAAAAGGTGTGTACCTTGCTGATGCCGCGAAACTCCCACAGCCCGGCGTCGGGCTGATCGTAACGGGCCACCGCATGATTGCCCAGAATCTCCAGGCGCCGGAACAGGCTTTCGGTCCCTGGGTGGTGGAGGCGCTCGTCGTAGAAGACATGGGCGGCGGCCAGGATGGTGGCTCCATAGACATCGTTCTGCACCTGGGTATAGGCGGCATTGCCGACCCTTACCGGCCCCATACCATTGTAGCCGGGCAGCCGCTCGACGATGGCTTCGACGATATCGCTGCGCCCATTGATACGGTACACGGGCTGCAAATAACCGTCCTCGGAGTCCGCGACCCGGTTGATGATGAAGCTCAGGTAGCGCTCCATGGTCTGGGTGGCACCCAGGCGATTCAGGGCCGCCACCACGAAGTAGGCGTCGCGCAGCCAACAGTAGCGATAATCCCAGTTGCGCCCGCTCCCGGGGGCTTCCGGAATCGAGGTGGTCACCGCGGCGATGATGGCCCCGGTGTCGTCGAAAGCGTTGAGCTTGAGGGTGATCGCGGCGCGGATTACTTCGCGCTGCCACTCGAACGGAATGCCCAGGAAACGCACCCACTCGACCCAGTAGCTGTCGGTCTCTTCGCGGTAGCGCCGGCCCAGGGCGGCGACGGATTCGGCCAGGGTCTCGTCGGGACCCAGCACCATGGTGAAGGGTCCATCGGCGACCACCGGCAATTCATCGAGTATCGCGGTGATCGAGAAGTCGGTGCTCAGGCGCAACGCCAACCGGGGGCTGACGTAGCGAACATGGTTGCTGCCGTGGGTGACTGCAACCGGCTCGCCATCGAAGCCCGCCTGCGGCCGCAGGCGGATCCGGATCCGTGGCGTGCCCGCGCACGGGCGGATCTGCCGAACCAGCATGACTGGCCGGAAGATGCGGCCATACTGTTTGAACCTGGGCGCGAAGTCGACGATCTCCACCGCCGAGCCGTCCCTTGCGTGCAGCCGGGTAACCAGAATCGCGGTGTTTTTTTCATAGTGCTGCTCGGAGTGGCTGTAATCGAGCAGTTCGATGGTGAATCGCCCGGCGGCATCGCCATCGGGTTCACGCAGCAGGGCGTCGAACACCGGGTCGCTGTCCAGCCGCGGCATGCAGGACCAGACGATGTCCGCGCGGTTGTCGATCAGCGCCGCGATGGTGGAATTGCCGATCAGGGCGAGATTCAGATCATTCAAGACGGTCACTCCGAGCAGCCAGCGACGCCGCCAGCCAGCGATGCACGGCGGCGGGTTCCGGGAGACGGTAGCTTGCCGCACTGGGCCCGCCCCCCACCTTGACGGACAACCCGTCGGCGGCGTTGACCACCTCGAAGCCATGCT
>CAJXRS010000062.1 GCA_913060555.1 uncultured Gammaproteobacteria bacterium | reverse complement strand
CGCTGCGGCCACCGCGCCAGCTGATCCTTGGGCAGGCGCGGTGGCCGCAGCGTGGTGTGCTGCGATATCACCAGCACCTGATTGTCGTCGCTGCCGAAGCCGATGCCTGCTGCGGACACGTCGTTGGCGATCACCAGATCGAGCCCCTTGCGCGCTAGTTTGTTGCGGGCATTGTCGAGCAGATCCCGGGTCTCTGCTGCGAACCCCACCACGAACGGGCGTTCGGGCAGCGCGGCGACGGTGGCGACGATGTCGGGGTTGGGTTCCAACTCCAGGGTCAGGGGCGCGCCCGACCGCTTGATCTTGTGGGCGGCCGGGGTGCGGGGCCGGTAGTCGGCGACCGCGGCGGCCGCGATGAACAGGTCGGCGCCGCCGGCCTCCGCCATGCAGGCCGCCAGCATTTCGGCGGCACTGATCACCGGCAGGCGCTGGACCCGGTCCGGACGGGGCAGGGACACGGGCCCGCTGATCAGCACCACCCTGGCGCCGGCTTCGGCGGCGGCTGCGGCCAGCGCATAGCCCATCTTCCCGGAGCTGTGGTTGGAGAGATAGCGGACCGGGTCGATCGCCTCCTGGGTGGGTCCCGCGGTAATGACGACCTTGCGCCCGGCCAGCGCGCCGGTAGCGAAGATTGCAGCCAGCTTGCGGACCAGCGCCTCGGGTTCCTCCATGCGCCCCTCGCCGACGTCACCGCAGGCCTGATAACCGGCCGCCGGACCGAAGACCCACAGGCCGCGCTCCCGCAGCCGGGCGAGATTCTCCGCCGTGACCGGCTTGGACCACATGCCCTGGTTCATGGCCGGCGCCACCGCAACCGGGCTGCGGGTGGCGAGACAGATCGCGCCGAGCAGATCCGGTGCTTCGCCGTGGGCCAGGCGGGCGATAAAATCCGCGGTCGCGGGGGCGACCACAACGGCATCCGCCCAGCGCGCCAGTTCGATGTGCCCCATGGCGGCCTCGGCCGCCGGGTCCAGCAGGTCGAGATGGACCGGATGGCCGGACAGCGCCTGAAAGGTGAGCGGAGCGACGAACTCCGCCCCGGCCGCGGTCATCGCCACCCGCACCTCGGCACCCGCCTGTTGCAGGAGGCGCAGCAGCTGGGCGCTCTTGTAGGCGGCAATACCGCCGGTGACGCCCAGCAGCAGGCGTTTGTTGGTCAGTCCGGCAAGGCTTCCTTCCATACGCCAAATCGGTAACATGGGAACAAGGCGGAATTTTACCGGACAAGGAGGTCCAGATGGCGATCCGGCACTGGCCGGCAGGGGAACGGCCTCGGGAAAAGCTGTTGGCGCGGGGTGCCCGGGCATTGTCCGACGCTGAACTCCTGGCGATTTTTCTGCGCACCGGCCACGCCGGCAAGACCGCGGTGGCGCTGGCGCGGGACATCCTCGGCGAGCTGGGCGGCCTCTCGGCGCTGCTGCTCGCCGACCAGCGGCAGCTGTGCGCCGCCAAGGGCGTGGGTCCGGCGAAGTTCGTGCAGTTGCAGGCGGCGCTGGAACTGGCGCGCCGGCACTTCGCCGCCGGACTCGAGCGGGGCGAGGCCTTTACCGACCCGGCCGCCGTCGCGCGCTATCTCCAGGCCCACCTCGGCGCCGAGCATCGCGAGGTGTTCGTCGCGCTGTTTCTGGATACCCGCCACCGGCTGATCGCCGCCGAGGACCTTTTTAAGGGCACCATCGACGGCGCCGCCGTGTACCCCCGCGAGGTGGTGCGGCGCGCCCTCCACCACAACGCCGCGGCGCTGATCGTGGCTCATAACCACCCCTCCGGGGTGGCCGAGCCCAGCAGTGACGACCGGCGCATCACCACGCGCCTGCGTGAGGCGCTGGCGCTTGTGGACGTGCGTCTGCTCGACCACCTGGTGGTGGGTGCCGGAGCCGTGGTCTCGCTGGCCGAACGCGGGCTGCTCTGAGGGGGCGGTTTGCGTGCCCGCCGCCGCTCTGGTATAAAGCGCGGCTCCGCGCAGGCTGAGCCAACTGCCGGCCGCAGACCGATCAAGTAGACCGAGCAAGAGGCGATCCGATGTCCAGAGTGTGTCAGGTGACCGGGAAAAGGCCCATGGTGGGCAACAATGTTTCCCACGCCAACAACAGAACCAAGCGCCGTTTCGAACCCAATCTTCACACCCATCGTTTCTGGGTCGACTCCCAGCGCCGTTTCGTCAAGCTCCGGGTTTCCACCAAGGGACTGCGGATCATCGACCGGCTCGGAATCGAGCGCGTGCTCGCCGATCTGCGCGCCCGCGGCACCAAAATCTAGGAGGCAGTCATGGCCAAGTCCAATCGCGATCTGATCAGGCTGGTGTCCAGTGCCGGTACCGGCCATTTCTACACCACCTCGAAGAACAAACGTACCAAGCCGGAGAAGATCGAATTCATGAAATACGATCCGGTGGTGCGCAAGCATGTGATCTACAAGGAAGCCAAGATCAAGTAAGGCCGCGCGCGATGAACGCCGAGAAAAGCCCGGTTCTGCCGGGCTTTTTCGTGTCGGGGCGAAGCGGCCATGCCTGAGCTGCCCGAGGTCGAAACCACCCTGCGCGGTATCCTGCCGCACCTCCTGGGCCAGCGCGTCGCGGCCTTGCGGTTGCGCCAGCCGGCGCTGCGCTGGCCGGTACCCGGTGAACTGACCGAGCTGTTACCGGGCCAACGCATCCACGGCGGGCGCCGGCGCGGCAAGTATCTGCTGCTCGCGCTCGACGACGGCCACCTGCTGCTCCATCTGGGCATGTCCGGCAGCCTGCGCATCGTCCCCGCCGATACCCCCGCCGGCAGGCACGATCACTTCGACCTGGTCCTGGAGACCGGGGTTCTGCTCCGCTTCACCGATCCGCGCCGCTTCGGTTCCGTACACTGGGTGCGGGGCCCGCCGGAGGCGCATCCCCTGCTGCGGAGCCTGGGGCCGGAGCCGCTGGAGGACGCCTTTGGCGGCGAGTATCTCTACCGGCGCTCGCGCGGGCGTCGCGTGCCGGTCAAGAGCTTTCTCATGGACAGCCGGGTGGTGGTGGGTATCGGCAACATCTACGCCAACGAGACCCTGTATCTGGCCGGCGTCCATCCCCTGCGCACCGCCGGACGCATCGGCGCGGCGCGCTGTGACCGGCTCGCCGCCGCAGTGAAGACCGTGCTGGTGGACGCGCTTGCCCAGGGAGGCACCACGCTGCGGGATTTCGTCGGCGGCGATGGCCGCCCGGGGTATTTTCGCCAGCGGTTGAGTGTCTACGGCCGTGGCGGGATGCCCTGTCTACAGTGCGCGCGGCCGCTGCGCGAGTTACGTCTGGCGCAGCGCACGACGGTCTACTGCCAGCGCTGCCAGCGCTGACGGACGTGGGTGTCAGGCGAACTTGGATTTGAGGGCGGTGGCGACCACGCCTGGGACGAAGGGCGAGATGTCGCCGTTGAGGCTGGCGATCTCGCGTACCAGGGATGAAGAGATGTAAGAGAGTTTCTCGGAGGGAGTCAGGAAAACGCTCTCCACGTCCGGTGCCAGCGCCCGGTTCATGTTGGCGAGCTGGAATTCGTATTCAAAGTCGGATACCGCGCGCAGGCCGCGAACCACGCCGCAGGCGCCGCGATCGCGGACGAAGTTCACCAGCAGGTAATCGAACCCCCGGACCTCGATATTGTCGACATGGGCCAGTGCCGACTGAGCCAGGTCGATGCGCTCACGCAGCGAAAACAGCGGCCCTTTGCGGTCGCTGCTGGCAATGGCCAGGATTACGCGGTCGAACAGGCGACAGGCGCGCTCGACCAAGTCGACGTGGCCGTTGGTGATGGGGTCGAAGGTTCCCGGATAGACGACGATTTTCATGGGCGACTCCATGGCGGAGGCGCATGGTAAACGATTCGTACCAGGGGCTCAAATGCGTCGAAATAGCAGGCAATGTACGGCGCCGGCAGCGATTTCGCGGTACCTGGACCAGGTTTCCGGCACTGTCGGCAGGGCCTGTTCGCGGGCGGCTTCGACATAGATCCAGGACCCCGCGCCCAGCCAGCCGCGGGTTTCGAGGGCCGCGAACACGGGCGCGAGCGCTGCCGCTGCGAAGGGCGGATCGAGAAAGACCATGTGGTAGGTCTGCGGCGTGGATTCCAGCCAGGCCAGCGCCTCCCCCTCGATGATTTCCAGTTGCTCCGAACCGGCGTCCAGCGCCGTCTGGTTGGCGCGCAGCGCGGCGGCGGTGACGGGGTCGCGTTCGACCAGGGTCACCCGGGCGGCGCCGCGCGATGCTGCCTCGAAGCCCAGTGCTCCGGAGCCGGCGTACAGGTCCAGGCAGCGGGCACCTGCGCAGTGGGGTTGGAGCCAGTTGAACAGGGTTTCACGCAGCCGATCGCCGGTGGGTCGCAAGCCGGCGCGGTCGGGAAACCTCAGGCGCCGCCCCCGCCACTGCCCACCGATGATGCGGACGCTGCCAGCGGCCGGCCCGCGGGGGCGGTGTCGCGTCACCTGATGCTCCGGAGTGCCGGGTCGGAATGGTAGGATACACGGCCCTCGCAACCACCGTCGGATGGCTATGAGCAGCGATCGGAAACCCCCGTCGGAAGCCACCGCTCGCGGCGGTATTTTTTCGCGGTTTCGGCGCCGCAAGGTCGACCTCGACGCCCCCGCAGAGGTGGTGCCCGAAACGGATACCCCCAGCGCAGAGGGCGCGGTTGCGGTCCAGCCGGAGACCCCCGCGGTGCGGATCGAGGAGCAGGCGACGGTGCCCGACACGGCGGTGACTCGGTCCGAGCCGGAACCGGAACCGGAACCGGAACCGGAACCGGAATCGGACAACGAGACCGCGCCGATTCCCCGCGCGGCAACCGCGGAACCGGCGCGGCGCGGCCTGTTCCGGCGCGCCCTGGCGCGCACCGGCGCCGGACTCGGCTCCCTGCTGCTGGGGCGCAAGGCCATCGATGACGAACTCTACGAGGAGCTGGAAACCCAGCTGCTGTTGGCGGATGTGGGCGTCGAGGTTTGCGCCACCCTGATCGAGGAGCTCACCGCCCGGGTCAAGCGCCGCGATCTCAAGGATGCCGCGGCCTTGCGTGAAGAGCTGCGCGCGCTGTTGATCGAGATGCTGATTCCCTGCCAGCAGCCGCTGGATCTGGGTTCCGGAGGCCCCCGGGTGGTGTTGGTGATCGGCGTCAACGGCGTCGGCAAGACCACCACCATCGGCAAGCTCGCACACCGCTTCCAGGCCCAGGGCAAGCGTCTGGTACTGGCGGCGGGCGATACCTTCCGGGCGGCGGCGGTAGAGCAGTTGCAGGTCTGGGGGGAGCGTAACGGCGTGCCGGTGGTCGCCCAGAGTACCGGCGCCGACAGCGCGTCGGTGATTTTCGACGCCATTCAGTCGGCGCGCGCCCGCGGGCTGGACCTGGTGATCGCGGATACCGCTGGACGCCTGCACACCAAGGACAACCTGATGGCCGAGTTGGCCAAGGTGCGGCGCGTGATGGCCAAGTTGGATCCGCAGGCGCCCCACGAGACCCTGCTGGTGCTCGACGCCGGGACCGGACAGAACGCCGTGGCCCAGATGCGCCAGTTCAGTGCCTCTGTGCCGGTCACCGGCATCGCGCTGACCAAGCTCGACGGCACCGCCAAGGGCGGCGTGATCTTCGCCCTGTGTCGGGAGTTCGGGGTGCCGATCCGCTTCGTCGGTCTGGGGGAAGGCCTGGGCGACCTCCAGGAGTTCGATGCCGAGCTGTTCGTCGACGCCCTGCTGGCCGCGCCCGAGGCATGATCCGCTTCGAGCAGGTGTACAAGCGCTACGGGGGTGGCCACGAGGCCCTGGCCGGGGTCAGCTTCGAGCTGGTCGCGGGCGAATTCGCCTTTCTGACCGGACACTCCGGGGCGGGCAAGAGCTCGCTGCTGCGCCTGATCCTGTTGCTCGAGCGCGCCACCCAGGGCCAGGTGCTGATCAACGGCCGCAGTCTGAGCCGTCTGCACCGCAGTCAGGTGCCTCACTACAGACGCAATCTCGGCGTCGTCCTCCAGAGCCACCACCTGCTGCTGGACCGCAGCGTCTACGACAACGTCGCCCTGCCCTTGCTGGTTTCCGGCTATCGGCCGCGGGCTATCGGCCGCCGGGTGCGCGCTGCGCTGGACAAGGTGGGGTTGCTCGAGCGCGGCGCCGACAATCCGCTACAGTTATCGAGCGGCGAGCAACAGCGCGTCGGCATCGCCCGCGCCGTTGTCCACACCCCCAGGATCCTGCTCGCCGACGAGCCGACAGGCAATCTGGACCCGGAGCTGTCGGCGGAGATCATGGCGCTGTTCAGCGCCTTCAGCGATATCGGGGTAACCGTGCTGGTCGCTACCCATGATGTGGGCCTGGTCGGCGCCATGGGCAAGCGCCAGCTGTGCCTCAACAGCGGTCGTCTGGTCGGGGATCACCGCCATGCGCCGGCGGCCTGAAAGCGACGGTGCCGCCCGTTCCGCGGTCGGGCGCGGCGGGCGCCAGGGTGCCCGCACGCATCATCTGCGCTGGCGCGACCGGCTGGCAGCGGCGGCGGATCAGCATCGCGAGGTGGCCGTCCAGAGTCTGCGCCGGATGCGCGCCGATCCCCTGCAGAGCCTGGCGACCATGCTGGTCATCGCCATCGCGCTCGCGCTGCCGGTCACCCTGTACCTCGCCGTGGACAGCTTTCAGCGGTTGGCCGGCAGTCTGGATACCGGCGACCGTATGACGCTCTATCTCGCGCTGGACACCTCCGGCGGCGACATTGAAGGTGTCCGTCACCGCCTCGTCGGTCATCCGGCGGTCGCCGCCGTGACCTATGTTTCCCCCGAGCAGGGGCTGGAGGAGTTCAAGCGGCGCTCGGGTTTCGGAGCGGTACTGGATCTGCTCGAGGAAAATCCGCTGCCGCCGGTGATGATGGTGGATCTGCGCGGTAGCCCGGCGCCCGACACCCTCGAGGCGCTGGCCGCCGAGATGGCCGGCTGGGACGCGGTGGTCGATGTCGAACTCGACGCCCAGTGGCTGGCGCGGGCGCGGGCGATTGCCCAGCTGGGTCGCCAGCTGGCGCTGGCGCTGGGTGCCGCGCTCGCGGTGGGCGTGCTGTTGATTGTGGGCAACACCATCCGCTTGGCCGTGGAAAACCGCCGCGAGGAGATTCTGGTGCTCAAGCTGGTGGGCGGTACCGATGCCTTCGTGCGCCGACCCTTTCTGTATGCGGGGCTGTGGTACGGGCTCGGGGGAGGTGTATTGGCCTGGCTGATGGTGGCCGGCGGCCGCTGGTGGCTCCAGCACCCCCTGGAGCGGCTGGCGACCCTGTATCAGGCACAGTGGACGGTCGCGCCCGTCGATGGGTTGCTGTTGCTGGCCCTCGTCGGCGGCGGAGGCGGGCTCGGGACGCTGGGCGCCCGGTTTGCCGCGGGTCGCCAGATGCGGAATATAGACCCTTGATCGACCGCCCTGAACCCAGGGTTGGGTGAGCTGTTCACCCCCCTGGATCTGCCTGCTCGCCAATCACCACGCGCTCGCCGCCGCAACTCGGCTGGTTCTCGGGCAGATCGTGCTCGATGCGACCCCGCCGGTAGCGACACCCTCATAGGGGATCCAGCGGGCACCGTCATCGGAATGAACGAGCGTGGGGCTTGCTGGTGGCGTCGGAAGGCGAAAGGCATCAGCTTGCTTTGCGGCTGTTTGCCATAGGCGGCTTGCGACAGACCGCCCGCGCTGCTCTTCGAGGTGGTGACAGCGATGCGGTGCAGTGCAAGCACTGATTGTGACGCCGCTCACAGAATAGAGCGGATCTGCATCACTGCTTTTGCCTGTATCCCGCGGTATGGGCACAATCGAGGCGCATTTTCCGGTCAACACAGCCATCGTGGGAAACCGACGATCGCGGTTGCTATGTGGGGGAACATTCGATGGCCGAGACTCTGCCCCGGCTGGAGCAATTTCTGCACGAAATCAAGGATGCCGTGGTAGTGGTCGATGTCCAGGGAAGGGTTCGCCACCTGAACGCTGCCGCGGAAACCCTCACCTGCTGGTCTTCGTCCGAGGCACACGGCCTGACCGCCGACCAAGTGGTCGCCACCGTGTCCTCCGCAGCCGACATCCCCTGGACACAGTCGCTCCAGGAAGTGTTGGCAGCCGGTGCCTCCCGCGAGTACGCAGACGCGCTGCTGCGCGTGCGCAATGGCAAGCGACTACGCATCAACCAGACGCTGTACCCCATCTGCGGGGACGATGGCCGGATTTCCGGCGCTGCGATCATTTCGCGGGACATTTCCCCTATCTACAGGCTGCGTGAGGAGCGGCGCATCGCCGCCATGGCCTTTGCCACCGCGGCGCCGCTGCTGGTAGCCACAGCTGCAGATCTGCGAGTGCTGAGCGTCAACGAGGCCTGTCTCCAGCTCAGCGGACGCAGAGAGCAGGAGCTGGTCGGCGTGTCTCTGGAGACCCTCTATCAGGACCCCGATAAAGAAGAGCTGCTGGCTTTTTTTCACAATCCGGGGCCACCGGACAGGGTTAGCGCCCGCACCACACGCCGCAATCGCGCCGGCGAATTGCTGCAACTGCTCGAGACCGCGAGCAAGGTCCGCGATGACAGCGGTGAGGTCACCCACTTCGTGGTGGGCCTCCACGATCTCACCGAGACTGTGGCTGCTGCCGAGGCGCTACGAGAGACCCAGCTCAACTACCAGCAGTTGGTGGAATCGATGCACGAGGGTGTCGCCATCATCCGCAGGGGGCGGATCCTGGAGTGCAACGCCCAGTTCGCGCGCATGCTCGGCCGCCGGCGCGAGGACCTGGTGGGGCGAACCGCGACGGATGTGTCGAGCAAACTGCAGCCGGAAGGCATTTCCACGGAAGAGATGATCAACAAGGTCAATGCCGAGGTGGCGAGCAGCGGCCACGCCTGGGTGACCTGGCGGGTCAGTAAGCCCGGCGACGGCAGCGCACATTTCGAGGCCAACATCGCTTTCTCGACAGCGGCCGGCCAGCGCATCCTGGTGGTCACCGCGCGCGATGTCTCGGAACGACTCCGGGCCGAGCAGGAGCGCCAGCGGCTGGTCGAAGAGCTGGCAGCCCGCGAGAACCTGATCCGCCTGTCCAATCGCGCCTATGGCATTGCCAGCTGGGAGTACGACCCCGCCACCCGGATCATGCGCTGGTCCGATGACGCCGAGGAGATCCTCGGATTGGCGCCGGGCGCACTGGCGGACGGCATCCCGGCACTGGCCGGCGTCATCCATGCCGACGACATGGCGCTGGTCGACGAGGTCCTCGCGCAAGCCCTGCGCGGCGAGGGCTTTGAACTCGACGTGCGCATCCGGGATCGGCTGGGCAACCTGCGCTGGACCCATACCCAGGCGGAATGCGAACACGACGCCCTTGGCAATCTGGTCGTGGTGCGCGGCGCGGTAGCGGATATCACCGAGCGCAAGGCGGCCCAGCAAACCATCGAGCAACTCGCCTTTTTCGATCCCCTGACTGGACTGGCCAACCGCCGATTGCTGTTCGATCGGGTGAAGCAGGCGGTGGCTGCGGCACGGCGCCGGGAAAGCACGGGCGCGCTGCTGTTCATCGACCTGGATCACTTCAAGCGGATCAACGACAGTCTCGGGCACGGCGCCGGCGATCGGGTGCTGATCGAGGTCGCCGGACGGTTGCGGGCGCTGAGCCGGGCCGAGGACACGATTTCGCGGCTCGGCGGTGACGAGTTCGTGGTGCTGCTCGGCCAGCTGGGCACCAGCGCCGACAATCCGGGTCGACTGGCCTGGGAGGTCGCCGGCCGCATTCTCGCCAGCATCTCCGGCGATTACCGGATTGGTGAGCATGACTACCATCTGTCGGCGAGCATCGGCATCACCCTGTTTCCCGACGACGGCGAGGATACCCTGGAGCTGCTGCACCGGGCCGACGCCGCCATGTACCAGGCCAAGGCCGAGGGCCGCGCCACCATTTCCTTTTATCAGCCGGAGCTGCAGCGCGTCGCCGACACCCGCCTGGCGATAGAACGCGAGCTGCGTATCGCCTTGGCGCGCCAACAGTTGGAGCTGTTTTACCAACCCAAGGTGCTGGACGGCAAACTCCTGGTCGGTGCCGAGGCATTGCTGCGCTGGCGCCATCCGCAGCGCGGGCTGCTGCCGCCGGCAGAATTCATCTGCGTCGCCGAACAGACCGGGCTGATCGTGGATATCGGCGCCTGGGTGATCGATGCCGCCTGCCGCCAACTGGCTTCGTGGCAGCCGCGCAGCATAGCCAGTCCCTGGCTCGGGTTGTCGATCAATGTCAGCCCTATCCAGTTCCGCCACCGGGATCTGGTGGCCACGGTGAGGCGCGCGCTGGAGCTGCATGACATCGCGCCCGACCAGTTGACCCTGGAGATCACCGAAGGTGTGCTCATCGAGCAGGTCGACGACGTGATCGACAAGCTCCACCAGCTGAAGGCGCTGGGGGTGCAGCTATCGATCGACGACTTCGGCACCGGTTATTCGTCCCTGGCCTATCTGCGCCGCCTGCCGCTGGACGAACTCAAGGTCGACCGCAGCTTCGTCTCCAGCCTGGCCGAGGATCCCAATAACGCCGCCATCGTCGAGAGCATGGTGGCCATTGCCAAGGTCTTCGGCCTGCGGGTGATCGCCGAAGGGGTGGAAACCGAGGCCGAGGCCCGCCTCCTGCGCCGCCTGGGTTGCCGGTACCACCAGGGCTATCTGTATGCCCGACCGCTGGCGGTGGACGAGTTCGACCGTGACTGGGCGAAGCCCGTCTCCGGCGCGGCGAATCCGTTGCAGCGCTCCCGCGCCGGGCAGGGGCGCCCGGCAAACCCATAGGCCAGAGCCGGTCAGCGCACCCGCGGCGCCAACTCGCCGGCCGCGTAGCGGCCGCTCATCGCCTCCAGGCCGATGACGCGGATGCGTCCCGCCTGGCCGGCACAGCCGAAGGCCTGATAGCGGGCCGCGCAGATCTCCTTCATGGCGCGGGTCGCCTCGGCCAGATACTTGCGCGGATCGAACTCCGCCGGGTGGACGGCCAGATAACGGCGGATGGCGCCGGTGCTCGCCAGCCGCAGATCGGTGTCGATGTTCACCTTGCGCACGCCGTGACGGATGCCCTCGACGATTTCCGCGACCGGCACCCCATAGGTCTCCGGAATCTCGCCACCGTGCGCATTGATCACGTCCAACCAGTCCTGGGGCACCGAGGACGAGCCGTGCATGACCAGGTGGGTATTGGGAATGCGCGCATGGATCGCCTTGATGCGGTCGATGGCGAGGATATCGCCGGTCGGCGGGCGGCTGAACTTGTAGGCCCCATGGGAGGTGCCGATGGCGATCGCCAGGGCATCGACCTGGGTCTCGGCGACAAAGTCTGCGGCCTCGTCCGGGTCGGTGAGCAACTGGTCGTGGCTGAGGCTGCCGGCGGCACCGACGCCGTCCTCCTCGCCAGCCTGCCCGGTTTCCAGTGAACCCAGGCAGCCCAGCTCCCCCTCCACGGACACGCCACAGGCATGGGCCATGTCCACCACCCTGCGGGTGACCTCCAGGTTATAGGCATAGTCGGCCGGGGTCTTGCCATCCTCGTGCAGCGAGCCGTCCATCATCACCGAGCTGAAACCGAGCTGGATGGAACGCTGGCACACCGCCGGGCTGGTGCCGTGATCCTGGTGCATTACCACCGGGATCCCGGGAAACTCCTCGGTGGCGGCCAGGATCAGATGGCGCAGAAAGGGCGCGCCCGCATATTTGCGCGCGCCGGCCGAGGCCTGCACGATTACCGGGCTGTCGGTTTCCGCCGCCGCCTCCATGATGGCGCGCATCTGTTCCAGGTTGTTGACGTTGAACGCCGGCACGCCGTAATCGTTCTCCGCCGCGTGGTCGAGCAGTTGCCGCATGCTGATCAGCGCCAAGACAGCTTCCTCCTTACCGGGTTGGGGGTCAGGCGGCCGCGCGCGCTACCAGCGCCGCGACCGCAGGCAGGGTCTTGCCCTCCACATATTCGAGGAAGGCGCCGCCGCCGGTGGATATGTAGGACACCTGATCGCCGATGCCGAAGAGGTCGATCGCCGCCAGGGTATCGCCGCCACCGGCAATGGAAAATCCGGGATTGGCGGCGATGGCGCGCGCCACGGCTTCCGTGCCCGCTCGGAACTGGGGCTGCTCGAACACGCCCACGGGTCCGTTCCAGAGCAGGGTGCGCGCCTTGCCGATGCGCTCGGCGAAGGCCGCCGCGGTGCGTGGTCCGATGTCCAGGATCAGATCGTCCGCAGCGACCTCATCGACTGTCTTGGTCTCGGCCGTGGCACCGGCATCCAGGGATTTGGCGGTGACCACGTCCTCGGGCAATGGGATCTCGCAACGGTTCATCAGCTCGCCCGCAGCCCCGACCAGATCGGCCTCGTGCAAGGACTTGCCGATCGGCTTGCCGGCGGCGGCCAGAAAAGTGTTGGCGATACCGCCGCCGACGATCAGTTGATCGACCTTGGCGACCAGGGATTCCAGCACTTCGAGCTTGGTCGATACCTTGGCGCCGCCGACCACCGCGAGCATGGGCCGCTCGGGATGGGCCAGCGCCCGGCCCAGGGCTTCCAGTTCGGCGGCGAGCAGGGGGCCGGCGCAGGCCTGGGGCGCGAAGCGGGTCACCCCCGCGGTCGAGGCCTCGGCGCGGTGGGCGGTGCCGAAGGCGTCCATCACGAACAGGTCGCACAGCGCCGCATAGGTCCGGGCGAGGTCGTCATCGTTCCGCTTCTCTCCGCGGTTGAAGCGCACATTCTCCAGCAGCACGACCTCGCCGGGGGCAACCTTCACCCCGCCGCGCCAGTCGCTCACCAGGGGAACCGGGCGGCCGAGCAGCTCGGCGAGCGCGGCGGCCACCGGCGCCAACGATAGCGCCGGATCGGGCTCGCCCTCCTTGGGGCGGCCGAGGTGGGACATCAGGATCAGCGCGGCATTGGCGTCCAGCGCGCGCTGGAGGGTGGGCAGCGCCGCGCGCAGGCGGGCATCCGAGGTCACCCGGCCATCCCGGATGGGCACATTGAAATCCTCGCGAATCAGCAGCCGTTTTTCGGCCAGGGTGAACTCGCTCATCGACGCAATATTCATGGTCTGCTCTCCTGCCCGCGGGCGGTGGCGCCCGGCCTCCGGATATTCAGCGCAGCAGGGTGCGCCAGTACCGCAGGATATCGAGCATGCGGTTGGCGTAACCCCATTCATTGTCGAACCACACCAGCACCTTGACCAGGCGCCCGCCGGCAACCCGCGTCTGGCTGGCATCCACCACCCCGGAATGGGGGTCGTGATTGAAATCGCAGGACGCCAGCGGCTCCTCCGTATAACCCAGGATGCCTTCCAGCTCTTCCCCGGCGGCGGCGTGCAGGATGCGGTTGACCTCCGTTTCGTCCGTGTCGCGGCCAACCTGGATCGAGAGGTCGATGGCAGACACATTCTGGGTCGGCACCCGCATCGCCTGGGCCGCGAAGCGGCCCGCCAGCTCCGGCAGCACCCGATCGATGCCGCGGGCGAGCGCGGTGTCCACCGGGATGATCGACTGGATCGCGGCGCGGGTCTTGCGCAGGTCCGTGTGATGATAGGAGTCGAGCACCGGCTGATCGTTCATCGCCGAATGGATGGTGGTGATCACCCCGGCCTCGATGCCCAGAGCGCGGTGCAACACCTCGATCACCGGCGCCACGCAGTTGGTCGTGCAGGAGGCCGCGGAGACGATCCGGTGGTCGGCGCGCAACTGGCGATGGTTGATGCCGTACACCAGGGTGGCGTCGATATCGGCCTGGGCCGGCTGCGAGAACAGCACCCGGGGCGCGCCCGCATCCAGGTGGCGCTGGGCGCCGGCGCGGTCGGCGAAGGTGCCCGAGCACTCCAGCACCACGTCGGCGCCATGGGCCGCCCAGGGCAGTTGCGCCACCGCTTCGATGCGGCTTACCGCGATCGGCCAGTCGCCGATGCGCAGGGTGTTGTCCGCTCCGCTCACCGGTGCCGGAAAGCGGCCGTGGGTGGAGTCGTAGCGGGTCAGATAGAGGATGGTGTCGAGATCGGCGATCTCGTTGATCGCGACCACCCGCAGTTCGTCGAACAGCCGCCGCTCGAACAGGGCGCGCACCAGGCTGCGGCCGATGCGGCCATAGCCATTGATGGCGAGCCGCAGCGGCATCAGGCCAGCAGTGCCTCAGCGGCGGCCGTCAGCTGTTCGGCCGTAAAGCCGAAATGGGCCATCAGTGCCCCGCCCGGCGCCGAAGCGCCGAACCCGGTCATGCCGACCACGGCGCCGTCGAGTCCCACGTACTTGCGCCAGTAATCCGCCTGGGCCGCCTCCACCGCGAGCCGCGCGCGCACCGCGCCGGGCAGCACGGCCTCGCGGTAGTCCGCCGGCTGGGCATCGAAACGCTCGCAGCAGGGCATGGACACCACCCGCACGCGGCAGCCGCCGGCCGTGAGCTGCTCGGCGGCGGCCATGGCGATGGCCAGCTCCGAGCCCGTGGCCATCAGGATCAGCTCCGGAGTCCCCGCGCAATCGCGCAACACATAGCCGCCGCGGGCAACATTCGCCAGCTGCTCGGCGTCGCGCTGCTGATGCGGAAGCCCCTGCCGCGACAGCGCCAGCACCGTGGGCCCGTCGCCGCGCTCGATCGCCGCCCGCCAGGCCACCGCGGTCTCGACCGTGTCACAGGGCCGCCAGGTCTCCACGTTGGGCGTGGCGCGCAGCATCGCCAGCTGTTCGACCGGCTGGTGGGTAGGACCGTCCTCACCCAGGCCGATGGAGTCGTGGGTGAACACGAACACATGGCGCTGTTTCATCAGCGCCGCCATGCGTACCGCGTTGCGACAGTAATCGACGAATACCAGGAAGGTCGCGCTGTAGTGGAGAAAACCGCCGTACAGGGCAATACCGTTGCCGATTGCCGCCATGCCGAATTCACGCACCCCATAGTGCACATAGTTGCCGCCGGAATGTTCGGCGGTAATGGCCACGCTGCTCTTCCAGATAGTGTTGTTGGAGCCGGCGAGATCGGCCGAACCGCCGATCAGCTCCGGCAGCAGCGGACCATAGGCATCCAGGCAGTTCTGCGACGCCTTGCGGGTCGCGGGGCTCTCGTCCTGGTCCTGGCACTGGCGGATATAGGCCGCGGCCGCGGCCGCGGCCTATATCCGCCAGTGCC
>CAJXRS010000061.1 GCA_913060555.1 uncultured Gammaproteobacteria bacterium | reverse complement strand
GAGACCTACGCACCGGCTGAAAAGAGCGACTCCCCAGACTCATTTAAGGATTGGAGTATACTCATGGCGGTTGTCGTGATAACAGCGGGTTTTGTTGCTCGCTTACCTTGGCTTTCATTACACAGTAAAACCGAAGGTATTACGGGCAAGGCTGTATCCATTTACCGCTGCCGATATTTGGCGGGATCGATACGATACCGTCGCAGCTTGCCGCGCAGCGTATTGGGGTTGAGCCGGAGTAGACTGGCCGCCCCGTGCTCACCATCGACCCGACCGCGGGTTCGGGTGAGGGCGCGTTTCAGGTGGGCGGAAATAACCGCATCCAAAGGTTCAATTGCGGCACTCTCGTCGCCGGTGCTTTCATTGCTGGCAGCGCCCGGGGCGCTATCGCGGCTTCCCGGCCTCAGCAATTGCACGCCCAGGGCCGCCTGGAGGTCGAGGTACCGGCCATGACCAAGAATAACCGCGCGCTCCAACACGGCGCCTAGTTCGCGCACATTGCCCGGCCAGTCATAATCGCGCAGCCGATCCACATCCGCCTTGTGCAATGGCGGGGTCGGCACACCGAGTCGATGAGCGGCACGTTCAATGAAATGCCGGGCCAGCGGCTCGATATCCTCGAGTCGCTCATGCAGGGCGGGAAGAATAATGGGGAACACCGCCAGCCGATACCACAGATCCTCGCGGAACTCGCCATTTTGCACCATACGCGGCAGATCCCGGTGGGTGGCGGCAATCACCCGCACATCAACCTGAATGGAGTTTTCGCTGCCGACCCGCTGCAATACGCCATCCTGCAATACCCGCAGCAGCCGTACCTGTGCCGCCAAGGGCAACTCACCGATTTCATCGAGAAACAAGGTGCCACCATCGGCGCGTTCGAACCAACCGCGGCGGGCTGCCAGCGCGCCGGTAAAACTGCCTTTCTCGTGGCCAAACAATTCGGAGTCAATCAGCTCCGGGGGCAAGGCGCCGCAGTTGACCCGGATAAACGGAGCGTCATGGCGCCGGGAGCGCTCATGAATAGTTCGGGCAATCACCTCTTTCCCTGAGCCGGTCTCGCCCAGGATCAGCGCACTGGCATCGGTCGGCGCCACCTGCCCTACACGTTGCATAACGGCCCGCAGCCCCCCGTCAATTCCGATAATCGTCTCTGACGACAGCGAGGTACGGCCAAGTCGAGTCAGCAGGGTATCTCGGTCTGCCTCCGCCGCTGCGCGCAGGCGCTGAATTTCCCGCAGCCGGTGGTCATTGTCGATCATCACGGTCAATGGCTGAATCGATGCAGCCAGCAGGGCCAACTCGGCACTGGAGAACACCGCCCGACGAATCCGTAAAAACAACATGCCGTGTCCTCCGGCACTCAGTGCAAAAGGGGCAAAGTAATCCGAATGGTCGGCTTCATCCTGAACCAATGCCGCCAACCATTCAGGTGTCGCATCGGCGCTTTCATTGACACAGACCTCACCTGCGGCCAACCAGGCGCGCAACGCCTTTTGCAAAGCAGGTGGCAGGTCGATGGACTGACGCAGTGCTTCGAGTTTCATCTGCGGTCGCCAGCGGTAGATCAGATCAAGTCCAAACGGCTCCTGACCGGCATCGTAGAGGCGCACCTCAACCAGCGGCAGTCGATCCTGCAGTAGACGGATAAACACGGGCAGCGTCGTTTCAATCTCCGCGTGATGGCCCGCTTCCGCCCAGAGCGTGAGCAATTGATTTTCGTCCATGGAGAACCCGGAAAATCTCTTTATTTGATATATGTGCGACAAATGTAACGGATTTATCCATCAAATAAAAATAATTTTATGGCTATATACAAATATAAATCAATAATATCTATAAATATCAATTAGTTAAAAGGAACATCAGACTTGGCACAAAGTTTGTAATAGCTCCAGTGCCATACAAACCGCAAGCCAGGGAAAACCATGAGCCGCCAGACTGCCAATCCTGCCAACGAGGGCACGCATACCCTGCGTCGCATTATCGATGCCCTGGATGACCTGGAGTTTGGTGCCGTGGAAATCACCGTGCATCACGGTCGCATCGTACAGATCGAGCGACGTGAGAAGTTGCGTTTTGACAAGGAGCGCCAGCCCTCTGGGGCGATCTCTGAATCCACCACCCATGACTGACCGGATCGCCGGAAGCCGCCTTCGACACAACAGGACATTCTCGACGATGAGCACATTTTTAAGATTTGGGGCCTATGCATTACTCCCGACGCTGGCGGGAGCACTGCCGGCCTGGGCTGCTGATGATGCCGACATCGCAGCGCTGGAGCAGCGTATTAAAGCACTGGAACAACAGCTGCAATCCGGCGCTGGCAAAGGCGCTGTCATCGCCACCAGCAACGGTCGCAGTCTGACGTTCAAGGGTGACGATTTCAGCTTTCAGGTGGGCGGTCGTTTGCAATTGGATGCCGCGGCCTATGACGCCGACCAGAATGGCAATGATTTCGGCAACGGAAGCCGGGTGCGCCGCGCTTTTCTTGACGTGCGTGGCAGCGCGTACGAACACTGGAATTATCGGTTTCAGTATGACTTTGCCCGGCCCGGCGGTTCAGACTCCTCCGCCCGCGGCATTCGCGATGCCTGGCTTCAGTACACCGGTTTTGCGCCAGCGATTACCGTCGGTCAGTTCAAGGAGCCCTTTGGTCTCGAGCATCTTACCAGCAGTTTGCACACCACCTTTGTCGAACGGGGACTGACCAACGCCTTCACTCCCGACCGCCGCATTGGTATCGGCATCAGTGATAACGGCAACCACTGGACCTATGCCCTGGGCGTTTTCGGTGAAACGGCCGAAGGGGACGTCGATAATGAAGGTGATGAGGGTTGGGATATCACGGGTCGCGTCACTTACGCCCCCCTCAACAGCAACGGTAAGGTGGTCCATCTGGGGCTGGCTGGGCGCCAGCACACACCGGAAGACTCCAGCAATTCATTGCGGTTTCGTGAACGCCCGGAATCCAATATCACCAATGTGCGCCTGGTGGATACCGGCACCCTCACCGATGTGGAAAACATACAGTTTGCCGGCCTGGAAGCGGCCGCAGTATTCGGCCCATTCTCGCTGCAAAGTGAATGGATTGACACCCAGGTCAGCCGCGACAACGGCACCGATGATCTCGACTTCAGTGCCTGGTATGCCTACACCAGCTTTTTCCTGACGGGTGAATCGCGCCCTTACAAAAATGGCGTGTTTGATCGCATCAAGCCCAAGTCGACCGTTGGTCAGGGCGGCATCGGTGCCTGGGAACTGGCATTGCGTTACAGCCAGGCCGATTTGACCGATGGCAGCGTTACTGGCGGTGAAGAAGAAAACCTCACGTTCGGGGTGAACTGGTACGCGACGCAGAATGTTCGCCTCTCTGCCAACTACGTCAAGGTGCTGGAGCTTGACCGAGCCGGCAACCAGTACCACGACGAAAAACTCGACAGCGCTGTAGTGCGCGCGCAGATCGACTTCTAATCTATTCGAATGTTGACCAACATTACCCAGAGGAGTACGACAATGATCACATCGACATCACGTAAATTGACTCTGCTTGCAGTTTCATCGCTTATCGCATTTGCGAGCTTCTCACACCTTGCAAGCGCCGCGGAACTGCTCAACGTGTCATACGATCCGACCCGTGAACTCTATAAGGAATACAACAAGGAGTTTTCCGATTATTGGAAATTCAAAACCGGCAAGGACATCAGCATCAAGCAATCCCACGGTGGCGCCGGCAAGCAGGCGCGGGCGGTGATCGACGGCCTGGCCGCCGACGTGGTAACCCTGGCGCTGGCTTATGATATCGACGCCATCGGGGAGAAAACCAGCAAGATTCCTAAGGATTGGCAGTCGCGATTACCGAACAACAGTGCGCCCTACACCTCAACCATCGTGTTGCTGGTACGCAAGGGTAACCCAAAGAATATTCGCGATTGGGATGACCTGGTGCGCGACGGTGTACAGGTAATTACCCCCAACCCAAAAACCTCCGGCGGCGCACGCTGGAACTACCTGGCTGCCTATTCTTTCGCGAAGAACAAATACGGCGGTGATGAAGCGGCACGGGACTTCGTCGGCAAAATCTACCGCAATGTGCCGGTGCTGGATACCGGTGCCCGGGGATCTACCAATACCTTCGTACAACGCGGTATTGGTGATGTCTTGCTGGCTTGGGAAAACGAGGCGTTTCTTGCCGTCAATGAACTGGGGCCGGACAAGTTCGAAATCGTGGTGCCATCCGTTTCCATCAAGGCGGAACCGCCGGTGACCGTGGTGGATGGCAATGCCAAACAACATGGCAACCAAGCCGTGGCCAAGGCCTACCTGGAGTTTCTGTATACACCCTACGCACAGAAACTGGTGGCAAAGCACTACTACCGCCCGTTTCTGTCGGAGTTTGCCGACGCTGAGGATCTTGCCCGCTTTCCGAAACTGAAACTGATCACCGTGGATCAAGAGTTTGGCGGCTGGCAAAAAGCGCAGAAAACCCATTTCCTTGACGGCGGCGTGTTTGACCAGATCTACACCCCCCGCTGATTCGCAGTCACCAAAACCCTCAGCCGGCCAATCGGTCGGCTGAGGGGATGAGGACAGTACCATGACTATTACAGCCATCAACGCACGTAATCAATTCCAGGGTAACGTCAAGCACATCAAACGCGGCGATGTGGTTTCGGAAGTAGAGGTGGATATCGGCAACGGCATCATTACGTCCATTGTTTCCACCAGTTCGGTGGATGATCTCGGGCTGAAGCCTGGCAGCCAGGTGATTGCGCTGTTCAAATCCACCGAGGTTGCGCTGGCCAGTTTCGCTCCGGCTTGACCACTTAAAGACATATCGAAGAGCAAAGGATGACAGTGACATGAGCACCAATGTATTGATCGTACCCGGGTACCAAGGCAGCGGCGACGCTCATTGGCAGAGCTGGCTGGAGGCACGGCTGCCACGGGCGCGGCGTGTAACCGGCATTGACTGGAAAATACCCGCTCTGCACCGCTGGGCGGATGCCGTGATCAATGGCCTCGATAGCCACTCCGATCCCAGCATCATCGTAGCGCACAGCTTTGGTTGCCTCGCCAGTGCGCTGGCCATCGCCCACCGTCCGCGTCGTGTTGCCGGCGTGATTCTGGTTGCCCTTGCTGATCCGGAACGTTTTGTACTGTCCGGGGTACAGAGCCCAGCGCACCCCCGCGAGCCCAGTATTGCCCGGTTTCTACCGGGAAATGCGTTACCTTGCCCCGGGCTGGTGGTCGGCAGCCGCAATGATCCGTGGATGAAGCTGGGCCATGCCCATGCCTGGGCGAAGCGCTGGCAACTGGCCTTTCACGATGCCGGTCCAGTGGGCCATATCAATGTCGAGACGGGCTTCGGGCCCTGGCCCTGGATTGAGCAGGTCACTGAGAGCTTGCAAGAGAAGGTCGCCCGGAGCCATGGAGCAACTCAACGCTGGGGGCACGGTCCCGCTGTGGACCGTGACCGTACAGCGCCGATGCGGTTGCTCTATGCCTGAACACAACGATAAACCGAATTTGACGCACTCATTCACGGAAGGCTATCGACTCTCATGCCATTAAGCTCTCGATCCGCGCTACCCGGCTTCCACCTGGCGCTCGGATACACTCTGGTTTATCTCAGCCTGATCGTGCTGATTCCGTTGGCGGGCGTGTTTTTCAAAGCCGCCGAACTGAGCCTGGCGGAAATTTGGGCCATTCTCAGCTCCGAACGGGTTCTTGGCGCGCTGAAGCTCTCTTTTGGCACGGCACTGATTGCCGCTGCCTTGAACGCGGTGTTCGGCACCCTGGTCGCTTGGGTGTTGGTGCGTTACGACTTTCCCGGCAAGCGTTTGTTCGACGCCATGATCGACCTACCCTTTGCTTTACCTACTGCGGTTGCCGGTATCTCGTTGACCGCACTCTATGCCGGCAACGGTTGGATCGGCCAATGGCTGGAGCCATTGGGGATCAAAATTGCGTTTACCCCGGTCGGCATCATCATTGCGCTGCTCTTTATCGGCTTGCCGTTTGTCGTGCGCACCGTTGAGCCGGTGTTGCGGGATACCGAAAAAGAGCTGGAAGAAGCCTCCGCCTCATTGGGCGCCAACCGCTGGCAGACCATTCGCCTGGTGCTCTTTCCCAGCTTGTTGCCCTCCCTGCTGACCGGCTTTGCCCTCGCCTTTGCCCGCGGTGTCGGCGAATACGGCTCGGTGATTTTTATCGCTGGCAACCTGCCCTATGTATCGGAAATCGCACCCCTGCTGATCGTGATACGGCTGGAAGAATTCGACTACGCCGGCGCCACCGTGGTCGCCGCCGCCATGCTGGTCATCGCCTTTGTGATGTTGTTGGTCATCAATGGCCTGCAGGCTTGGAGTAATCGCCACAAAGTGCGCAACCAGTCGCTGGCGTTGCCGGTGCAGGGAGGTAAACCATGAGCGCCGTCTTATCTGGCAAAGCCAGCCACAGCGCCGTGACCGAATCCGCCAGCGTGCGCCGCCTGCTGATCGCTGGCGCTCTGCTGTTTTTGCTGTTGTTTTTGTTGCTGCCGCTGATGTCCGTTTTTTTTGAAGCGCTGCGCAATGGTATCGGCACCTATGTTGAAGCTCTCACCGAGCCGGACGCCATCGCTGCCATCAAACTCACCTTGTTTGCGGCGGGTATTGCGGTGCCGCTCAATCTGGTGTTCGGCGTCGCTGCCGCCTGGGCGGTGGCCAAGTTCGAGTTTCGCGGCAAAACGCTGCTGACTACGCTGATCGACTTGCCGTTTTCGGTATCGCCGGTGGTGTCGGGGCTGATCTATGTGTTGATGTTCGGCGCCAGTGGCTGGGCTGCGGGACTGATCGCCGACACCAATATTCAGATCATCTTTGCCTTGCCGGGCATTGTCCTGGCGACGATTTTTGTGACCTTTCCCTTTGTCGCCCGGGAGTTGATTCCTCTCATGCAGGAGCAGGGTACCGATGACGAACAGGCCGCACTCAGCCTGGGCGCCAATGGCTGGCAAACCTTCTGGCATGTGACCCTACCCAATGTGCGCTGGGGCCTGTTGTATGGGGTATTGCTGTGCAATGCGCGGGCGATGGGTGAGTTTGGCGCGGTGTCGGTGGTCTCCGGACATATCCGTGGCGAAACCAACACCATGCCCCTGCACGTGGAGATTCTCTATAACGAATACAACTTCGCCGCCGCCTTCGCCATGGCCTCGGTACTCGCCTCGCTGGCCTTGTTGACCCTGGGGCTGAAATCGCTGCTGGAGACCCGCCACGGCGAAGCCTTGTCGCAGAGCCATAAGCACTGACCAACTGATATTGCTTGATTTTTGAGGACCCTGTAATGGATATCACCCTGAGTACTATCGACAAACAGTTCGGTCAGTTCAAGGCGCTGGACAATATCGACCTGCATATCGAATCCGGTGAATTGATCGCCCTGCTGGGGCCATCCGGTTCGGGCAAGACCACCCTGTTGCGCATTATCGCCGGCCTGGAATTCGCCGATGGCGGCGCGGTCTACTTTGGCGGTGAGGATGTTGCCGCCACCCCATTGCGCAAACGCCAGATCGGCTTTGTCTTCCAGCACTACGCCTTATTCAAGCACATGACCGTGCGGGACAATGTCAGCTTCGGCCTTCGGGTTCGCAAGGGCGAGACACGCCCCGACAAAGCGTCCATTCGTCGCCGTGCCGACGAACTGCTGGATCTGGTCCAACTGTCGGGTCTTGGCGACCGCTATCCCCATCAGCTCTCCGGCGGCCAGCGCCAACGGGTGGCACTGGCCAGGGCATTGGCCATCGAACCCAAAGTGCTGTTGCTGGACGAGCCCTTCGGCGCCCTCGACGCCAAGGTCCGCAAGGAATTGCGGCAGTGGTTGCGTGAACTGCACCAAAAGACCGGAGTCACCACCCTGTTCGTCACCCACGATCAGGAAGAAGCGTTGGAGCTGGCGGATCGAGTGGTGATCATGAGCGACGGAAAAATAGCCCAGGTTGGCAGCGTCGATGATGTCTATGAACGACCCGCATCGCCGCTGGTATTCGATTTTCTCGGCAGCACCAATCGCATTTCCGCGCAGGTTCAGGATGGTGATCTCGTCGTTGGTGGCCAACAGGTCGCCCGTTACAACGGCGATCAAACCGGTAGCGCTACCCTCTACGTGAGACCGGGTGATCTGCGTGTAGCCGGCGCCGGCGATCCCGGGCTGGAGGTCACTGTGCTGAACGTCCAGCGCACAGGACCGATAGTCCGGGCAACGGTAGAAATCCCCCCTACAGGCCAACGCCTTGCGGTTGAAGTGCCGCACCTGCATCACGACGTGAAAGAGTTCGTTCCCGAGCAGACACTGCGCCTCAGATTGATGCAATTCAGCGTCTTCGCCGCTGAGCCCGAGTTCATCAAGGATGGGGTTTCAACGCCCCATCTCATAGGCCGGGAACGGCTGAGACAGGTGCAATGATTTGCCGGCCCTCACGGATCAGTGTGGGTCATGTTGGGCATATTTTGGCTCAGGTGGCGTGAATGGAACACCCACAACTATCCTGACAGCCGCGCCGGGGCGGGACTTCAAATCCCAGAGGCTTGGGACCCTTGGGAAAAACGCCGGTTCGCTTCAGCGTCCGCAGCCTGAAGTTTGAACGTCCATGCTGTTCATCCTCCAATTGTCCCAGCTCCGACTGCCTTCGGGCTCGCCTCAGATTGGAATCATGCAGCCCGTTCAGGCTCATGTGTCATTGACGGATGCTGTCATTGGGCAAGACTGCGATTTGGCAGTTTTTGGGTGATTCGCTAGACTGACGCGATCTTTTCCAGTGGTGTCGCCGTGACCCTGTTCCGTCAATTGCTGTTGGCAGTCTTGGTGCTCATGGCGTTGCTGTACGGTGTCAACAGTGCCATCAGTCTATCCAGCGCGCGCACCCTGATCGATGGCCAGATGAGGGTACACGCCGCGGACGCCGCCACCGCGCTGGCGGTCGCCATCTCCCAGAATCAGGCCATCGACGACCCTCCCTTGCTCGAAGCCTTGTTCAACGCACTGTCCGACAGCGGCTACTACCAGCGGGTGGAGTTGGTGGATTCCCAGGGACGGGCACTCATCCGCCGCGAGTTTCCCGCCGCGGGTTCCGAGGTGCCCGATTGGTTTCAGCGCTGGATGGCGTTGCCCGAGCGCATCGGCCGGGCCGACGTGGTCAGCGGCTGGACCAGGGCCGGTGAGGTGGTGGTGATCAGTCATCCGGGCCAGGCCTACCGGGAGCTCTGGCGGTTGGCCGGTCGCCAGCTGGGTTGGTTCGCTCTGGCGACAGCGGTTATCAGTTTGTTCGGAGCGCTGGCATTGCGCCGCCTGCTGGTGCCCCTGGAGCACGTTGCCGCCCAGGCGGACGCTGTCCGCGAACAGCGCTTCGAGGTTCAGGAGCGGCTGCCCAGGGCTCCGGAGCTGCGCAGTCTTGTGGAAGCGATGAACCGCATGGCGGCGCGACTCGGCCAGTTGTTTGCCGGTCAGGCCGGCCTGATTGCGGATTTGCGCCGGGCCGCCGCCGTGGATGCGGTGACCGGGCTCGCTAATCGCGCCGACTTCGATGCCCGTCTGCAGGCCCTGATCGAAGACTCCAGTGGCCAGCGCGACGGCACGCTCGGAATCCTGGCGCTGGAAGACCTGGCACAGGTCAACGCGCGCTGGGGGCGCATCGAGGGCAACGCCCTGTTGCGTGCGATCGGCGCCGAGCTTGGCGATCTGCTCGCGGCCTATCCCGGCGCTTTGCTGGCGCGTCGTCAGGGCGCGGAGTTCGCCATCTTTGTCCCCGATCTGAGCGATGCGGAAGCCGACGCCCTGGCCGCCGATCTGTTGCGCAGAGCCGAGTCGACGCCCTTTGCCCACCGCGAACAATGGCCGTTGCGCCTGCGGCTGGGTTACAGCCTAAGAACGCTGGACGGCAGCGCGGCGGATCTGCTGGAGGAGGCCGGTGCCGCACTGGCCCAGCTGACGCCCGCTGCGGCACCCGCTGTGGGGCGCTACCGGCCCGGGGACGGCGGCGGAATTCCGCTCGTTTCGCGATCCGCGATGGACTGGCCGGGGATCATCGACCAGCTTCTTGAGCAGCGCGCCCTGACGCTCCTCAGCCAGCCCGCGGTTTCGGTCCCGGAGCGCGCGGTGATCGGCTGCGAGCTGTACACCCGGGCATTGCCCGAGATCCTCGGTGCTGCGCTGGCGCCGGCCGCGCTGCTGCCCATGGTCGAGCGCGCCGGCCGGAGCGCGGCCTACGATCGGGTGGTGCTGGAGTTGCTCGCGGCGCAGCCGCCGGGCGATTTTCCCTGGTATGCGCTCAACCTGAGTCCGCAGACCCTGCGCTCGACGGAATTCCTCGGCTGGCTGGAGGAATTCCTGGCTGTTCACCGCGCCCTGGCCAATCGTCTCGTGTTCGAGGTCCCGGAGTCGGCGGCTACCGCCATGCCCGACCGCCTGCGCGAGTTTCAGCGCCTGGTGGCGCGTCACGGCAGCGGTTTGGGGTTGGATCACTTCGGTCTGGAGACGTCCAATTTCGCTTATCTGGGCAGCCTGCCCCTGGCCCACGTCAAGGTGCATCGCAGCATCACCGCGGAGTTGCATCACAGCAGGGACAACCAGTTCTATGTGAAGTCGCTCGCCCAGCTGGTTCATACCCGGGAAATCCCGCTGCTCGTCGAGGGTATCGAGCGAGAGGAGCAGTGGCGGGTGTTGCCGGGCCTGAACGTCGACGCTGCCCAGGGGTTTCTACTGGGCAGTCCGGTTGCCGCGTCCACGCCGGGTTTATAATCCGCGCCCCCTTGCGTCCCGGAAGCCGCAATGACTGTTCGTACCCGAATCGCGCCCTCGCCCACGGGTGACCCCCACGTGGGCACCGCCTATGTCGCACTCTTCAATTATTGTTTCGCGCGCCAGCACGGTGGCAGCTTCGTCCTGCGCATCGAGGATACCGACAGTGCACGCAGCACAGCGGCCTCGGAGGCCATGATCCTCGACGCGCTGCGCTGGTTGGGCCTGGCCTGGGACGAAGGTCCGGACATCGGAGGGGCGCGGGGGCCCTATCGGCAGAGCGAGCGGGCGGAGATCTATCGCGCTCATGCCGAACAGTTGCTTGCCCAGGGCGACGCGTTTCGCTGTTTCGCCACTCCGGAAGAGCTGGAGACCATGCGCCGCGAACAGGTCGCCCGCGGCGAGACCCCGAGGTATGACGGCCGCGGACTGCGGCTGTCGGCGGCCGAGGCCGAGGCGCGCGCCGGGCGCGGAGAGCCGCACGTGATCCGCATGAAGGTGCCCGGCGAGGGCGTGTGCCGGATCTCCGACCGGCTGCGCGGCGAGATCGACATTCCCTGGGCCCAGGTGGACATGCAGGTGCTGCTGAAGGCCGACGGCATGCCCACCTATCATCTGGCCAATGTGGTGGACGATCACCTGATGGGGATCACCCATGTGATCCGGGGCGAAGAGTGGATCAATTCGGCGCCCAAGCACCAGCTGCTGTATCGCTATTTTGGCTGGACGATGCCGGAGCTTTGCCATCTGCCCCTGCTGCGCAACCCCGACCAGAGCAAGCTCAGCAAGCGCAAGAACCCCACCAGCATCAATTACTATCGGGCCATGGGTTATCTGCCAGAGGCGCTGCTCAACTATCTGGGCCGGATGGGCTGGTCGATGCCCGACGAGGCGGAGAAATTCAGCCTCGCCGAGATGCTGGCGCACTTCGACCTCGACAAGGTCCGTCTCGGCGGCCCGGTGTTCGACATCGGCAAGCTGGACTGGCTCAACGGCCGTTGGATTCGCGAGGATCTCGACGAGCGCGCCTTCGCCGACCGGGTGGCCGAATGGGCGTTCAATCGCCAGCGGCTGGAGCCGGTGGTGCCGCTGATCAAGGAGCGCATCGAAAAATTCACCGAGATCGTGCCCCTGGCCGGATTCCTGTTCTCCGGTTTGCCCGCCCATGACGAAGACGCCTTTGTTCACCGGAAGCTCGACAAGGAAGACTGCGTACGCATTCTGCAGTTCGTCAGCTGGCGGCTCGATGCTCTGGATGACTGGCATCGCGATCGCTTGTTCGCCGCGGTCGAGGCCCTGGCCGAGCCGTTGGGCTACAAGCTGCGCGATCTCACCGCACCCCTGTACGTGGCCATCGCCGGCTCACCATCGGCGCCACCGCTGTTCGACGCCATGGCGCTGCTCGGTCCGGACCTGGTGCGCGCCCGACTGCGCCACGCCCTGGTCCACCTCGGGGGGCCGTCCAAGAAGCAGACCAAGCAGTGGCAGAAGGAGTTCGCGGCCCTGGACCCAGGTCCGTGGCCGAGCGTTGGCGGCAAATAGATCTGTCCGGTTTTTGTAGCTCCTGAATTGTCCGCTTTGGGTGGGCGCCGACCCTTCGCTTCGATGGTCTCCCGCAGGCCGCCACGCATGGGTCGATCTGTCCCGCTGGAATATCCCGCCCTCCAGCGGTTTGCGGGGCCGCTCCTTGTGCCGCCGCCCCGGGCGCTCGGTCTCGCCAGACCAAACTCCTCGTCGCGGTCCATATGGTGCTCGATTGTCTGCTCGCAGACACCCGGCCTGCTGCGCAGTGGAGCACCAGCGCTTATCCAAGACCGCGGAAGCGGGCTTGCCATGGCTGAACCCGCCCAGGGATTCCAGGAGGCGTAATTCCTTGAGAGGATGGTTCATGAACAAAGCTACGAGGTCTTCGCCGGAGGTTCGGGAACGGGCTGTTCGGATGGTGTTGGATCACCAGGGGGGGAGTACGAGTCGCAGTGGGCGGCGATCGCCCCGTCGATGTACTACGAGCACAAGGCCCGCGAGGCTGAGCCGGCGCGCTCAGGAGGGCGTGGCCTGCTCCCCTGCGCCAATGAAGTCCAGTAACCAGCGCCCGAGAATGTCTTCATCGGTGGCCTGGGCGAGGCTGGCCAGCGCGGTGCTGTAGCGGGTCTCGCCCAGGTGCTCGCGGCGCCGCGCCATCAGTGCACGCAGGTAGTCGCGGGTGAATTCCGGGTGGCCCTGGAAGCCGACCAGGGTAGCGCCGATGGCGAGCGCCGCATGGGGGCAGAAATCGCTGCCGGCGAGGGTGACGGCTCCCGATGGCAGCCGGGTGACCTGATCCCGATGGCTGTACAGCAGGCGCAGGTCACGAGCCGCCGGCGGGCCCAAAGGCGCCGGCCAGGCAGCGGCCTCGAGGTGCTCGGCGCGTACCCCGACGCCCCAGCCCCGGGTGGATCGCTCGGCACGGCCGCCCAGGGCGTCGGCGATCAGTTGGTGCCCGAAACAGATGCCGATGAGGCGCGCGCCGCCGGCGTGGAAGTCGCGCAGCCAGGCGCGCAGCGGCGGCAGCCAGTCGAGATCGTCATAGACGCCGGCGCGGGAACCGGTGATCAGATAGGCGTCGCACTCGTCCATGTGACGGGGCAGCTCACCCGCCTGCACCTGGTAGTAGCGGTAGGCCAGGTCGCCGCCCAGGCGATCGAAATAGCGCGCGAACATCTGCCCGTAGGAGCCGAAGTCGGCGCCCAGATCCGCATCCAGGATATCGGCTTCGAGGAGTCCCAGCCGCTTCACTCTGACGGGATTACCAGCGCTCCCAGACCGGCTCGCAACCCTCGGGGAGGGCCGGCTGACTGCCCAGTTCGGCCCAGAATTGCTCGGGCTGATGGAAGTCGGAGCCGGTGGAGGCGGCGAGGCCCGTCTCGGCGCAGAGTTTGGCCAGCTGGCGCGACTCCTGCGTCTGCTGGCGGCCGGATACCACTTCCAGGGCCGTGCCGCCGACGGCGCGAAAGTCGCTGACCAGATCGCGCAGCCGGGTCCGGGTCAGCTGGTATTTCTCCGGGTGGGCGATCACCGCACTGCCGCCGGCTTCGCGAATCCAGGCGACCACCTGTTGCAGTGACGCCCACTCGTTCTTGATGTCGCCGATGCGGCCGGTGCCCAGGTGCTTGCGAAAGGCGTCGTCGGTGGAGCGCGCCTGACCGCGTTCGACCAGCAGCTCGGCGATGTGGGGCCGGCCGATGCTGATGCGTTCGCCGAGCTCGGCTACCGCCGGGGACAGATCCCCCAGGCCCTTGCGGGCGAGCCGCTGGGCGATGACCAGCGCGCGCCGTTGGCGCGCGGCGCGTTGCAGGGAGACCGCCTCTTCGATGGCGCCGGTGTGCAGGCCGATGTTGAGCCCGACCACATGGATGGTCTGGCCGCGCCATAGGGCGGAGAGCTCGATGCCCGGTATCAGGCGCAGCCCCCTGGTGGTGGTTTCGCTCAGCTCGGTATAGGCCGCAACGCTGTCGTGATCCGTGATCGCGAGCGCCCCGACGCCCCGGTCACGGGCACGCTGTACCAGAGCCGCGGGCGCGAGCTTGCCGTCGGAGGCGGTGGAATGGCAGTGCAGATCAAACAGCATCGATAATTGGACAACAGAAACCGTGTTTCATTATACCGGCCCGGCCGCTGCGGCCGGGCCGCCGGCGCCGTCAGAGCTGGAGGGACTTGGTCTGCAGGTATTCCTCCAGGCCGTAGGGGCCGTGCTCCCGCCCGTAACCCGACTGCTTGTAGCCGCCGAAGGGGGCCATCATGTTGAAGCCGCCGCCGTTGATGACCACCTGGCCGGCGCGGATGCGGCGCGCCACGGCGCGGGCGTGTTCCTCGTTGCGGGACCAAACGCCGCTCGACAGCCCGTAGGGGGTGTCGTTGGCGATGCAGATGGCGTCGTCTTCATCCTTATAGGGGATGATGCTCAGCACCGGGCCGAAGATCTCCTCCTGGGCGATGGTCATCTTCGAGTCCACCTTGCCAAATACCGTGGGGCTGACGAAGTAGCCCTGGGGTAGATCCTCGGGTTGGTCCGGTCCGCCGGTGATCAACTCGGCGCCCTCCGCCATGCCGGAGCGGATATAGGTGCGCACCCGCTCCTGCTGGGTTTTGGAGATCAGCGGCCCGAGCTTGGCCTTGGGGTCGGTGGCCGCGCCCAGGGTGAAGGCCTCGGCGACCTCCCGGGCCTTGGCAGCGGCGCGCTCGTAGAGCGACTGGGGCACCAGCATGCGGGTGTGGGCGGCACAGGTCTGGCCGCTGTTGAAGTAGCAGTCGTTGACGGTGCCGCGCACCGCTTCATCGAGGTCGGCATCTTCCAGGATCACCGAGGCCGACTTGCCGCCCAGCTCCAGGGCCACCCGCTTGACGCTCTGGGACGCCAGTTCGGCGACGCGCTTGCCGGCGCGGGTGGAGCCGGTGAAGGACACCATGTCGACGTTGGGGTGGGAGGCCAGGGCTTCGCCGACCACCGGGCCGAGTCCGGTGATCAGGTTGAATACGCCGGGCGGGAAACCGGCGCGGTCCATTTCCTCGGCGAGGACAAAGGCCGTCAGGGGAGCGAGTTCGCTGGGCTTGACGATCACCGTGCAGCCGGCGGAAAGCGCCGGGCAGACCTTGGCCATGATCTGGTGCAGGGGATAGTTCCAGGGGGTGATCGCGGCGACCACGCCGATCGGTTCTTTCACGACCAGGGAGTTGTCGATGCGCTCCTCGAACGGGTAATCGCCGAGGATGCGAATGAAATTGTCGAGACTGGCGAGGGGCAGTCCGGCCTGGATGTGCTCGCTCATGGCGAGCGGCATGCCGACCTCGCCAGCCATGATTTCGCCCAGTTCGCCGACGCGGCCGGCGAGCCCCTCGCGCAGCTTGCGAAGCAGGGTGCGGCGCTCCTCGGGCGCGGTCAGGCCCCAGGATTCGAAGGCGCGCGCCGCAGCCTTTGCGGCGCGATCGGCGTCGACCGCCGAACCGGCCGGGACGCGGCCCATCACTTCCTCGGTGGAGGCGTCGATCACTTCCAGCGCGTCGTTGCCGTCTGGCATCACCCAGGTGCCATCGATATAAAATTTGTCGCGGATCTTCATGCGAGCCTCTCGGTGCGGAGTGGCTGTCTCTTATACACATCTCCGAGCCCACGAGACTAGGCATG
>CAJXRS010000060.1 GCA_913060555.1 uncultured Gammaproteobacteria bacterium | reverse complement strand
TTCATATTGGAATCAGCCGCCTCCCTCCAGACTCACTTCATATTGGACAAGGCTTGGACTTGACCAGGATCAGCCGCAAGGCTACCTTGCCGAAACCGGCGGCCGCGCCGAAAACGCCATCCTGATCGATGACCAACTCCGAAGCCCCGGGAAATTCCGCTGATCGGCTTTCCAGCTCTTTGAAAATACGGAAGAAAAATTCGTCAGCGGCTTCAAAGCAGACCTCAAAAAGAAGGGATTAAGACCAATACAGACTCGGGAACCGCATCCATAACGGCTTCAAAGCAGACCTCAAAAAGAAGGGATTAAGACGGAAGCTTTGCCATGTTTTCGTTCTCCAGTTTATGCTTCAAAGCAGACCTCAAAAAGAAGGGATTAAGACCTTCCTCGCGAACTTTGTCGAGCCATGCTTTATGCGCTTCAAAGCAGACCTCAAAAAGAAGGGATTAAGACCATATTTTGCAAGGTGTGCATCAATGTAAGCGCTTCAAAGCAGACCTCAAAAAGAAGGGATTAAGACGCGTCGTCGTAGGTGCAATCCCACCAATCATAGTGCTTCAAAGCAGACCTCAAAAAGAAGGGATTAAGACCACGGCGTAGCCTTGTCATGCCCATCCAGGTTGAGCTTCAAAGCAGACCTCAAAAAGAAGGGATTAAGACGTTTTGATTTCGCCGAATAGGTGGGCGCATCGGGCTTCAAAGCAGACCTCAAAAAGAAGGGATTAAGACCGACGGAAATAAAACGCTTTTTGCTGATTTTCATTGCTTCAAAGCAGACCTCAAAAAGAAGGGATTAAGACTCTCTCTCTCCTCTGCCTTCTCTCTGAATGTGGGCTTCAAAGCAGACCTCAAAAAGAAGGGATTAAGGCAGCGCATTGTCGGCGCTCTTCACAGGGTCAGTATTTCAAGGCAGACCTGAAAAAGAAGGGATTAAGACATTCGGTTCTGAAAGTCTTTGTTGACCCACAGCTGTCAAAACAGACCTGAACAAGAAGGGATTAAGACACCAATTCAAGCGCGGCCGCGCGGAAAAACTCGCGCTTCAAAGCAGACCTGAAAAAGAAGGGATTGATACTCCGCGCCCCGCTCATGCTCGGTAGCAAGTGCTCCAAGGCAGTGCTGAAAAAGTAATCGCGGCGGTGTGTTGCTACACCTCCGGATGGCTCATACGCCGGCTGGGTTTGCGGGCCCTGCATCGCGGCAACAGGGTCCGTGGCGCCGGGTTCCTGCGTAATGACCGGCCATCTGGCGCCTGCTGGCAAGGCCGCCTTGGCGCCGCGGATCGCCTTTCAAGCCTGCCAGGCAAATAGCGATCCTTGCCGGTGTAAGACGTCGATAGCGTAGGGGACCAACACACCTACGATAACGATTTCTCACAACAAGGGATGAAGGGCGCTTATATGAACACTTCCATTGTCGCGGCACGCAGGATGACGGTGCTGATGCTGGTGGTAGTCGTTTCCGCACTGGGCGCTGAGCCCGGCGTTGAGAAACCCGACCACCAGGAGCCGAACATTGCCATACAGGGGTACAGCCCCGTCTCCTATTTCAGCCGCAATAAAGCGGAAAAGGGCAGCCCGGAATTCGCCATCGAGTACGACGGCAAAACCTATCTCCTGACATCACAACAACAGGCCGACAAATTTCGCGAGAATCCAGCAGCGTATATCCCGCTGTTTGCGGAATTTTGCCCCTACAGCCTGGCACTGGGTCGGCAGGTCAGTATCGACCCCACCAATTTCAAGATTGTCGGCGGTAAGTTGTTGCTCTTTCATAATCAAGGAGAGATGGATGGCCTGAAGCAATGGAATGACCATGGCAACGAACAGGAGTTGCTGGACAGAGCCAATCAGGAATATCTGCGTTTCAAGTTCTGATATCCGTCATTGTGCTTGAACCAGACCTTCAGCGAATCATTGGATAGCCGATGAGTACTGAATGATGACTAGTTTCGACATCAGCCAGCTTGGCGACGGTGCCTTCGGCATTTTGCAGATAGCGGCGCTATTGCTGGTGTTTGTTATCGGTTTGTTTTTGCTCTATTTGTTGTACGTTTATCTTGCCGACACCAGGCAACAGCACAATAGCGTACGCCGAAACTTTCCGGTGATCGGACGTTTCCGCACACTGTTTGAGCATCTGGGGGTATTTTTCCGGCAATATTTCTTCGCGATGGACCGGGAGGAGATGCCCTTCAATCGCGCCCAGCGCAGCTGGGTTTATCTCGCCTCCGAAAATGCCGACAGCACTGTTGCCTTTGGCTCGACTCGGTCACTCGCCCAGCCCAACGAAGTGCTTTTCCTCAACTGCCCTTTCCCAACGCTGGCAGCGGACGCCGTGCCGATAAACCCTGTGACAGTCGGCCAGAGCCATGCGAGACAAGCTTACACCCCCGGCTCCCTGTTCAATATTTCCGGCATGAGTTTCGGTGCCATTTCCAAGCCTGCGGTGCAGGCGCTGTCCCAGGGCGCGGCGGCAGCCGGTATCTGGCTCAACACCGGCGAAGGAGGCTTGTCGCCCTATCATCTTGAAGGCGGCTGTGACCTGGTGTTTCAAATAGGCACTGCGAAATACGGTGTGCGTGATGAGCATGGCGAGTTGTCGCGGGAAAAGCTTCTGGAAATTGCCGCCATCGAGCAGGTACGCATGTTCGAGATCAAGCTCAGTCAGGGGGCCAAACCCGGCAAGGGGGGCTTGCTGCCAGGGTGCAAGGTGACGCCGGAAATCGCCCGCGTCCGCGGTATTCCTGAAGGCCAGGACTCCATCAGCCCCAACCGGCATACCGATATCGGCTCCATTGACCAACTGCTGGACTCCCTGGCGGAAATACGCCAGATCACCGGCAAGCCCGTCGGCTTCAAGACCGTGGTGGGTAATGTGGGGTGGTTCGACGAGCTCTTGCAGCGCGTGCATCAACGCGGCATGGATTGTGCGCCAGACTTCATCACCGTGGACAGTGCCGACGGCGGCACCGGCGCCGCCCCGCAAAGTCTGATCGACTATGTCGGGCTTCCGCTCCGGGTCAGCCTGCCACAGGTGGTCGACAAGGTGACGGAATACGGTTTGCGCGAGCGTATCAAGATCGTGGCGTCGGGCAAGTTGATCAACCCCGGTGAGGTCGCCTGGGCGCTGTGTGTTGGTGCGGATTTCGTTACGTCGGCCCGTGGCTTCATGTTTTCATTGGGCTGTATTCAGGCGCTCAAATGCAACAAGGATACTTGCCCAACCGGCGTCACCACCCACAACACGAAGCTGCAACTGGGTCTTGTGCCCAGTGACAAGGCGCAGCGGGTGACACACTATGCCGAGCAAATTTTGCGCGAGGTGGGGGTTATCGCGCATGCCTGCGGGGTCACCGAAGCCCGGCAATTGGCTCGTCATCACGCTCAGTTGGTCGATGCCCGCGGCATTCCCGAGCCGCTGGAGCGCCTCTATCCGAACGTGGCACCACAGAAGAAGTACCTGATCGCCACCGACAATGACGGAGCAACCGGATGATTCCTCAGGTAACTGGTCAGGCGCTGGCGCTGATCAGCTTGGCGCTGGCCGGATTGATCCTTGCCAGGCTGACCCGTATCGACAAGACCCTCTGTTGTCTGGGCGGTGGTTTCGTGGCGGGATTGTTGGTGGCGCCACTGGGTCTTGATACCGGTATCCGCGCGGGCAATGTCCAGGATGTGGTGTTTTACCTGCTGTTGCCGCCGCTGTTGTTTCAGGCGGCCTGGCATATTTCACCCGCCATGCTGCGGCGCTGGATAGTGCCAATCCTGGTTTTTGCGACCCTGGGTGTCGCCATCAGTGTGGCAGTCTCCGCCGGGTTGATGTATGCCGGCATCAATCACCCGGGCTTCCCCTGGATGGCAGCATTGCTGACAGGCGCCATTCTGGCCGCGACTGACCCGATTTCGGTGGTCAACCTGTTGCGCAGCGAACAGGCGCCAGAAGATGTCGCCACCCTGGTGGAGGGTGAGAGTTTACTGAACGACGCGGCTGCGGCGGTGCTGTACGCAGCGATTCTCGGCTTGGCGGTCAGCTCCGGCAGTGCGACATCCTCGCCGGCTGTTGTCGGCGCCCTGACGTCCCATATCTTCGGGGGCATTGTCGCAGGCGTCGCTTTTGGCCTGATTGCTGCCATCCTCGTGCTGTTCTTCAAGTCTTCGGTGCTCGCCAATCTGATCCTGGTGGTCTCGGCGTTCGGCAGTTTCTATGTCGCCCAGGAACTACTGGGGCTATCCGGCATCATCACGGTGGTAATCACTGCACTGGTGGCCCGGTCTGGGCTGCGCGATTTTGAGCAGCCGTTTTTGCAGGGCACCGAGATCACCTGGGACTGGCTGGGGGATGCATTCATTGCACTGGTGTTCACCCTGATGGGGCTGGTGATCGTGCCGGCCATGTTTGTCGACCAGTGGCTGGCCATCCTGATCGCCATTGTCTCGGCGTTGGTGGCGAGGGCCGCCACGGTCTACAGTTGCGCACCGCTGTCCTCCCTGCTGATGCGTCATGACGACATGCCTGCCAACTGGAAGCCCCTGTTGGTGTGGGGCGGTCTGCGCGGCGCCATTGCCATCGCGTTGGTGCTGACGCTGCCGGTGGAGCTGCCGTATTGGTACACCATTCAGTCGATGGTTTTCGGCGTGGTGCTGTTCAATCTGTTGATTCAGGGCACCACCTGCCGCCCGCTGGTTCGGCGCTTGGTTACGGACCATGAGAAAAGCCCATGAATGCGGAGCCGAATGCTATTGCCCGGAATGCAACGGGCCATGAAGGAAGGTGGGCGCACTCATGGCCCCACAGACTCAGGAATTAGCCTGATTGAAAACGGGGAGCGCATTCGGCAAAGCCATCGGTGGCGCGCCTGAAGGCAGGCCATGGGTGGTGGCACAAGGGGCTACGAATGGCTTGGCAGGGCTCGACGCGGCAAGGCAAACGCGCCTACCGGCGTGATCCCGGTGACACCGCGAAGATTTCGGAATGGGTTCGTTTGTTTTTCGAGTATCCCTCAGCAGACTGAGTTTCAGACTGCTGACCATGCCTCCAGAAAGGAATGACAGGTGCATCCAAATATCAAGAAGTTGATCATTGTCGCCATTGTGATTATGGCCATTTCGGCGTATTTCTTCTTCGACCTCGGGCGT
Source organism: uncultured Gammaproteobacteria bacterium (assembly GCA_913060555.1). GTDB lineage: Bacteria > Pseudomonadota > Gammaproteobacteria > Pseudomonadales > Porticoccaceae > JAGPUQ01. Next base: position 11,068 of record CAJXRS010000060.1, on the reverse strand, counting down.
TACCTGAGCCTCGGTTTTCTGCAACAACAGCTGGATGTTATCCACGCTTATTATGCGGAAAACCGGCTATTGAGCTGGCTGATATTTTTTCTGGTGTATGTAGTGGTGACCGCCCTGTCGATACCCGGTGCCGCCATTATGACCTTGGCGGGGGGCGCCATTTTTGGTTTTGTCACCGGGGTGGTGATTGTCTCCTTTGCCTCGGCCCTGGGCGCTACCCTGGCGTTTCTGGTGGCCCGCTACCTGCTGCGGGATACGGTGCAGCAGCGCTTTGGCGAACGTCTGAAAACCATCAATCAGGGCATCGCCAAAGACGGCGCCTTTTATCTGTTCACCCTGCGCCTGGTGCCGGTGTTCCCGTTCTTCCTGATCAACCTGGTGATGGCGCTCACACCCCTGAGAACCTGGACCTTCTACTGGGTCAGCCAGGTGGGGATGCTGGCGGGCACCGCCGTCTATGTGAACGCCGGTACCCAGGTGGCGCAACTGCGAAGCGCCGGGGATATCCTCTCCCCAGGTTTGATCGGGGCCTTTGTCTTGCTGGGCCTGTTTCCCTGGCTGGCCCGCGCCATCCTTACTCCTGTACAGAGAGCGAAGGTCTATCGCGGCTGGCACAAGCCAAAGCAGTTTGACCGCAACCTGATCGTCATCGGTGCCGGTTCCGGCGGCCTGGTGAGCGCCTATATCGCCGCCACCGTGAAGGCCAGTGTCACCCTGGTGGAAAAAGATCGCATGGGCGGCGACTGCCTCAATACCGGCTGCGTACCCTCGAAAGCCCTGATCAAAAGCGCCCAGGTGGCCTCCCTGGCCAGGCACAGCCCGGACTACGGCCTTAAACCCCTGCGTCCGGAAGCGGATTTCGCCGCCGTTATGGATCGCATCCAATCCGTCATCCAGGCCATCGAACCCCACGACTCGGTGGAGCGCTACAGCCAGCTGGGGGTGGACTGCCGCCAGGGCAGCGCCCGCCTGCTCTCCCCTTGGGAGGTGGAGATCACCGGCACCGAGGGCAAGCAGACCCTCTCGACGCGCAATATCATCATCGCCTCCGGCGCCGGCCCCCTGGTACCGCCGTTTCCCGGTTTGGAGCAGATCGATTACCTGACCACCGAGACCCTGTGGAAAATTCGCGACAATCCGGGTCGGCTGTTGATTCTCGGTGGTGGCCCCATCGGCTGTGAGCTGGCCCAGTCCTTTGCCCGCCTGGATACCCGTGTCACCCAGGTGGAAATGCTGCCCCGTATCCTGCCCCGGGAAGATGCCGACGCCGCCGAGCTGGTGGCCAACGCCCTGCGCCGGGACGGCGTGGATCTGTTGCTGGGCCACAAGGCGGTCCGTTTTGCCCTGGAAGACGGCGTAAAGGTGCTGTACGCGGAGCACGAGGATCAATCCGTGCGTCTGGAATTCGGCCAGGTACTGATCGCCATCGGCCGCAAGGCCAATACCGAGGGGCTGGGGCTGGAAGAGTTGGGGATAGAGACCAACAACAACGGCACCCTTGCCCTGAACGAGTTTCTGCAGACCCGGCTTCCCAATATCTACGCGGTCGGCGATGTCGCCGGCCCCTACCAGTTCACCCACACCGCCGCCCACCAGGCCTGGTACGCGGCGGTCAATGCCCTGTTCGGCCGCTTGAAAAAATACCGCGTGGATTACTCGGTGATTCCCTGGGCCACCTTTACCAGCCCGGAAGTGGCGCGGGTGGGGCTCAATGAGCAGGACGCCCTGGAGCAGGACGTGGCATTCGAGGTGACCCGCTACGGCATCGACGATCTGGATCGGGCCATTGCCGACGGCAGTGCCGAAGGCTATGTCAAAGTGCTGACGCCGCCCGGCTCAGACCGCATCCTCGGGGTGACCATCGTCGGCAACCATGCCGGGGATCTGATCGCCGAGTATGTGCTGGCCATGAGACACGGGTTGGGTCTCAACAAGATCCTCGGCACCATCCATATCTACCCCACCCTGGCGGAGGCCAACAAGTTCGCCGCCGGAGAGTGGAAAAAGGCCCATGCACCGGAAAAACTGTTACGGCTGGTGCGCCGTTATCACCAATGGCAGCTGTAAAGGGCGCTTTCGTGTTGGCCGGAATTCCGCTCTGTACTTTATGGGCTGGCAATGATCGTGGCGGCGGCACAGGCTGAACAAGCTGCCGCATTGGTAGGATCCTGCGCGCGCCGGTCGATGGCAGGCGGTGCCCGGTTCACACTTCCCCATAGCGCGCGGCGCGGCCGAGCCAGCGGCGGATCAGTGGCGCCACGGCGCGGGGCTGATCGGTGGCCAGGGCTTCGGCGGCGCGCTTGACGGCCGGCAGCAGCCCGGCGTCGCGCAGGGGATCGGCGATGCGCAGCTGGAGCTCCCCGGTCTGGCGGGTGCCCAGCACTTCGCCGGGGCCGCGCAGTTCGAGATCGCGTTCGGCGATGCGGAAGCCGTCGTTGGTTTCGCGGAGGATCCCCAGGCGTTCGCGGGCCTGGCGGGACAGGGGCGCGGAATAGAGCAGTACGCAGTGGCTGGCGATGCCGCCGCGCCCCACCCGGCCGCGCAGCTGGTGGAGCTGGGCGAGACCCAGACGTTCGGGATTTTCGATGACCATGAGGCTGGCTGCGGGGACGTCCACCCCCACCTCGATGACGGTGGTGGCGACCAGCAGATCCAGCTCGCCGGCCTTGAAGGCGTCGACCACGGCGTTCTTTTCGGCGGGTTTGAGGCGCCCGTGGATCAGGCCGATGCGCAGGTCGGGCAGCGCCAGGCGCAGTTCGGCGGCGGTGGTTTCGGCGGCCTGGGCCTGCAGCTGCTCCGATTCCTCGATCAGGGTGCACACCCAGTAGGCCTGCTGACCGGCCCGGCAGGCATGGTGGATGCGGGCGATGACCTCGGGGCGGCGCTGGTCGGCCACGGTCAGGGTGTTGACCGGGGTTCGCCCGGGGGGCAGTTCGTCGATCACGGAATGGTCGAGGTCGGCGTAGCCGATCATCGCCAGTGAGCGGGGAATGGGCGTCGCGGTCATGATCAGCTGGTGCGGCGTGACGCCGCCGCGGCCCTTGTCGCGCAGGGCGAGGCGCTGGTGGACGCCGAACCGATGCTGCTCGTCGATCAGGGTCAGGGCCAGGTCGCGGTAATGGACGTCATCCTGGAAGAGGGCGTGGGTGCCGATGGCGAGTCCGGCCTCGCCATCGGCCAGGGCGGCGAGCTGCGCGGCCCGGGCGCGGCCCTTGAGCTTGCCGGTGAGCCAGGCGATGCGCACGCCCAGGGGTTCCAGCCAGGCCGACAGGGTGGCGCGGTGCTGTTCGGCGAGGATTTCGGTGGGCGCCATGAGCGCGGCCTGGTGACCGCTGCCCAGGGCCTGGACCAGGGCATAGGCGGCCACCGCGGTCTTGCCGGAGCCGACGTCGCCCTGCAGCAGGCGCAGCATGGGGTGGGAGCGGGCGAGGTCGGCGGTGATTTCGCGGCACACCCGCTGCTGGGCGCGGGTGAGGGTGAAGGGCAGGGCAGCCAGGAAGCGCTCGGTGAAGGCTGCGGGCGCCTGCAGGGGTGGCGCCCGGCGCCGCTGCACCCGGGCGCGGAGCTGGCGCAGGCTCAGGTGGTGGGCGATCAGTTCCTCGAACGCCAGCCGCCGCTGGGCCGGGTGTTCGCCGCGGGCGAGCAGCTCCAGGGGCGCGTCCGCCGGGGGTGTGTGCAGATAGCGCACGGCGTCGCCGAGGCTGGGAAGGTTGGGCAGCAAGCCGGCCGGCAGCCAGTCGTGCAGCAAGTCCGGGTGCTGCCGTTCGCTGAGCGCCAATGCCTGGCCCACCAGCTGGCGCAGGCGCGGCTGGGTGACGCCTTCGCCGGCCGGGTAGATGGGCGTCAGAGTGGCTTCCAGCGCCACGGCCGCGGCGGGGTCGAGCACCCGGTATTCGGGGTGTACCAGCTCCAACCCGGCGGGACCGGGTCGGGCTTCGCCATAGCAGCGCAGGCGCACGCCGCGTTCCAGGGCGCGCTGCTGGGCTGCGGAAAAGTGGAAGAAGCGCAGGGTGACGAACCCGGAGCGGTCACCGAGCTTGCACAGCAGGCTGCGGCGGCGGCCGAACACGACGTCGGCGCCCAGCACCTCGCCTTCGATGACCGCTTCGACGCCCGGGCGCAGCGCGGCGATGGGCGCGATCCGGGTGCGGTCCTGATAGCGCAGGGGCAGGTGGAACAGCAGATCCTGAATGCCGTGGATGCCGATCCGCGCCAGGCGGGCGGCGAGCTGGGGGCCGACGCCGCGCAGGGCGGCGATGGCGGGCGCCGCGGGCCCCGGACTCGGATCCGGGGCGCCGGGGCTGGAGTGACTGCCCGCTTTCAGGCCAGTCGGCCGATGGCCTCGACCACCCGGGCGGTCTGCTCCAGCGGCACCATGTGGCCGGCCTCGGGAATCACCACCAGCTCGCTGCCGGCGATGCCGTCGCGGAAGGCCTCGGCATAGGGCAGCGGGGTGAGCCGGTCCGAGGCACCCCAGATAAGCAGGGTCCTGGCCTTGATCCGGTACAGGCGTTCGGCGAGCCCGCGGTCGGGAATGGGAAACAGGATCTTGCCGGCCATGCCCAGCTGGCGGGCGTTCTGCACCAGGAAGCGCTGCAGGAAGTCGAGGTCGGAGAAATCCGCGCCGGCGGTCATCATGGCGGCGCCGGCTTCGACGTCATGGAACAGCACGGCCGGCAGCTCGTGGGGCACCATGGCGAAGATGTCGGGCATCGGGTAGGCGTCGAGCCACAAGCCGGCGGGGCAGAGCAGCGCCAGGCGATCGATGTCGTTGGGCGCCACGGCGGCCATCTCGGCGGCGATCATGCCGCCCATGGAATGGCCGACGACCACGGGCCTGACCAGCCCCAGAGCGTTCATCACATCATGGGTGTGCAGGGTGAAATCCAGCATGGTGCGGATTTCGTGGCACTCCGCGGAGTCGCCGTAGCCGGGCAGCAGGGGCGCGTGGACGCGAAAGCGCGCGGCCAGGGCATCGAGGAAGGGATCTTCGGCGACCAGGCCGCCGGCGCCGTGGAGAAACAGCAGGTCCGGCCCCTCGCCGCCGGTCAGTACCTGGACCTCGACCTTGGGGGCGCGGAGGGTTTCGAGGCGGATCATTGGGCACCTCCCTTTCCTTTGCGTTCGGAGACCGGCCCCGGGGTGGCCCGCTCGGCCAGGGGCTTGCACCAGAAGCGCTCGTCATCCTGGTACTCGGGCCAGAGGTTGCGCAGCTTGGGCATCACCTTCTCGGCGAACAGCCGGGTCGAGTACTTGGTCTTTTCGATGGGCATGTCGCCGACGTGGATGAGGCAGAAGATATTGCCCACGTGGAGGCCCTTGATCATATCTTCCATGCGCTCGCGCACGGTGTCCGGGCTGCCGGCGATGATGAACCCGCCATCCACCAGATCGCCCCAGGACATATGTGCGGCCTCCTCGAAGTTGGGCGAGAACTGCGACAGGGCGCCGGACTTGATGGTCTTGATGGTGCGGTAGCCGGGCGCATCGGCGAAGCCGGGCGCGATGTGCAGGCAGCGGTTGAAGAAGTAGTTGACGTGCGGGGCGTAGAGCCGCTCGGCCTCGGCGTCGGTCTCGGCCACGCAGATGGTCTGGGCAAAGCCGGCGCGGTAGGGGGATTCGTCGGGCTCGTTGCGCTCGGTGAGCCGGTCCCAGTAGCCCTGCAACAGCGCCTTGGCGCGGATATAGCCAGAGAAGCTCAGATAGGAGTAGGAGTACACATTGTCGAGACAGAAGTCGTAGGTCTCGACCGAGCCGCCGCCGGGGATGTGGATGGGCGGTGGCTGCTGGATCGGCTTGGGCCAGGTGTTGACGTAGCGCAGCTTGGTGTAGCGGCCGTTCCAGGCGAAGGGCTCGGTCTCGCGCCAGGCCTTCCTCACCAGGTCGTGGGCCTCCTGGTAGCGCTCCCGGGTCAGCGCCGGGATGTCGCCGTAACAGTAGTTGGTATCCATCGAGGTGCCCACCGGGAAACCGGCCACCAGACGCCCGCCGCTGATCACGTCGAGCATGGCGAACTCTTCGGCGACGCGCACCGGCGGATTGTAGAGCGACAGCGAGTTGCCCAGCACCACGATGGCGGCGTTGAGGGCGCGCCTGGAGATGGCCGCGGCCATGATGTTGGGCGAGGGCATCATGCCGTAGGCGTTCTGGTGATGTTCGTTGACGCCCACGCCGTCGTAGCCGAGCCCATCGGCGTACTCGAGCATGTCGAGATAGTCGTTGTAGACGTCGTGGCCCTTGACCGGATCGTAGAGTTTGGCGTCGATATCGACCCACACCGACCGGTGCTTTTTGCGGAAATCGTCCGGCAGATGCGGCCAGGGCATCAGGTTGAACCAGGTGAACTTCATGGCGACCCCCTGTAATTGTCGCGGCGGGTAGGGTGACAACCCGCCTTATGGTTCGGGCGCGAAAGGCTGGCGCAGCGCCTACGGGCAGCCATCCGACGTGCACTGCGCGGCGGTTTCGGCGCGCGCGGTGACCCGGTCGAGCACCCGCAGGAAGGTCTCTTCTCCCTGGGCGCCGGACAGGGGTAGTTTGCCGTCGAAGCTGAAGAAAGGCACGCCGGTGACGCCCTGGTCACGGGAAAAGCGGATGCGATCGAGGATGGTATCGCGGGACTCCGGGCCAGCCAGCCGGGCGCGGACGGCGGTCGCGTCGAGGCCCACCTCGCCGGCGATCTCGGCCAGGGTTTCGGTGTCGCCGACATTGCGGCCATCGCGGAAGTAGGCGCGGAACAGGGCCTCCACCATGGCGTCTTCCAGGCCCGCTTCGCGCGCCCACTCGATCAGCCGGTGGGCATCCAGGGTATTGGCGCCGCGGGCGATGCGGTCGAGGTGCAGTTCCAGACCCACGGCCGCGCCCGCCGCGGTGATGCGGGCGAACATGCTGTCGATCATCTGTCGGCCGTACTTGCGCTCGATGGCCTCCCGGTAGGGGTAGCCTTCGGCGGGGGCCTCCGGATGGAGCTGGTAGGGGAACCAGCGAATTTCGGGTTGCAGGGCCGGGCGTTGCGCCAGCGCCCGTTCGAGTTGCCGCTTGGCGACATAGCACCAGGGACAGACGACGTCGGAAATGATGTCGATTTGCATGGCGATCTCCGGATTGCTCAGTGCACCATGATAGCGTCCATTTCCACCTGCGCGCCGCGCGGCAGGGCTGCGACGCCGAGCGCCGCGCGCGCCGGGTAGGGCTCGGCGAAGCGACATGCCATGAGTTCGTTGACGATGGGAAAGTGGGCCAGATCGACGAGATAGATATTGAGCTTGACGATATCGGCGAGCGAGCCGCCGGCTGCCGCACAGACCGCGGCGAGGTTGTCGAACACCTGGTTGATCTGCGTCGCGATATCGCCCTCGACCAGCTCCATGGTAGCCGGGTCGAGGGGGATCTGCCCGGACAGGTAGAGCGTATCGCCGCTGCGGACGGCCTGGGAGTAGGGGCCGATCGCGGCCGGGGCGCGGTCGGTGTGGATGATGGATTTATTGGGCAAGGAGCACCTCAGTTCTTGATGCGCTGCACCGAACGAACCTGCTTGAGGTTGCGGACGCGGCGCATGATGTTGGCCAGATGTACGCGGCTGCGCGCCGCGAGCACGATGTTGACCACGCTGGCCTGGGTATCGCGGTCGCCGACGTTGATGCGCAGGATGGTGGCTTCCTGTTCGGAGACCCGGCTGGCCAGGGTGGCGATGATGCCGCGCTCGGAGGTGACCACCAGCTTGAGTTCGACCGGAAATTCCCCCTTGACCGTCGGCGACCACTGCAGCGGCATGCACTTCTCGCGGTTGTCGCGGATGCCGCTGAGGTTCTTGCAGGACTCGCGGTGAATCACCAGGCCCCGGCCGGGGCTGATGTGGCCGAGGATGGGGTCGCCGGGCAGCGGGTAGCAGCAGCGCGCAAAGCTGGTCACCAGGCGCTGGCGGTTGTCGATCAGAATGGGCGAGTCGAGGTTCGGTTCCGGTTGCTCGCGGCGTTGCTCGGGCACCAGGATATTGGCCACCGCGTAGGCGACCCGGCTGCCGATGCCGATCTGCTGGAGCACGCTCTCGAAAGTGGCGGCGCCGGTTTCCTTGAGCAGCAATTTGATCTGGGACTTGCGGATCTGCTTGTAGCTGGTGCCGAAGCGAGCCAGCGCCTGATCGAGCAGACGCTTGCCCAGCTCCACGGACTGGTCGTGCTGCTGGTGCTTGAGAAAGTGGCGGATCGCGCTGCGTGCCTTGGCGGTGACCACGAAATTGAGCCAGGCCGGGTTGGGCTGGGCGCCGGGCACGGTGATGATGCGCACCCGCTGGCCGCTCTCGATGGCCTGGGACAGGGGGCTCAGCTGGCCGTTGATCTCGCAGGCGACACAGGTGTCGCCGACCTGGGTATGCACGGCGTAGGCGAAGTCCACCGGGGTCGCGCCGGCCGGCAGCTCGATGATCTTGCCGTTCGGGGTGAACACATAGACCTCGTCCGGAAACAGGTCGGTCTTGACGTGCTCGATGAACTCCAGTGAGTTGCCGGCCTGGCGCTGCAGTTCGAGGAGGCTCTTCACCCAGCGGTTGGTGCGGCCCTGGCTGCCGTTGACGGATTCGCGGCCGCGCTTGTAGAACCAGTGCGAGGCGATGCCATAGTTGGCCAGATCGTCCATCTCGCGGGTGCGGATCTGCACCTCGATGGGCAGGCCGTGCATGCCCACCAGCACCGTGTGCAGCGACTGGTAGCCATTGGCCTTGGGAATGGCGATGTAGTCCTTGAATTCGCCGCTCACCGGTTTGTACAGGTTGTGGATGATGCCGAGTACGCGATAGCACTCGTCCACGGATTCGACCACGATGCGGAAGGCGAACACGTCCATCAGCGATTTGAAGGAACGCTTTTTCACCTTCATCTTCTGATAAATGCTCCACAGGTGCTTTTCGCGGCCGCTGACGGTCGCGGTCAGGCCCTCCCGTGCAAGGCGGTTGTCGATGGCTTCCTGAATCTCGGCGACTACCCCCAGGCGCCGTCCGCGAGCCTGGGTGAGAGCCTCGCGGATGCGGTGGTAGCGCAGGGGATAGAGTGCCGCGAAGCCGAGTTCCTCGAACTCCACGCGCATGTCATTCATGCCCAGGCGCTGGGCCAGCGGAGAATAGATCTCCAGGGTCTCGCGGGCGATGCGGCGCCTTTTCTCCGGCGGCAGCACGCCCAGGGTACGCATGTTGTGGAGGCGGTCGGCGAGCTTGACCAGCACCACCCGGATGTCCCGGGACATGGCCAGCGCCATTTTCTGGAAGTTCTCGGCCTGCTGTTCGGCGCGGGAGGAAAACTCGATCTCGGTGAGCTTGCTGACCCCGTCCACCAGGGCGGACACGGTGCGGCCGAAGCGCCGGGTGAGCTTAAAGCGTGTGGCCGAGGTGTCTTCGATGACGTCGTGGAGCAGCGCGGCCATCAGGCCTTCGGCATCCATGCGCATGTCGGCGAGGATGAAGGTGACTGCGAGAGGGTGGGTGATATAGGGCTCGCCGCTGTGGCGAAACTGGCCCTGGTGACCGTCGCGTGCGTATTGGTAGGCGCGGGCGACGCGCCTGACCTGATGGGGCGGCAGGTAGCTGGCGAGCTTCCTTTCTAACGCGCCGATCGCCTCCGGGTTGGCTGCTTCGGAATCAGTCTTCGCCGGCCAGGGGTGCATCGTCCTCGAAGACATAGGGTGGGGGCTCCGTGACCCGCGACAGATCCAGGGACAGGAAATCCTCGACTTCCTCGGTTTCGTCGAGAATGGAGCGATCCACCAGTTTCTCGGCGATCTCGCGCAGGGCGACGACCGTGGGTTTGTCGTTTTCCCAGGGCACTCGGGGCTCCTTGCCGCCAGTGGCGATCTGACGCGCGCGCTTGCTGGCGATCATCACCAGCTCGAAGCGGTTGTCTACGTTCTCCAGGCAGTCTTCGACGGTGATTCGGGCCATGATGCGTCTCTGTGTAAGGTCCGCGCCCTTGGGGGCTTCGGGAAACTGGACGTATTAGTGTAACGCAAAACCGGGCTCAGGAAAGCAGGTCACCCAGCAATTCGCGGTGCCTGTCCCGTTGGGCATCGAGCCGCAGGCGCAGGGCGCAGACCACGGCCGCGAGCTCGTCGAGCGCATTGTCGAACTGGTCGTTGACGATCAGGAAGTCGGCTTCCACATAGTGGGAGATTTCCTCCTGGGCCTGGGACAGCCGGCGGCGGATGACCTCGGCGTCGTCCTGGCGGCGATCGTTGAGCCGGCTCAGCAGGCAGTCGAGGGAGGGGGGCAGAATGAATACCCGGACACAGTCCGGGCGCAGGTGGTGAACCTGGGCCGCGCCCTGCCAATCGATTTCCAGTACCACGTCGACACCCTCGCGCAGCCGCTCCTCGACCCACTGCTGGGAGGTCCCGTAGAGATTGCCGAACACCCGGGCGTGTTCGAGGAACTCGGCGCGCTCGATCATCCCGGCGAATTCCGCTTCGCCGATGAAGTGGTAGTCGACTCCGTCCCTTTCGCCGGGGCGTTTCGCCCTGGTGGTATGGGAGATGGATACCTGCACGTCGGGCAGCCGGCGCACCAGGGCGGCGAGCAGGCTGGTCTTGCCGGCGCCGGAGGGCGCCGACACCGTAAACAGGGTTCCCTTGGCCATCTGACTGCTCCTCAGCCGGTCTGCGGGAGTGCGCCGCCGCGGCGTCACTCCAGATTCTGCACCTGTTCGCGAATTTGTTCGATCAACACCTTCATTTCCACCGCCGCCTGGGTGGTCGCCGCGCCCAGTGACTTGGCGCCCAGGGTATTGGCCTCGCGATTCAGTTCCTGGGCGAGGAAGTCGAGGCGCCGGCCGACCGGTCCCGGACCGGCGAGCACGCGTCGGAATTCCTGGCAGTGGGTTGCCAGTCGGTCGAGCTCTTCGTCGATGTCGGCGCGCTGCGCGAGATAGGCGAGTTCCTGTTCCAGTCGGTCGCCATCGACTTGCGCGGTCAACTCCCGGAGTCGATCGTGGAGCTTGCGGCGCTGCAGCGCCAGCAGTTCGGGCAGCACCGACCGCACGTCGGCGATCTCGGTTTCCAGGCAATCCAGGCGCTCGGCCATCAAGCC
>CAJXRS010000059.1 GCA_913060555.1 uncultured Gammaproteobacteria bacterium | reverse complement strand
CTCTCTATTCGTCGGCAGCGTCAGATGTGTATAAGAGACAGATGATGTAGTTGGTTTCACCGCCGTGGATGATATTGCTGGTCTGAAACAGGATCAGCCCCACCATCAGCAGGACAAACATGGCGGACACCGCAAGCCCCAGGGTGGGCAGTTCGAAAAACAGCGCCGCCAGGCCACACAGAAAGGCGACCAGGATGCCCGCGACGAGAAATCCGCCCATGAAGCTGAAATTGCGCCCGCTCTTGATGGTATAGGCGGAAAGGCCGACAAAGGTGATTCCCGTGATGGCCAGCGCATTGGTCACCAGCTGAGGCCCGCCGGGCATCTGCAGGTAGAAGCCGAGCAGGGGTCCCAGGGTGGCGCCCATGAAGCCGGTGAGCGCAAAGACACAGACGAGCCCGGCGGCGCTGTTGCGGAACTTGGTGGTCAGAAACAGCAGCAGGAAGTACCCGCCCAGGGTGACCCAGGGGCCCAGATAGGGCAGGCTGAAAGCGATCGCCATGCCCGCGCAGGCGGCGCTGAACAGCAGGGTCATCGCCAGCAGCATATAGGTGTTGCGCAGCACCTGGTTGGTGGCCAGTGCCGACTGCCGGTGTTCGATGCCGGCGGTTCTGATCGAATCGGTCATGAACTCGGTACTCCTGTTGCTATCTTTTGTGGTGGGGCTCGCCACCGGGCGGATGCTCCGGCGCGCGGTTCGTCCACCCGATTGGACCTTGGCCGCGGGTAAATGTCTCATATCCGCCGGTGCTTTGCATCTTCAATAATTACAGCCGGCGCTGTTCCAGCGCCGGCATATCGTCGCGCACCTGCGCCAGGCGATCGCGGTCCAGATCTGCGGTGATCACCCCATCGCCATCGCCGAGTTCGGCCAGCACTTCGCCCCAGGGATCGACGATGGCGCTGCCGCCCCAGGTGGGTCGCTTGGGATGCGCGCGGTCGCCGATATTGGGGCCGACCACGTAGCATTGGTTTTCCACCGCCCGGGCGCGCAGCAGGAGGCGCCAGTGGGCGGCGCCGGTGGTTGCGGTGAATGCCGAGGGCACCGCGAGCAGCTCGGCGCCGCTGGCGGCGTAGTATCGGTACAGTTCCGGAAAGCGCAGGTCGTAACAGACACTGATCCCCAGTTTGCCGAATGGGGTCTGCACCAGCACCGGATCCCCGCCGTGGCGGAAGCTGTCGGATTCACAATAGCGCTGCCCGGTATCTTTGACGGCGACGTCGAACAGGTGAATCTTGTGGTAACGCGCCACCTCTTCACCGCTGTCGTCATAGAGCAGGGCTGCGGCAAAGGGCTTGGGATCGCGGTCGCCGCGCAGGCCGCTGGTCAGCGGCAGAGTGCCGCCCAGGATCCAGACACCATGGCGGCGGGCACACTCCGCGAGCAGGGCCCGGGCCGGGCCTTCGGGGCCGCGCTCGGTTTCGGCGGCCTCCCGCAGCCGCTGCGGATTGGCGCCGTAGTAGGCGAAATTCTCGGGCAGCACCAGTAACCTGGCGCCTGCCGCGGCGGCCTGACCGATCAGCGCCTCCGCACGCCGCAGGCGATGGTCGCGATCGCCGTCGCCGCGCAGTTGAATGGCTGCGATCCGCTGCATGGCTCGCTCCCTCCGTTATTGGGTCTTGTCGCTGAAGATCCGCTCCACCTCGATGTGCGGATCTTCCCAGGGTCCGGTGATCCGATAGGCGAGGCTGGAGATCCTGTCGACCTGTCGATCGAAGATGCGGCTGGTCAGGTAGACGCCAGCGGCGGCCGGCAGGCCGCCGGCCAGGGCGGCGATCCAGGGCAGGTTGGTGCCCACCGGCAAGGTCGCTACCAGGTGCGCATCTATGGTTTCGGCGATCAGATCGGCGCTACCCTCCAAGCGCATCTTGCCTGACGGCAGTTCCACTTTCACCGGTTTCGAAAAATGCAGCGTACCCCTGTCGAAGGTCATCCCGGTGTTCAGTTCGTCGAATGCCATGCCCTCTGCGAAGACATCGGAGAAATCCAGCTGCAGGCGGCGCCGCCAGGTATCGAAGTTGACCAGTCCGATCAATTTCATCAGGGCGTTGGAGGCGCCGCCGGTGGTGCGACGGAAGGTGCCGTCGCGGATGTGCAAGGTGGTTTCGCCGCTCAGGTTGCGCGCCCGGACCTCCCAGGGACGTCCCGGCCATTCCCAGGCGGCCACCAGTTCCGCGCGCTCGCTTTCGATGGCGCCGGGCAGATCCCAGGCGCCGAGAACCTCGGCCAGGTCGTCGGCCAGCACCGTACCCTCGAAGCGGGTTCGGTGGCCGGTCTCTCCCCGTCGCCACTCCAGGAGCGCACCCTGCTCTCCGTTGCCGGTACGCAGGCCGGTGATGTTGCCGCGCAGTTGTTCCGCACGCACGCCGTTGGGCAGCCGGCGCAGGGAAAAGGCGATCTCGCCCAGCTCCCGTTCGCCGACGCGCAGTCCCCGGGTGGTGAAATCCAGTTCGGGCAGGTCTCTCGGGTCGAGGGCTGCCAGGCGGCCCTCCGGGTCGTCGAGATCCGGTTTGGGCAATACCAGATGATCGAGATCGACCTGTAGCGGCCGTGATTCGGCGCGCGCGACACTCAGGGTGCCGGCCAGGGTGTCGCTGTCGACGCGCAGCAGCCAGTCGCCTTGCTCCAGCGTTGCCTCGATGCGGATTGCGGCGAGATCGAGGCCGGCGCCCCTGAGGTGGTCCAGGTTGAGATCGACGTGGGGCTGCCAGCGCTCCAGTTCGGTGCCGACTTCACCGCCGGCCGGCAGCAGCGATCGCCAGGCGTCGATGTCGAGGAATTCGAGATGGCCGCGGATATCCAATCCTGCGGTGGGCAGCCGTGGCTCGGCGCCGCCCACAGCAATGGCGATCGCCTCCGGGCGGGCACCGCGCAGCAGGGCTTGGGCTCGGAGGCTGTTATCGAGTTCGGCGGCGAGCCGGGTTTGCGTGCCGTCGAACGCCAGCACCACCTGCAGCGGACGGGTTTGCAGCGCGGTCTTGGTGAAGGGCTCCGGCAGCTCGGCGGCCAGGCCGACCAGATCCGAGGTAACCTCCAGCTCCGCGGTGCCGGCGACGGGCATGTGGTAACGGGCCCGATAAGGGATGCTGCCGGTCACCCGATCCCGCAGCCAGGCCGGCCAGCCGGGCAGCGCGCCCAGGGCGACTTCGCCGCTCGAGACGATCTCGATAGCGCCCTGCGGATCGCCCCGCAGCGATGCGCTGAATGGTTGCTCCCAGAGGCAGAAGCGGAGGTCTTCGGCGTGCGGCCCGGCGGCGGCGGAAAATTGCAGGGCGCCGCGGATACAGTCGAATCTCAGGCCGTTGCCGCGGTGCTCCAGACTGGCGTCAAGGAGGTCGGCGGAGACCCTGTAGTGTCCGCCATCCTGGTCCTGCGAGAGCGGGATGGCCAGGTCTAGGTCGACCGCTACCCGGCCCCCGGTGCGCCAGTCGCTCAATGCCGCCAGGCGCTCGCGCAGTGGCGATTCGGAGAGGACGGCGAGTCCGCGATCGACCTCGGTTTGCGCCCGTGCGGTCACCGCCAGCAGAGGGTTGCCGGCACTGTTGCTGGTGGTGCGAAAACGCGCCCCGGTGATGGGTACTCCGGCGATGGTCGCGCGCTCCGCCGTGCCCGAGACGCTGGTGCCGTCCACCGCCACTTGGGCGTCGACGCCATGGAGCCCGGGCCATTGCGGATCGAAGGCGATGGCCGCGTCCGCGACCCTGGCGTAGACCTGGATGGTGCGCAGCGCGCCCGCCTCCCTGGCGACCGGGCCGCGCCAGATGAAGGCGCCCTCGGGGATCGACATGGCGCCCAGCGCCCGCTGCAGCCAGGTGCCGAGTTTGGGTTCCAGAATCTCGGGCTGGTATTGCCGGACGTAATCGGCGTCAGTGTCGCGAATCCCCGCGCTGAGCCAGAGCTCGCCGCCGCCCCCTGGTGTCGTTCCGCCATCCTCAAGTGGCTTTCCGCTGCCCCCAAGTTTCAACGGCTGGGTGAGTGTGAAGGCGGCGGCAATGGTGCCGGCGTCGCCGCTGGCGACGACCCGCAGGGGCGATCCCGTCACCGTCACCCGGGAGTGGTCGGCGGCCAGTTCGGCCTCGATCCGGCCCTGGACCCGGCCCACCTGCAGATCGTGATCATAGGCGGTGGGGAAGCGCATCTGGACTTCGTCGTTCCCGTCCAGTATCAGGCTGCCGCGACGGCCCGCGATCCGCAAGGTGCCGGAGACCCCGCGCAGGATCGGGCTGTTGCGCCATGAAGCTACCGCGACCCCTTTCAGGGTCGCCTGTGCTCCGGTGATCTTCTGGGCGGTGCCCAGGTCGAAATCGACGCGCGGCGCTTCCAGTCGGCCCTCGGGCGCGAGGGCGCCGAGGATGTCCGCGGCACGTTTCGGCAGCACTTCCGCAGCCAGCACCAATGCGTTGAGCGTGGCCAGGTCCAGGTGGTCGGCGGCGATGCTGAAGCGGGGCGCAGCCGATGTTCCCAGGGGCTGCCGGAAACCCAGGGTGAGGGGGTCGATCCGCAAGTCGCGCCAGGACCAGGCCAGCTCCTGGAATTGAATGCCCCAGCCGTCGCCGGGCTCGATCCAGCCGGTGACCTCGGCGCTCAGATCGCGCAGCGGGTCCGCGCTCAGTGCTCCGGCCAGTGGCAGCCGCTCGGCGGTCACTCGGCCGCGCAGCTCAGCCCGGCCGTCGCCGTCCGCTGTCAGCCAGAGTTCGGCGTCCAGCGGCGTGTCGACCGGGGCCAGCTGGCGGCTCCAGGCGGGTGCGAATCCGCGCAACAGTATTCCCAGAGATCCGGATAGGTCCAGGCGCGAGAATTCCAGGCGGGCGCGGCCGCGGCTGGCGCGCCAGTCGCGCACGGGGTCGGCCGCATGCCACTCCGCCGCCAGGGAGGCGAATTCACGGCCGGCAAGGCTGAGTTTGCCGCCGGCGCGGTGGAAACTGTCGCTGTTTTCGAGCAGCAGGTCGCGCGCCCCCAGCACCGCTTCTTCGCCAGAGCGGAAGTGCAGCGTCAGTTCGACCCGGTCGATGCGCGTGCGCTGTCCGGCGAGCAGCGCCGCTACCAGCCTGCCCACCGCGCCGGCGGCGGTCGCCGAACCGCCGTTGAGTTGCCAGCCGGAGGCGGTTTCGGAGAGCCGCATGTGCAGCCGCCGGACGCTGAGCTCGGACCAGGCCGGCTGCCGGTCGAACAGGCTGCGCAGCAGGTCGAGTTTGGCATCCAGACCCTCGATCTCGAGAAAATGCGGCGCTCCCGGGGCCGTGGCGAAATCCGCCACTGCCACCCGCAGGCGCGGCGCGAGGCCGGTCCAGTCACCATCGATGCCGCGCACGGCGACTTCCGCTCTCAGGCGTTGCGAGAGGGCGCTGTCGATACGCGGCTGCAGGTCGTCGAGGCGGGGCAGCAGTTCGCGGCCCAGGGCCACCAGTGCCGCATAGGCAATGATGGCCAGGGCCGCCAGCATCCACAGCCAGCGCAGCGCGGCCCGCAAGGCTCCGCTCATGAAATGGGCCGCGGTGGGACGGCCGCGGCAGCCGTCAGTGTCATGCGCAACGTCTCTTGGGGCCGTCCGTTTCCGCTGTGCGCCACCGCGAGGGGTGGTCAGAGTGGAACAATATCGAACTGCTCCTGGGAATAGAGGTTTTCTACCCGAAACTCGATCGGTCGTCTGATGAAGGCTTCGAGATCGGCGACATCGGTGGCATTCTCGGCCAGCAGGCGATCGACCACCCCATGGCAAGCCATCACCAGGATCTTGTCGCACTCATAAGTGCGCGCCTCGCGCAGGATTTCCCGAAATATCTCGAAGGTCACGGTCTCGGCGGATTTCAGGTAGCCACGTCCCTTGCAGACCCCGCAAGGCTCGCAGAGTTGCTGCTGCAGGCTCTCGCTGGTGCGCTTGCGGGTCAGCTCCACCAGGCCGAGCTGGGAGACCCCGGAGATGGTCAGCTTGGCGCGGTCGCCCGCCAGCGCGTTTTCGAAGGCGCGCAGCACCTGGCGGCGGTGCTCCGGATCCTGCATGTCGATGAAGTCGACAATGATGATGCCGCCGATGTTGCGCAGGCGGATCTGCCGGGCGATGGCGTTGGCCGCCTCCACATTGGTCTTGAAGATGGTCTGTTCGAGGTTGTGGCGGCCGGTGTAGGAACCGGTATTGACGTCGATGGTGGTCATCGCTTCGTTCTGGTCGAACACCAGGTAACCGCCGGACTTGAGGTTGACCCGGCGCTCCAGGGCGCGGGAGATTTCGTCTTCCACGCCATACAGGGAGAACAGCGGCCGTTCGCCCTGATACATGTCGATCAAGCCATGGATATCGGAACTGAAGTACTCGGTGAACCTGTGCAACAGGTCGAAGACTTCTTCCGAATCGACCCGGATGCGGTCGATCGCACTGGGGTCGAGGTCGCGCAGGGTGCGCAGCGTCAGCGGCAGGTCCTCGTAGAGGCGGCCGATCTCGCTGCTGGTGGCGATCTTGTCCTTGATGTAGGCCCACAGGCGGTGGAGAAAGGCAATCTCCGCACTCATCCCCTCGCGGCCGATACCTTCGGCCAGGGTGCGGATGATGTAGCCGCTGGGCGCTTCCACCACCTCGTGGATGGCGATGGCGGCGAGCAGCTCCCGGCGCAGGCGTTCGCGTTCCGCCTCGTCTTCGATGCGCTGCGAAATCCCGATATGGTCGGTCTTGGGCATGAACACCAGGTAGCGCGAGGAGACCGACAGAAAGGTCGTCAGCCGCGGACCCTTGGTGCCTATGGGGTCCTTCAATACCTGGACCGCGAGCAGATCCCCCTCGCGCAGCAGGTCCCGGATATCGCGCTCGCCACTCGCCCAGCGGTCGACCGTCTCCTCACCGCGGGGACGCAAGTCATTGATATGGATGAAGCCGGCCTTGTCGCGGCCGATGTCGATGAAGGCCGCCTGCATGCCCGGCAGTACTCGGACCACCTTGCCCTTGTAGATGTTGCCCACCAGGCCGCGCTTCTGGGCGCGCTCGATGTTGATCTCCTGGAGCACGCCGTTGTCGACCCGTGCCACCCGGGTCTCCGAGGGCGTAATGTTGATCAGTACCTCTGTGGTCATGCCCGAGTCAGCCCGGTGGGGACGCAAAATTCCTGCAACAGTGTATAGGTTTCGGCCATCGGAAGTCCGATCACCGCAGAGTAGCTGCCCTCTATGTGGGTCACGAACACGCTGCCGAGCCCCTGCAGTGCATAGCCGCCGGCCTTGTCGGCCGGCTCTCCGCTGCGCCAGTAGGCGTGGCATTCCGCGGCGGAGAGAGTCCGCAAGGTGACCGCGGTCGCTACGGTCACCGCGACCTCGCGATTGCCCTGGACCAGGGCGATCGCCGTGCATACCTGGTGGGTCCCGCCGGACAGCGCCTGGAGCATGGCCATCGCTTCTGCCTCCGAGCGCGGTTTGCCGAGCAACTGCTCGCCGTCGCCGATCACCGTGGTATCCGCGCCCAGCACGGGCAATCCGGTGGCCGTGCCCAGCTGTACCGCGCGCGCCTTGGCGCGCGCCAGCCGCGCCACATGGGCGGCGCCGCTCTCCCCGGGGAGCGGGGTTTCGTCGAGATTGGCGGGGACCACCTCAAAGCATACGCCCATGGTGCGGAGCAGTTCGGCGCGGCGCGGCGAAGCCGAGGCGAGGATCAGGTCCGGGCTCCGTGCCGTGGAGCCGCCGCCCGGTAGTTCACCAGACGCGGTCATGGAGCCTCCTGAGCAGGAGCACCAGCGGAGGCCAGAGCAGGATCGCGCCCCACACCGAATGAAACTCCGCCAGGCGCAGGCTGCCGCCTTCCAGAACCAGGCCTACCGCGACCACGATGAGCTGAAACACCAAGGTCAACAGGCCGACCAGCAGCGCCTGGTGGAACAGAACGAAGTGCCGGACCCGGGGCTCCGCGAGCTGCGCCAGATAGGCGGTCACGCAGAATGCCAGGGCATATTGGCCAGCCGGCGCGCCGCGCATCAGGTCCAATAGCAGGCCGATCAGAAAGGCGAAGCCGAGCCCGTAGACGGGTGGCGCGAACAGCACCCAGTAGAGGGTGACCAGGAGCACCAGTGGCGGCGCGAAAAACTGCCAATCGGAACGTACGCCATTCTGGGCCAATGCCATGGCCATCACCAGGCTGAGGATGATGCGCAGCACGGCTCACTCCGGCTCTGCGGGGAGGGGGCGCGCTGCGCCGTCTGCGGTCCGCGCCTCGGCTGCGGGTTCCGCGAACACCAGCAACAGGTGGCGGCTGCGGTCGAGGCGTGCGGCGGGCTCGACCGAGACCTCCATGAACGCCTGGCCACGCTGGTGGGCGATGCCGGTCACCCGGCCGACGGCGTAGCCCGGCGGAAAGCGCCCCCCCAGGCCCGAAGTCACCAACAGGTCATTCATGGTGACGTCCAGGGTGGGCTGCACGTGGCGCAGGCGCAGCCTGCGATAGTCGCCGGTGCCCTCGGCAATGGCGCGGACTTCCGTGCCCAGCACTGCCACCGGTAGCGCATGGCGCTCATCGCTGATCAGCAATACCTCGGCGCTGTCCTCGCGGATTTTGACCACCTGTCCCACCAGGCCCCAGGCGTCGATGACCGGCTGGCCGACGAAGACGGCGTCGCGACTGCCCCGGTCGATGCGGATCTCATGGCGCATGGGGTCGGGAGAGACGCCGATCAGTTCGGCCATCAACAGGCGCAGTTTGGTACGGGGTGCTGCGTTGAGTAGGCCGCGGAGCTGGGCGTTTTCCGCGGCCAGCTCGGCGAGCTGTTGCAATTGACCCTTGAGCACCAGGTTTTCCGTGCGCAGCTGCTGGTTCTGCTGGGCCAGTTCTCCCGGTGTGGCGAGACGGGTGCGGCCCCAGTCGGCCGCTCCCCCCAGCAGGTCACCGGCCCAGGACGGGCTGTGGGCGGCGCCCTCCACCCAGGCGCGCGCAGGCTCCAGCCAAGTGGTGTAGCGGTCGGTCAGCATCAGGCCCAGTGCCACCATCAGCAACAGCAGCATGCGGGGCGCCGATACCTTTTTGCTGAAGATCTTTTGCGCCATCTGCAGCCGCGGTAGGTCGCCGGGGGTTTTGCGCCCGGCGCTGATCGGGTCAGGACATGAGGATATCGAGTCTGCGCTTGTCCATCATCTGCAGGGCCTTGCCGCCGCCGCGCGCGACACAGGTCAGCGGGTCCTCGGCGATGATCACCGGCAGGCCGGTCTCGTGGGTCAGCAGCAGGTCGATGTCGCGCAGCAGTGCGCCGCCGCCGGTTACTACGATTCCGGTTTCGGCGATGTCCGAGGCCAGTTCCGGAGGCGATTGCTCCAGCACCCGCTTCACGCCCTGAACGATGGCGGTGAGTGGTTCCTGCAGCGCCTCGAGGATCTCGTCGCTGTTGAGTGAAAAGCTTTTGGGCACGCCCTCGGCGAGGTTGCGGCCGCGCACGTCGATCTCGCGCACCTCTTTGCTGGGATAGGCGCCGCCGACCTCCATCTTGATGCGCTCGGCAGTGGCATCGCCGATCACGCTGCCGTACTTGCGGCGCACGAAATTGATGATGGCCTCGTCGAAGCGGTCGCCGCCGACCCGGATGGAGTCCGAGAACACCACCCCGTTGAGGGACAGGATGGCGACCTCGGTGGTGCCGCCACCGATATCCACCACCATGGAGCCGCAGGCCTCCTGCACCGGCATACCCGCGCCGATGGCTGCGGCCATGGGTTCCTCGATCAGAAACACCTCGCGGGCGCCGGCGCGCTCGGTGGACTCGCGGATGGCGCGCTTCTCGACTTCGGTGGCCAGGCAGGGCACGGACACCAGCACCCGCGGGCTGGGCGGAATGAAGCTGTGCGAATGCACCTTCTTGATGAAGTACTGGAGCATTTTCTCCGTAACCTGGAAATCCGCGATCACGCCATCCTTGAGCGGCCGGATGGCGGTGATGTTGCCCGGCGTGCGGCCCAGCATGCGCTTGGCCTCGGCGCCAACCGCCTCGACAGACTTCTGGCCGTGGTGGTGGCGGATCGCCACCACCGAGGGTTCGTTGAGTACGATGCCCTTGTTTTCGATATAGATCAGCGTATTGGCGGTTCCCAGGTCGATCGACAGATCGTTGGAGAACATGCCCCGCAAGCGTTTGATCATGGGAAATCTGGTTCCTGGTCTCGTTCGGGTCTGGGCGCCGCGGGACCGGACGGCCGGCACAAGGGGGCGGCTCGCCGGGGCGAGTAGAATGCCGCCCGGGATACAGCGCGGGGGCCATCCGTGGTAACCTTCTGCGGTTGCCGGAAGACCTCCGAAACAGGCCGAAACTATAGCATGGCGATCCAGCGAGCCGATATCGAAAAACTGTGCTATCTGGCACGCATCGACCTCACCGAGGATACCGCGGCAGATACCGCCGCCGGCATCAATCGGGTGCTCGAACTGATCGACCAGCTGCGCGCGGCGGACACCGCGGGCATTGCGCCTCTGGCGCATCCGCTGGAGGAGACCCAACGGCTGCGCGAGGACCGCGTCGAGGAGAAAGTCGACCGCGATGCCCTGCAGGCCGTCGCGCCGGCGGTGGAGTCGGGTCTCTATCTGGTCCCCAGAGTCATCGAATGAAGTGTGTCGCGGCGGCGCCCGAAGCCGCCGCCCGCGATCAGCCCGCAATGGATTTGGCATGCACGATCTGACCCTCGCCGAAATGTGTGACGGCCTGGCGCGCCGGGCGTTTTCCAGCATCGAACTGACCCGCCACCTGCTGGCGCGGATCGCCGCCGCCAACCCCAGGTACAACGCCTTCATCACGGTCGATGAGGCCGGTGCCCTGGCCCGGGCCGAGACCGCCGATGCCCGTCTCGCCGCCGGTGATGCGCCGGCGCTGTGCGGGGTGCCCATCGCGCACAAGGACATCTTTTGCACCCGCGGCTTGCGCACCAGCTGTGGTTCGCGGATGCTCGACAACTTCATCGCGCCCTACGACGCCACCGTGGTCGAACGCCTGGCCGCCGCCGGCGCCGTTACCCTGGGCAAGACCAACATGGACGAGTTCGCCATGGGCTCGTCCAACGAGACCAGCTATTACGGTCCGGTGAAGAACCCCTGGGCGCCCGATTGCGTGCCCGGCGGCTCTTCCGGCGGGTCGGCCGCCGCGGTGGCGGCGCGCCTGGCGCCGGGCGCCACCGCCACCGACACCGGCGGCTCGATTCGTCAGCCGGCGGCGCTGTGTGGCATCACCGGCCTCAAGCCGACCTATGGACGCGTGTCCCGCTGGGGCATGATCGCCTTTGCCTCCAGCCTCGACCAGGCGGGGCCCATGGCGCGCAGTGCCGAGGACGCCGCCTTGCTGCTGCAGGCCATGGCCGGCTTCGACGAGCGTGACTCCACCTGCCTCGACCGCCCGGTGCCGGACTACCGCGCCGCGCTCGATCAGCCCCTCGCAGGCCTGCGCATCGGCCTGCCGGCGGAGTACTTCGGCGCCGGCCTCAACCCGGGCACCGCGCGCGCGGTGCGCGACGCCCTGGCCGAGTTCGAGCGCCAGGGCGCGCGGTTGGTGGACATCCGCCTGCCCCATTCGGATCTGGCGGTGCCCGCCTATTATGTGATCGCGCCGGCCGAGGCCTCGGCGAATCTGTCGCGCTTCGATGGCGTGCGCTATGGCCACCGCTGTGCCAACCCCAGGGATCTGCGCGACCTGTTCATGCGCACCCGGGCCGAGGGTTTCGGCGCCGAGGTCAAGCGTCGCATCCTGGTCGGCACCTATTGCCTTTCCGCCGGCTATTACGATGCCTATTACCACAAGGCCCAGCAGGTGCGCCGGCTGATCCGCCAGGATTTTCTCGACGCCTTCGCCCAGGTCGACCTGATCCTGGGCCCCACCTGCCCCAACCCGGCGTTCGCCTTCGGCGCCAAGGGTGGGGATCCGGTTGCCATGTACCTCGAGGACATCTACACCATCGCCGCCAACCTCGCCGGGCTGCCGGCGCTGTCGGTACCCTGCGGCCTGGTGGACGGCAAGCCGGTGGGTCTGCAGATCATCGGCAACTATTTCGACGAGGCGCGCATGCTCGCCGCCGCCCATGGTTTCCAGCGGGCGACCGACTGGCACCGGCGCCAGCCGGAGGCGCTGGCGGAGGCCGGTGCATGAACTGGGAGACGGTCATCGGTCTGGAGGTCCATCTCCAGCTCGCCACCCGCAGCAAGCTGTTCTCCGGTGCCGCCACCGCCTTTGGCGCTGCGCCCAACACCCAGGCCTGTGCCATCGACCTGGCGCTGCCCGGCACCCTGCCGGTGCTCAACCGCGCCGCGGTGGAGATGGCGATTCGCTTCGGCCTGGCGGTGCACGCCGAGATCAACCCGATATCGGTGTTCGAGCGCAAGAACTATTTTTATCCGGACCTGCCCAAGGGTTATCAGACCACCCAACTGGCCCGGCCCATCGTCGGCCCCGGCCATCTCGACATCGAACTGACCGACGGCGGCAGCAAGCGCGTGCGCATCCACCACGCGCATCTGGAAGAGGACGCCGGCAAATCGCTGCACGAGGGTTTTCATGGCCTCTCCGGGATCGACCTCAACCGCGCCGGCACGCCGCTGATCGAGATCGTCACCGAGCCCGACCTCGCCAGTGCCGAGGAAGCCGTCGCGTTCGCGAAGAAACTCCATGCCATCGTCACCGCGCTGAGCATCAGTGACGGCGACCTGTCCCAGGGCTCGATGCGCTTCGACGTCAATATTTCCGTACGCCGCCCGGGCGAGCCCCTGGGCACCCGCACCGAGACCAAGAACCTGAATTCCTTCCGCTTCATGGAGCGGGCCATCCACAAGGAGGTGGCACGCCAGATCGACGTGCTGGAAGGCGGCGGGCGGGTGATTCAGGAGACCCGCCTCTACGACGGCGACACCGACAGCGCCCGCGCCATGCGCAGCAAGGAAGAGGCCAACGATTACCGCTACTTCCCCTGTCCGGACCTGTTGCCGCTGCAGGTCGACGCCGAACTGATCGAGCGCCTGCGCGCCACCCAGCCAGAGTTGCCGGAGGCGCGCCGCGCCCGCTTCGTCACCGATTACGGCCTGTCCGACTACGATGCCGGCCAGCTGGCCGGAGACACCGCCACCGCGCACTACTTCGAGGCCGCGGCCCGGGCCGCGGGCGACGCCAAGCTCGCCGCCAACTGGGTGATGGGCGAGATCGCCGCGCGGCTCAACAGTGCCGAGCTCGGTATCGGCCAGTGCCCGGTCAGCCCGGAGCAGCTCGGCGGCCTGCTGCGGCGCATCGTCGATCACACCCTCTCCAACGCCATCGCCCGCCAGGTGTTCGAGGAACTCTGGCGGGGCGCGGCGGCCGATGCCGATAGCGTGATCGAGGCGCAGGGGCTGCGCCAGGTGTCCGATAGCGGTGCCATCGCCGCGATGGTCGATGCCGTGATCGGCGCCAATGCCCAACAGGTTGCAGCCTATCGCGCCGCGCCGGAGGCCAAGCGGCCCAAGATGCTCGGCTTCTTTGTCGGCCAGGTGATGAAGGCCTCGGGCGGCAAGGCCGATCCGCGGCAGGTCAACGAGCTGGTCGCGGCACGGCTTGCCGAGGACGCTTGAGGAAGCGAAATGGCGTTGAAGAAAGACAAACAGCAGGTGATCGGCGAGGTTTTCGACGAAGACCGCCTGCGCAAATTTCTCGAGGTCGCGCCGCCCGCCGGCGTCGATCGCGATTACCACATCCTGGAGAAAGCCTACCGGGGCATGGGTGCCGACAACTTCGCCACCTTCGTGGACCTGTTCATCGCCGCCGGGCACGACCTCGAGGCCCGCAATCCCGCTGGCCGGACACTGGCCGAGGTGATCGCCGGCCACCGCCATGCCGAACCCTATCTGCAGGCGCTCGCCCAGCACCGGACCTGAACCGGTCTGGGCGGTCTCTTACCCAACCCTTACCGAGGAGTCCCCCATGTCCGAGATCGTCAGCTTTACCCGCGAGGGTGAAATCGGTGTCATCACCGTCGCCAATCCGCCGGTCAACGCGCTCTCCCAACCGGTTCGCGCCGGGCTCAAGGCGGCCGTCGAAGCCGGCCTCGCCGACGATGGCGTCCAGGCCATGGTGTTGATCTGTGACGGTGCCACCTTCATTGCCGGTGCCGACATCCGTGAGTTCGGCAAGCCGCTCGCCGAGCCCAGCCTGGTACCGGTGATCGACGCCATGGAAGCGGCCGACAAGCCGATCGTCGCCGCCATCCACGGCACTGCGCTCGGCGGCGGCCTGGAAGTCGCGCTCGGTTGCCACTACCGGGTGGCCGTGGCCAGCGCCCGCGTCGGCCTCCCCGAAGTGAACCTGGGCCTGCTCCCGGGTGCCGGCGGCACCCAGCGCCTGCCGCGCCTGGTGGGCGCCGAACAGGCGCTCGAAATGATGGTGCAGGGCAGCCACGTGCCGGCACCCAGGGCACAGCAGCTCGGCATCCTCGACGAGCTGATCGAGGCTGATCTCAAGGCCGGCGCGCTCGCCTTTGCGCGCCGCGTGCTAGCCGAACACCGCGGCGTCAAGCGCGCCAGCGAGCTGCCGGTGGCACCGGTGGCCGCAGATTTCTTCGCCAAGTTTGAGGCCGGCATCGCGCGCCGCATGCGCGGCTTCAAGGCGCCCTTCCACATCATCAAGGCGGTCGAGGCGGCGGTGAACCTGCCCTTTGCCGAGGGCATGCAGCGCGAAGCCCAACTCTTCCAGGAGCTGATGGGTTCGAGTGAATCCCGCGCCCAGCGCCATGTATTCTTCGCCCAGCGCGAGGTCGCCAAGGTGCCGGGCCTGCCCAAGGACACGCCCAGGCGCGAGATCCGCCAGGTGGCGGTGGTCGGCGCCGGCACCATGGGTGGCGGCATCGCCATGAACTTCGCCAACGCCGGCATTCCCGTGGCCGTGCTGGAAATCAGCCGGGAGGCCCTGGATCGCGGCCTCGGCGTGGTACGCAGAAACTACGAGACCACGGCCAGCAAGGGGCGCATCAGCGCCGCCGATGTCGAGCGGCGCATGGGCCTGATCCGCCCCACCACCAGCTACGATGACATCGCCGACGCCGACCTGGTGATCGAGGCGGTGTTCGAGAGCATGGACATCAAGAAGGAGGTGTTCCGCAAGCTCGACGCGGTGTGCAAGCCGGGTGCCATCCTCGCCACCAACACCTCGACCCTGGACGTCGACGAGATCGCCAGCGTCACCGGCCGTCCCCAGGACGTGATCGGCATGCACTTCTTCAGTCCCGCCAATGTCATGCGGCTGCTGGAAAACGTGCGCGGCAAAGCGACCGCGGACGATGTCATCGCCACGGTCATGGAGCTGTCGCGGCGCATCGGCAAGGTGGGCGTGCTGGTCGGCGTGTGCGACGGCTTCGTCGGCAACCGCATGCTCCACCAGCGCAACCGCGAGGCCATGTTCCTGGTCGAGGAGGGCGCCAAACCCGAGCAGGTCGACAAGGTGCTCTACGACTTCGGTTTCCCCATGGGTCCCTTCGCCATGTCCGACATGGCCGGCCTCGACGTGGGTTACAAGGTGCGCGAGGAAAGGCGCAAGGCCGGCAAGGTCGAGCCGCGCGAATCGCGCTGGATCGACCAGATCGTCGAGCTGGGCCGCCACGGCCAGAAGACCGGTGCCGGTATCTACCGCTACCAGGACGGCCGCACGCCCCTGCCTGATGCGGAAATCGAACAGCTCATCGAGCGCTGCGCCCGCGAGGCTGGCATCGAGCGCCGCGACATCGGCGATCAGGAAATCCTCGAACGCTGTCTGTATCCGCTGATCAACGAGGGCGCCAAAATCCTCGAGGAGGGCATTGCCGCGCGGCCGCTCGACATCGACATCATCTGGATCAACGGCTACGGCTTCCCCGCCTACCGCGGCGGACCCATGTTCTGGGCCGACCAGATCGGTCTCAAGAACATCGTCGCTGCCTACCGCCGCTACGCCGAACAGCTCGGCGCTCACTACTGGACTCCGGCGCCGCTGCTGGAGAAGCTCGCGAGGGAAGGTAAGGGGTTTTACGATCTTTGAGGGCTGCCCCCGGGCGGTACTTGGCGGTGCGAAACAGCGACTCGGCATAGGCGTTGCCCTCTGAGACCCCGCGATTGCGAGCAGGAGGGCTCGATGCCCGGCCAGTGGCGCATGGCCAGCACCGTCATCGCCTTCAGGGTGGCGCCCTTGTCTTCGTGCAGCACCCGTGCAGCACCGGTTTGTCCTAGTGGTCCATGCGGTTAATTCTGTAACGCTCAGAGCCACTGTGCTGGTGCGAA
>CAJXRS010000058.1 GCA_913060555.1 uncultured Gammaproteobacteria bacterium | reverse complement strand
GACCAGCAGCCGCCCCTGCAGGGAAAACCGGGACTCCGCAGCCAGGTCGATGTCGGCGGCCGTCAGCGTCTCGATCCGCAGGTGCTGCACCGTCGGGTCGGCCAGGGTCCGATCCTCGAAACTCAGGCCGATCTCCCGCAGCGCCAGGCTGGCCAGGGTCACCGACCAGTCCCCGGCCAGTCCGGGAGCCGGTGCTTCGGGGTCTTTGTCCGGCACTACCGCCTGGTCGGAGCGCTGCCCGGCAGCTTCCGCCGATCGGTCGTCCGCGGCCGCCGTACTCGCCGCAACGGCAGGGTCCTCGACGGTACCGGGGCGATCCGCCCCGGACGGCTCGCCATCCGCCTCCTGGGAGCGTCCGCCGCCGGCCACCGCAGCCTCGACCTCCGCGGCAGGGGCCGGCTGCTCTTCTGCCGACTGCTCTTCTGTCGGCGGCTCTTCTGTCGGCTGCTCCTCTGTCAGCGGCTCCTCTGTCAGCGTCAGCGGCGCTGTGGACGGCGCGCTTTCCGCCGCCTGCGCAGCGACCCCGGCGTATTGCAAGAGATTGAAGGATCCGTCCGGATTCAGCCAGGTCGTCAGTTGGGCGTCGGCCAGGGTCAGGGAATCGACCTGCAGGCGCTGCTCCGGCCAGTCCAGCTCCGCGCCGTCCAGGTCGACGCGCGCCAGTTCGAGCACCGGGTGCTGGGCGGCGTCCGCCAGCGCCAGATCCCGAACCTGCACCGCGCCATCGCGCAGGCGCAGCTTCAGACCCTGGGCGCTGTCCAGCCGGATGTGCCCTGCAAGGGCCACGCTGCCCCGGGTCAGTTGGATACGGGGATCTGTGGTCGCCACATAGGCGGCGATCCGCGGCAGCGGCAAGTGCGCTTCGACCCGGGTGTCGGCGCCGAATGGCGTCAGGGACGCAGTCCCCGACAGGCGCAGACTGCCGGTGTCGCCGATGCCCAGATCGAGCTGGTAGGCGCCGCTGGTGTCGGGCAGGGTGGCGAGTTCGGTGACGCGCAACTCGACGGGCGCGATCTCCTGACGAAATGCCGGCTGGCGCGCCAGATCCGCATAGCCGAGCCGACCGGCTTCGATCTCCACCAACCCGAAGGAAACACTGGGCGGGCCGCGCTCCTCCTCCGCCGCCGGCTCGGCTGCCGCCGGGGGCAGCAGTGCCGCAACATTCCAGTCTCCTGACGCCGCGCGCTGCAGATCCAGTTGCGGCGCGCTCAGGCGCAGGGCCTGAAACCGCCAGATGCCGCGCACCAGCCAGGCAGGGTCGAAGTCGACATAGGCCTCGTCGAGCGCTGCGATCGGCGCGCCACCGGGATCCCGTACGGCCAGGCCGTGGAGACTGAGTCGAAACAGAAAGGGATTGAATTCGACCCGCGCCAGTTCGGCCTGCAGACCGCGGTCTTCGCGCAAATAGGCGAGCAGCTGGTCCTTGACCAGCCAGGGCACGAGCACAAAGCCTGCCAGGGTGTAACCCAGGACCAGCAGCACCAGCCAGACCCGATAATCCTTGTGCAACCGGCGCATGATCACTGTTCTCCTTGCCGCGATTCGCCCGATTCTAACAGGCCCTGGCGAGCACCCGGGTCAGCGACTCAGCAGAGGTGATCGACCACCAGTTGCAAGCGTTCGGTGTGGCGAAAACAGTTGACGTCGAGCCGATACAGGATCCGTATCCTCTCGGCGAGCTGCGGTTGCTGGCCGGCCTCCAGCACATTGAAGGCAATGGCATCGAGCGGTTCCCTCCCCGGATCGGCCGCCAGCCGCAGCTTGAGGTGCACCTCGCCGACCGCTCGCGCATCGACCACCAGGAACTCACCGAGAAAGACCGGCTCCGGAAAATGTTGGCCCCAGGGGCCGGCGTCGCGCAGCAGACGGGCATTGGCCAACGACAGCTCCTCCGCTGGCAATTCGCCGTCGTGCGCCAGCGCGAGCTCCAGATCCTCGGGCGTCAGCAATTCGCGGACGACGCCATCGAAGGCCGCCGCGAAAGCGTCCAGGTCCGAGGCCGCCAGCGCCATCCCGGCGGCGGCCGCATGACCGCCGAAACGCCCCAGCAGCTCCGGATGACGCGCCGCCACCAGCGCCAGCGCATCGCGGATGTGCAGGCCGGGGATGGAGCGTGCCGACCCCTTGAGCTCTCCGCCACCGGCATCGGCAAAGGCGATCACCGGACGGTGCAGGCGCTCACGCACCCTGCCGGCGACCAGCCCGACGATCCCCTGGTGCCAATCCGAATCGTACAGACACAACCCCCAGGGGGGATCCTCGGCGAGGCTCGGGTCGGTCAATTGCGCCTCGGCCTCGCGCCGCATGCGAGCCTCCAGGGCCCGCCGATCCCGATTCAGCTCGTCCAGTTGGGCGGCAAGGCCGTGGGCTTCCGCCGCCGATTCGGCCAACAGACAGCGAATGCCGATGCTCATATCGTCGAGCCGGCCCGCGGCGTTGAGGCGCGGGCCGGCGGCAAAACCCAGATCGGCCGCCACTGCACGCCGGTGGTCGCGATTGGCCTGCGCGAGCAGCGCGAGCAGCCCGGGCCGCGCGCGCCCGGCGCGAATGCGCTGCAAGCCCTGGTGGACCAGGGTGCGATTGACCCGATCGAGCGGCACGACGTCGGCGACCGTGCCCAGGGCGACCAGGTCGAGCCAGTCCGCGAGCACCGGCTCGGCGAGCCCCCGGTCGCCGAACCAGTTGCGCCTCTTGAGTTCGGCACGCAACGCCGCGAGCACATAAAAGATCACCCCCACGCCGGCCAGGGCTTTCGATGGGAACCGACAGCCGGGCAGATGGGGATTGACGATGGCGTCAGCCACAGGCAATTCGCGGCCTGGCAGGTGGTGATCGGTGATCAGTACCCGGATGCCGGCGGCCTGTGCCGCACCGGCGCCGGCGAGACTGGAGATGCCATTGTCCACGGTGACGATCAGGTCGGGGTCGCGTTGGCTGGCCAGGGCGACGATCTCCGGCGTCAGGCCATAGCCGTATTCAAAGCGGTTGGGGACCAGAAAATCCACGCTGCCGCCACAGGCGCGCAGCACGAGCACAGTCAGGGCGGTGCTGGTGGCGCCATCGGCGTCGAAATCGCCCACCACCAGGATCCGCCAGTGCTCGGCCAGCGCCCGCGCCAGCAGTGCCGCTGCGCTTTCGATACCCGAGAGGGTACCGGGCGGCGGCAGGGCTCCGAGACTGAGGTCGAGTTCCTCCGGGGCGGCGATGCGGGCGGCCTGGACGCGCCGCAGCCACGCCGGCAGCGCCGGATCGAGGAGCTCGGGGTCGACGCGCGGGGTCCTGGGGACGAGCCTGGGCAGCCGCGGATCCGCCGGCTGGCCGCGTCGTGATGCCGGGGCCACGGCCATCGCGGGCGGCGCCTCAGGCGCTCAGGTGGGCGGCGATGTGGCGCCGCAGACCGTCGCGGTCATTGTCCAGCACCCGGTAGCGCTCCTGGCGCTCCAGCAGATCGTGCAGATGCGCAGGTAACGGCGGGGTTCCGCCATACCCGGCGCGCTGTACGGCCTCGGCAAACTTGGCCGGGTGCGCGGTCGCCAGCGCGACGGTCGGGGTCGCGCTGTCCCTCCGGCAGTGACGCGCCGCGGCCACCCCGATGGCACTGTGGGGATCCAACAGGTATTCGCTGGCCGCATACTCGTCGCGGATCACTGCAATGGTCTCTTCATCGTCGAGGCGATGGCTGGCGAACAGCTCGCGGGCACGGGCCAGGGCCGTTGGATCGAGCCGGGTATCGCCGGCCTCCAGGTTCGCCATCAGGCGCGCAATGGCGGCGCCGTCGCGGTCGTAGAGGTCGAACAACAGGCGTTCGAAGTTGCTGGAAATCATGATGTCCATGCTCGGCGACAGCGTGTGGACCAATGGCAGACGGCGACAATCGTTGGCACTGATGCAGCGGTGCAGGATGTCGTTGGCGTTGGTCGCGATGATCAGCCGCTCGACCGGCAGGCCCATGCGCCGGGCCAGATAGCCGGCGAAAATGTCCCCGAAGTTGCCCGTCGGCACCGAAAAACTCAGCGCCCGAGCGGGCGCACCCAGCGCCAGCGCCGCCCAGAAGTAATAGACGATCTGGGCCATGATGCGCGCCCAGTTGATGGAATTGACCGCCACCAGCTGGCGACCGCTGGGCAGAAAGGACTGATCGGCGAAGGCGGCCTTCACCAGCCGCTGGCAGTCGTCGAAATTCCCCTCGATCGCGAGGTTGTGGATGTTGTCCGCCAGCACCGTGGTCATCTGGCGGCGCTGCACCTCGGAGACGCGCCGGTGCGGATGCAGGATGAAGATATCGATGTTGCGGCAGCGCCGGCAGCCCTCGATGGCCGCCGAACCGGTATCGCCCGAGGTGGCGCCCAGAATGGCGACCTTCTGGCCGCGCTGTTCGAGCAGGTGGTCGAGCAGGTGACCGAGAAACTGCAGCGCGAAATCCTTGAACGCCAGGGTGGGCCCGTGAAACAGTTCGAGCACCCATTCGTTGGCGCCGATCTGCACCAGCGGCGCCACCGCCCGGTGGCGGAACCCGGCGTAGGAGTCGGTGATGATGCGCTGCAGATCCGC
The DNA here is from genome assembly GCA_913060555.1 of uncultured Gammaproteobacteria bacterium. Taxonomy (GTDB): domain Bacteria; phylum Pseudomonadota; class Gammaproteobacteria; order Pseudomonadales; family Porticoccaceae; genus JAGPUQ01. The sequence goes on along the minus strand of CAJXRS010000058.1, from coordinate 12,215 downwards.
GGCCGCGATCTCGTCACCGATGAACGGAGACATCACCCGCTGCGCCAGCTCACCGTAATCCAGGCCGCGCCAAGTGGCGATTTCCGCGGCACCGAAGGTGGGGATGGTTTCGGGCACGAACAGGCCGCCGTCCGGCGCCAGGCCGGTGAGGACCGCGTCGCTGAAGGACTGCGGCGGGCAGCCGCCCCTGGTGCTGAGGTATTTCATGGCACGATTCCGCAGCCGGCGCCGCGGGCCAGACACTGCGGAGCGCCACGGTGCCGAGCCGCGATCCGCTCAGACATCGTTCAGCGCCTCCTTGCGCAAATGCACAACGGCCCCGGCGACGGAATCCAGCTCCTCGATGGCCGCGATCGCCGCCCGTACCTCGCTCTCGCGGGTGCGGTTGGTGAGCAGGATCAGGGGCACATGGTCCTGTCCGGGTGCGGGTTCCTTCTGGATGATCGCCTCGATGCTGATGCCGCGGGCGCTGAGAATCTGGGCCAACTGGGACAGCACCCCGGGCCGATCGAGGGCCGACACCCGCAGATAATGGGCGCTTTCCGCATCCGCGATGTCGAGCACGGGCGGAATCTCTCCGCTCCGCTCCACGCCGAGCGCGGGGATGGCGTCACGCCCGCCGCCACCGAGGCGGCGGGCGATGTCGAGGATATCGGCAATCACTGCCGAGGCGGTGGGTTCGGCGCCGGCGCCGGGACCGCAGTACAGGGTCGCGCCCACCGCATCGCCGCGCACCATCACCGCGTTCAGGGCGCCATGGACCTGAGCCATGAGACTGCGCTCCGGAACCAGGGTGGGGTGTACCCGCAGCTCGATGCCGTTGGCGTTGCGCCGGGCGATACCCAGGTGCTTGATGCGATAGCCGAGTTCACCGGCGTAGCGCACATCGTCGGGCTGGATGTCACGAATGCCCTCGACATGGACGGCGTCGAGGCGCAGGGGCATGCCGAAGGCCAGGGCGGCCAGGATCACCAGCTTGTGGGCGGCATCGGTACCATCGACGTCGAGGCTGGGATCGGCCTCGGCGTACCCCAGCATCTGGGCCTCGACCAACACATCGGCGAACTCGCGGCCCTTGTCGCGCATTTCACTGAGAATGAAGTTGCTGGTGCCGTTGATGATGCCGGCCAGCCAGCGAATGCGGTTGGCCGACAGGCCTTCGCGCAAGGCCTTGATGATGGGTATGCCCCCGGCCACCGCGGCCTCGTAGGCCAGGGTGACACCGCGTGCCTTGGCAGCCGCGAACAGCTCATCCCCGCAACTGGCGATGAGGGCCTTGTTGGCGGTCACCACCTGCTTGCCGTTGGCGATCGCGGTCAGTATCAGCTCGCGGGCGGGCTCGACACCACCGATCAGTTCGACCAGGATATCCACGGCGGGATTGGCGGCGACGGCGAAGATATCCTGGGTGAAGGGGATGGTGCCGAGATCGACTTCGGGGCGAGGGCTGCGGGAGCCTACCTGAACGATCTCGAGCCCATAGCTACAACGCTGTGAAAGCGTCTCCGCATTGCGCCCCAGCACCTCGACCGTGCCGCGCCCGACGGTGCCGAGGCCGCACAGACCAATTCCGACCGGCATCACCACCCCCTAAAAGAGCGGCACCTTAATGGCGCCATTGCGGGCTGTCAACGCGGCTCGTCAGCCGTATCGATACCCAGGATATGGGCGAAGTCCCGGGCACTGTGATACCCCGGGACCAGAGTGCCGTCGGCGAGAATGCTGGCCGGGGTGCCGTTGACTCCCAGCTCCTGGCCGAGCTCGAACTGGGCCGCGACCGGATTGTCCTCGCACTGCTGCAAGGGCACCGCCTCGCCGTTCTTGAGCCGCGTCAGCGCGCCCTGGCGATCCTCGGCACACCAGGCGCTCACCATCTTGCGATAGGACTCGGAACCGATGCCGGCCCGGGGAAAGGCCAGATAGCGCACCTCGATACCCAGCGCATTGAGCTCGGCAACACTCTGGTGCAACTTGCGGCAATAACCGCAATCGACATCGGTGAACACGTTCAACACCCCTTTGGTGTTGCCATCGGCAGGCGCGAACACGATGGTATCGGAAACCGCCACTCCGGCGATCCCCTGACGCCGCTGCTCGACCATCTCCAGCTCACTGAGATTGACGAACATGCCCGGCCGCGCCTGGTACAGCGAACCGTCGAAGAAGTATTCACCGCCCTCGCGGACGTGCAGGATCGGACCGCCCTCCACCTGCACCTGGTAGAACCCGGGCACCGGGCTCGCTGCCAGCACGGAGTATTCGAGATCCGGCCGCGCCTCGCGCAGCGTGGTGGTAATGGTCGCTGCGACCGCGGGATCGACCCCGGCCTCGGCTTCCACGGCAAGGGACCGCCAGGAGATCGCGGACAGCAACACGGCCAGACAAATCGCTATGGGTTTCACGAACGGCTCCGCCAGGGGGATGAATGGGGTTCGATTATAGCCTCAGGCAAAAGTTTAACCGCCCCGCGGATGGTGGCGCGCGTGGAGTTCGCGCAGGCGGCTCTGGGCGACATGGGTATAGATCTGGGTTGTGGACAGATCGCTGTGCCCAAGCAACAACTGGACTACGCGCAGATCGGCGCCATGATCGAGCAGGTGTGTGGCAAAGGCGTGCCTCAGGGTGTGCGGCGACAACGGCTTTTCGATACCCGCCCGTATCGCCCAGTGCCGGACCCGATACCAGAACGCCTGCCGGGTCATGCCAGTGCCGCGCGGGGTGAGAAACAGCGCTCTGTCGGCCATTCGCTGTGCCAGTCCAGGCCGCACCTCCGCCAGATAGCGCTGCAGCCAGTGCAGGGCCTCCTCGCCCAGGGGCACCAGCCGCTCCTTGCCGCCCTTGCCCATGATCCGCACCACGCCCTGGCGCTGGTTGACTTCGGTGAGTCCCAGACCAGTCAGTTCGCTGACCCGCAGACCGGTGGCATAGAGTACTTCGAGCATGGTGCGGTCGCGCATGCCCAGGGGGGTGGCGACATCGGGCGTTGCCAGCAGCGCCTCCACCTCGGCCTCGGAGAGCGAGGCCGGTAGCGGGCGCCCCTGGCGGGGGCTGCGCACGCCCGCGACAGGGCTATCCACCAGGCGCCCGATACGCACCTGATGGTCGAAAAATCCTCGCAAGCAGGAAAGTCCGCGCGCCACCGTGCGGGCGCTGAAGCCCTGGCGGTAACGCTCGGCGAGATAGCCCTGGATGGCAGCGGTATCGGTTGCGAGCAGATCGCGGTTGCGCGAGTACTGCCAGCCCGAAAAGGCGGCGAGATCGCGCCGGTAGGCCGATCTGCTGTTCTCGCTCAGGCCCCGCTCCAGCCAGAGCGCGTCCAGGTACTCATCGATCAGCGCGCCGGAATCATTCACCGCGCCGCACCGGCAAGCCGGCAACCGCGCGCGGTTGCCGGCCATGGCCTCAGTTGAGGCGTTCCTTGATGCGCGCCGCCTTGCCGGAAAGTTCGCGCAGGTAGTACAGCTTGGCCTGGCGCACATCGCCGCGGCGCACCACCTTGACGCTGTCGATCAACGGGCTGTACGACTGGAAGGTGCGTTCGACGCCCACTCCGTTGGAGACCTTGCGCAGGGTAAAGGCCGAATTCAGGCCGCGGTTGCGCTTGCCGATGACCACGCCCTCGAAGGCCTGCAGGCGCTCGCGGTTGCCTTCCACCACCTTGACCTGAACCACCAGGGTATCGCCCGGACGAAAGGCCGGGATTTCCTTGCTCATCTGCTCGGCTTCCAGCGCCGCGATGATGGGTTGCTTGCTCATGTTCCGCTCCGCACTCAGGCTGTTCCGTTGATTCCACTCACCAGCGGCACCGGCCTCTGCCGCCCGCTGGACCTCGTCGTCCCGCCACTTCATTTTTTCGGCGCGCACTCGCCGGCATCGTCTTCGCCCAGCAGATCGGGCCGCCGCCTCCGCGTGCGCTCCAGCGCCTGTTCCCTGCGCCAATGCTCGATTGCTCCATGGTCACCGGACAACAGCACCTCCGGGACTGCCAGGCCGCGGTATTCCGGCGGTCTGGTGTAATGCGGGCAATCCAGCAGCCCCGCCACAAAGGAATCCTGGCGCGCCGAATCGGCGTCGCCCAGCGCCCCCGGCAATTGCCGGATCAGGGCATCCAGCAACACCATGGCCGGCAGCTCGCCACCGCTCAGCACATAGTCGCCGATCGACCACTCCTCGTCGATCTCCAATTCCACCACGCGCTCGTCGATCCCTTCGTAGCGCCCGGCCACCAGGATCAGATCCCGCTGCGCCCCGGCCAGGCTCGCCACCGCGCCATGGTCCAGCACCCGGCCCTGCGGCGACAGATACAGGGTGCGGGCATTCCGCGTCCAGTCCCGGGCCGCGCCAATGGCGGCAACCAGGGGTTCGGGGCGCATCACCATGCCCGGGCCACCGCCGTAAGGGCGATCGTCCACGGTCCGGTGCCGATCGCGCGCGTGATCCCGGGGATTGAAGCAGGCGATCTCGAGGATCCCCTGCCGCGCTGCCCTGCCGGTGATCCCGTAATCCAGCAGCGCCCCGAACATCTCCGGAAACAGTGTTACCAGCGCAATCTTCACAGGCCCTGCGCCGCTCAGTAATCCCGGTCCCAGTCGACGTCCATGGTGCCCGCGGCGAGATCCACGGCCAGCACCACGGCGTCGGCATAGGGAATCAGTTGCTCCCGCAATCCGCCGGCCTCCTGGTCGCGGCGCACCACCAGCACATCATGGGCGCCGGTCTCGAGCAGGTCTACCACCCGCCCCAGAGACACCCGCTGCGCCCCGGCCCGGCCAAGGACTTCCAGGCCGATCAGCTGGTGCCAGTAATACTCGCCTTTCGCCAAGCCCGGCAGCTGTGCCGTCTCGACATGGATGTCCCATTGGCAGAATTGGCGCGCCAGATCGCGATCGTCAACGCCCGCGAAATGGACCAGCACCCGCTTGCCACTCACCTTTCCGGCGTCCGGCTCGACCGCCAACCAGCGGTCGTCCTTCTGCAGCCACCAGGGCCGATAGTGGAGGATGTTTTCGATCGGCTGGGTGCCAGATTCGATCTTCAACCAGCCGCGGACCCCATAGACGGCCATCACCCGGCCGACCCTAAGGGGTTGCTCGGGCGCCTCCCGGGGCGACCGCAGCTCCACCCGTCAGGCGGCTTGGGTGGCGCTCTTGCGAGCCTCGCGCACCAGATTTTCCACCCGCTCGCTCACCTGCGCGCCCCGGCCCACCCAATGGTCGATCCGCGCGAGGTCGATACGCAGACGCTCCTCGCCACCGGTCGCGATCGGGTTGAAAAACCCCAACCGCTCGATGAAGCAACCATCTCGCGCGGACCTGCTGTCGGTCACGACCACATGATAGAAGGGGCGCTTCTTGGCCCCGCCGCGGGTCAAACGAATCTTTACCATAACGCATCCTGTTCGGCATTCGCGCCCGAGGGCGCGGGAAGGCGCAGAATTTTACGCGAACGCCCGGCGAATGAAAACACCGCGCTCCATCCGCCAGCGGCAGGGCGCCCCGCCGCCGCTCGACAGTCCCCGCAACTCTGCCCTGGCTCCGCTCAGGACCGCTGATTGGCGAGGATGACGGTGCCGCTGGCGCCGAACATCCCCCCGACGCCGTGGCATACCGAGATCTCGGCACCCGGAACCTGAGCGGGCGCCGTGCCGCGCAACTGGCGCACACTCTCCTGGAGAGCGTACATGCCGTACATGCCAGAATGCATGTAACTCAGGCCGCCGCCATTGGTGTTTACCGGCAGCTTGCCGCCAGGCGCGGTGTGCCGCTCCCAGATGAAGGCGCCCGCCTCGCCCCGCGCGACGAAGCCCAGATCCTCCAGACCGTAGATCGGCAGATGGGCAAAGGCGTCGTAGAGCATCAGGTGATCGACATCGGCGTGGCTGATACCGGCCTCCGCGAACGCCCGGGCACCCGAAACGCGGAACGCGCGCGAGCTGGTGAAGTCCGCCATCTGGCTGATCATCGGCGTCTCGACGCTTTCCCCGGTACCCAGCACATACACCGGCCGGGCGGGAAAATCCTGCGCCCGCTCGGCGCTGGTCAGCACCAGGGCGCCGCCGCCGTCGGTCACCAGGCAGCACTCCAGAACGTGGAACGGCCAGGCGATGATCCTGGAGTTGAGCACGTCCTCGACCGTGATCGGCTCACGGTGGGTGGCGCGGGGGTTCTGGGCCGCCCATTCGCGCTGTACCACGGCGACATTGGCGAGCTGCTCGTGGCTGAGCCCGTACTCCTTCATGTATCGCAGCGCGGGAATCGTGAACATGGTGGGTGCGCCGAGCACGCCGTAGGGCAGCTCGAACTGCCCCGCGAGGCTGGCCTGATTGATCTGCATGGCCTGGGTTCCCACCCAGGAGCGACCACTCTCGCCATGGGTGATCAGCACCGTGGAACACAACCCCGCTGCGATCGCGGCCGCCGCGTGGCGCACATGCAGCATGAAAGAGCAGCCGCCGACCATGGTGCCGTCGACCCAGGTCGGGGTGATGCCCAGGTAATGCGCGATCTCCGTGGGCCATTCCGCGGCGCAGGCCAGGCCGTCGATGTCCCCCGGGCCCAGGCCGCAGTCGGCCAGCGCATTGAGGGCGGCGTCGGCGTGCAACTGGATCTGGGAGACCTGGGGCGCCAGCCCGAGTTGCGAGCTCTCGGCGGCACCGACGATGGCGACGGAGCCCGGCGTCACCGCACACCTCCCCGCGCCGGCCGGAATTTCGGCAGACTGATGTCAGCGGTGACGGGCTCGAAGACCACTTCCAGCGGCATGTCCAGCACCAGGGCCTCCGGCGTCTGGGGGGTGTCGACGATGTTGGTCATCATCCGCGGTCCCTCCTCCAGCTCCACCACCGCGATCGCGTAGGGAGCGTCGATCCACTTCGGCAGGCGATGATTGATGACGTAACTGTAGAGGGTGGCGCGGCCGCTGGCGCGAATCACCCGGATCTCGCGCGATGCGCACCCCGGACAAAAGGGCCGCGGCGGGAAATACACATGGGTGCAGCCCTCGCACTGCTGCAACAGCAGCTCTCCGCGCCGGACCCCCTCCCAGAAATGGCGCGTCTCCGGCGTCGGCCGGGGCAGGGTCTTGGGATTGATGCTCATGGACCTTCTTTATGTTTATGGTTATGACAATAAATTGTCGCGCCTGGCGCCTCAGTTGTCGAGCGGCCGAACACCGCGCCGCCGGGCATGGCCAACCCGCCACCTGCTACACTAGGCGCTTATCGAGGATTACCCACTGCTCCGCAAATGAACCCGGGCAAATTGCTTCTCGTCCGCCACGGCCAGACCAGCGCCAATGTCGATCGTCTGTGGCACGGCCACACCGACACCCCACTCACGGACGCGGGCCGCGCCCAGGCCGAACGCCTCGGCGCCTATTTCCACAACTACCTGCCCGAAATCCACGCCATCTACTCCAGCACCCTGCAGCGCGCCAGACACACCGCCGAGCACATCGCCGCACGCAACGGCCACGCACTGCGTCTCGACCACCGGCTGATCGAATTCGGCGCCGGTGAGTTCGAGGGCAGAGGCTTCGACGATCTCGGCGGCGACGACGGCTTCGTGAAACGGATGATGGCGGACGAACACCATCGGGCGCCGGGCGGCGAGACCCGTTACGAAGTCACCCGGCGGTTCGTGACGGCGGTCGAGGAATTCCACAGCAACCACCCCGGCGAGAATCTGGTGGTGGTCAGCCACGGCCTGGCCATCGCCTTTGCCCTGTCGCACTGGATCGACCGCAACAGCACCGGCTGGACCCAGTACCGGGTCGACAACACCTCGGTGACGGAAATCTGTCTGACCCGGTTCGAGATCGGCTACCTGGGCCGCACCGATCACCTGCTGACCTGACGACCGCTCGCGCACCGGGGAAGGACACCTTTTCACGGACCGGCTGTCCGGGAGCCGGACGCGGGCACCGAGCGGCCAGCATGCATTCGATCGCCTGTGCCGGGGACTGGGCATCGGGCACCGCCTGACGCCCCCGGGCCACCCGCAGACCAATGGCATGGACGAGAACATTGCGGCCATTCGCCAGTTGAATGCGGGGCGCGACGAGGCTCGATGCCAGGAGAAAATGGCCGCTGACGAAGCGCAACAGTGATCAATCACGTTTGCCTCGACTGTTGGCACGTCAGATCCCGATATCCTCGTCGTTATGTTTGTCGCGATATAAGCTGACCGGGGCGCTTTTGCCGCACTCGGGTTCGTTGACAAACGTTTTTGTGACGTCGATATCGCCGAGCGTTTGGATGGTGCGGCGGCCCAGCAGGACCGGGTAGATCATGTCGTCGCGATCCTCCAGACTGAATTGCTCTTCATAAATCGTGGTGCCGATACACACCTTCATCAACACCACCTTGCGGTAATCCTCGCCTCCGGCACCGGTGGCATTAAAGTCGCGATGGACAGGTCTTTCGACGGTTCTGGAAATTACGTCATCGCTCGCTTCGTCTTCCACTTCCAGTGTGAAGCGAACCCAGTTTTCGTCGCCTCGCTCGAACGTCTCGATATCCTCTGCCTGCATGGATGAAGTGAGGGCTCCGCTATCCAGTTTTACTTTCACTTTTATGCCCCAGGGCAGAATCTCGGCAAATTCCACCCAGCCGTAGGTTTTGGGCTCAACTTCGTGCGCGGCGACAGGTAAGAAGTAGAGCTTTCTGGCATCTTACAGCCAGGAGGTTCCTGATGAAGAAATCGTGATTCACCGAGACGCAGATCGTCTCGATCCTGAAGTCGGCCGATGCCGGCAGGCGCGTATTGAGCAAAGCTCTGGCTAAGGCCCCGGGCGGGAAAGCAGGGTGTTTTGTGGCAGCCGAGCGGTCCGTAGCGCGGTACCGGGGCGACGACCGGCCATTCAGGGACCAGGCGGGGGATGCTGCCGGGTCGCGCCCATTTCCGGGTCGGTGACGAAACTGATCCGCTCCACCCCGGCGCGGGCCGCCGCGGCCAGCACCTGGGCCACAGCGTCGTAGGCCACCGCCCGGTCGGCCTCGATATGCAGCTCCGCATCCGGCCGTGCCGCCAGCCCGCGGGCGCGCTGCTCCAGCTCCGCAAGGGTCAGGGGGCTACCCGCCCAGTGCAGCCGGCCGTCGGCTTCGATGGTCACCACCACGGGTTGCACCTGGGAGTCGGCCGGCTGGCTCTCTGCCTCCGGAAGATCCACCTTCACCGCCTGGGTGATCAGCGGCGCGGTGACGATGAAGATCACCAGCAGCACCAGGATCACGTCCACCAGCGGAACGATATTGATGTCGGCACTGGAGCGCTGCGACTGCCCGATGCCGTCTCCGAAAGCCAAGGCTCAGCCCCCCATCCTGCGCAGCGTCGATCGGCTTTCGGCCCCGGCCTGCGCCACCGGAGCGGGCGCGGTGGCGCGCAACAGCAGGGTCGCGGCGAAATCCTCCCAATGTGCCAACAGGGTGCGGTTGCTACGCTGCACCAGGTTGTGGGCAAAGACCGCGGGAATGGCCACCGAGAGGCCCAGGGCGGTCATCACCAGCGCCTCGCCGATGGGCCCGGCGACCGCCGCCAGCCCAGCCTCGCCGGTGCCGGCGATGCGCAGCAGGGCGTGATAGATGCCCCACACCGTGCCCAGCAGCCCCAGATAGGGCGCTGTGGCCGCCGTGGTGGCGAGCAGCGTCAGCCCACGTTCCCGCACGACCGCCGCGCGGTCGAGTTGCTGGCGCAACCCGCGGGTGAGATGGGCGGCGAGGCCGCCGGCCGCCGCGAAGCGCTCGCCGGCATCCGCCAGGTCACGCGCCTCTCGAACCACCGCCAGCAGGGCAGCTTCGACCCGCGCCCCCGGGGGCGGCGGGCGGGGTTCCGCAAAGCCTGGTGTGGCCAACGCCGCAACCGCAAAACGCGCCCCCTGCCCGCGGGTCAGGAGCCCAAGCGCCGCCCAGATCAGGAAAAACGTCCAGCTGGCCAGGGACAACAGGCCCAGCACGCCCAGCAACACCCAGCCCAGGGGGTCGAGTTGCTGCAGAAAATGTGCGAAACCGAACTCGATCATCACCATCTCTCGCAAGCCTTCATCGTAACGAAAAGCGGATGCGCTGCCGCGCGCTCGCCGCCACGGCGCCACCGTCGACCCGAGCGGGCTCGCATCGCCAATCGCGCACCGCCGCCACCGCCGCAGCGTCGAGACGCGCCGAACCCGAGGACTGGACCACCCTGACCTCGGTCACCCGGCCCGCCGCGGACAGCTCCACCAGCAGATCCACCACACCCTCCTGCCCCAGGCGCCGCGCCCTGGCCGGATACCTGGGCGGGGGGCGGTGCGGGCAGTACAGGGCCAGCTCCGGTTCCGGCAGCGCTTGCGCCGGCGACGGCCCGGGAGCCTCCTGGCGCATCGCCGCAGGCTCCACTGGCGGACCAGACCCCGCCGCGGGCGCCGGCCTGGGCGGCGGCTTGCCTTGCGGGTCCGGCTTGGGTTCCGGTATCGGTTTGGGCTCCGGCGCGGGCTTGGGCTCCGGCGCGGGCTTGGGCTCCGGTACGGGCTTGGGCTCCAGTACGGGCTTGGGCTCCAGTACGGGCTTGGGCTCCGGCTCCGCGGCAGCGGGTGCGGTTGGCCCCGCGGTCTGGGCAGTCGATGCCACCTGCGCCGGCCGCTCGATCAGTCGGACCCGAACAGCCGGTGGCGAAGGCAACGCGGATTGAGCGGACCACAGCAATGCGACCACTGCGCCGTGCGCGGCCATCGCCGCCAGCAGCGCCGTGCCGTAAAGCACCGCGCGGGATAGAGTCATGAATCCTGATCTGCCCTTACCTGCACGGGTGCATTGCCGCTGACCGCAGCGCCGGCACCCCAGGTTGCCATTATCGCCCCTCCGGTGCCCGCTGGAAATGCGGCAAATTGTCGCACGTCGCTCGAACCGCCACCGGCAGTGCTACCGTAAGCCTCCCCGTCAAGCCGACAAGAGCGGGAAGCTTACGGCCGCAGCAGCGGCGGGTATAGTTATTTTTCGTGGGCGGCAGTGCTCATAGCTTCCGGCTTTCAGTTATGAGGTCACCTGGTTGGCTGAGGGCTTTATTGCATGTTTTTTTGGTGTCTGGCGTTCGTATCGATCGAGCATTCTGAATATCAAAAAAAGGGCTGCACCAGCAGCCCTGAAGTGGATTTTTCAAATCGAATTGTCAATGCATGGAAAGATCAGGATTTCCCGTTGCCTTTGTCATGGAGCGTGGTGAGCCGTTCAGCGTTAAAAACCCTGCCGTCGAACAGTTCCTTGTCAATGCTTCCCGTCACCGAGACGACATCCCCTTTTGATATTTCCTGGTAACCGTCCTCGTCTAGGGGGTTGTATGGCATCTCGTCCACTTCGACGGTAATTTTTGCCGGACCGCTGTCCAGGGTAAATTTTTCAGCATTTTTATCGACGCTGGTAACCGTCCCCTGAAATGTTGTGTTGGATACCACAACAGGGTCGATGTCCAAAATGGTGTCTTCTTCATCGATAGCACTTGCGTGAAAGTAGGTTCCTATCTCTTCCACATAGACGCTGGCAGCTTCGATCTTGGCCGTTTCATAGAAATCATCGTCAATCACGCCGGCCACGGTCACACGATCACCCTTCATCAGCTTATAACCTTCCGCATCACGGTCACTATCATCCATTTCGACGGTGATGTCGCCCTGGCCATAATCCAGCGTGAAGGAATCCGGCGAGACATCCTCGACGGTACCGTCGATGCCGATCCAGGTATTGTCCGGTTTGAGATAAGGACTTTGTGCGAAAGCGGCTGACGCAAACAAGATTGCGCTGATTGATGTTAAGTATACGAAACGTTTTGAGCCTGACATCGTAGCCTCCTTTTCACCAAATGGATTCGACTCCCGGTCGGCCTTCATTTATTTTGTGAATAGGACAACTTGCCCATTCATTTCGAAGAATCCCGACACGGTTATCGTTAGCGACAGGCTCAAACAACAAAAGTTCCAGCACTTTTCCAATAGCTTCTGGGTACCTCATTACTACTCTTGCAAAGCCCCCTATCCCGGATTTAGCACCAAGGCAGGTAGAAAAACGGCGGAAGGCTCTTGAAAATAAGGGTGTCGAGACCTCAAGGACAAGAACCTCCGCCGTGGCAGAATGCTACCAGACTTCCCTCGAATTTCCATCCGTCAAGCGCCGTAGAGTCGAAGCCGATTTCAATGGCGGCGACATCACCAGCAACGGCGGTATACCGCTGCTTGCACAGGTCGATCGG
>CAJXRS010000057.1 GCA_913060555.1 uncultured Gammaproteobacteria bacterium | reverse complement strand
CCAGGATGCGGCTGGCATCGACCGCGCTGTGCATGTCGGCGATCAGAAATGCCAGCGCCTGGTGGTGGGCGATGGGCTTGCCGAAGGCGACCCGCTGCAGGGCGTACTCGCGGGAGGTCTCGGCCGCGGTGCGCATGAGGCCGGTGAGCAGCGCCGCCACGGACAGGCGCCAGCGCGCCAGGGCCCGCGCGGCGCCCGCCGGATCCCGCCAGTGCGCGCTCAGGGGTGCGTTGTCGAGCACCAATTCCGCTGCGCCGGCGGCGCGCAGGCCGCTGCCCTTAACGGGCGTCAGGCGAAAGCCGCTGTCGATCACCGCAGCCCCCTGGGCGTCCAGCACCACGAGCAGGTCGGCGCGCGCGGCCGGTACCCAGGGCAGGGTGCCGGTGGCGCGGCCGCCCTCGATCAGGCGGCGTTGCCGGCCCGGCCGTTCGCTGTCGCCCCACACCAGCAGGGCGCGCGCCTCCGGGTCGCCGAGCAGCGGCAGAGCGTAGCGGGTCAGCGCGGCTTCGCCGCCGAGCTCTGCCAGGGGATAGAGTGCCGGGCCCAGGGCGTCGAGCGCCAGGGCGGCGCCGGGATCCGCGGCGCCCAACTCCTCCAGGACCAGTACCTTGGCCACCGCGCCCAGGCCGGCGCCGTCCAGGGCTTCGGGCAGCTCCAGCCCGGCCAGGCCCAGGGCGGCGTACTCGGCCCGCGCCTCGTCGGCCACGGCACCTGCGGCTTCGAACTCGCGGTGGCGCTCGCGGAGCACCGCGGCGCCGAATTGGCGCACCTGGTCCTGGAGCAGGACCAATTCTTCTTGCTGGCTGAGATCGAACATGATGGGCTCCCGGCTCAGCGGCCCTGAAACACCGGCTCGCGGCGTTCGGCGGTGGCCTTGATGCCCTCGCGGGCGTCCTCGGTCTGGAGCAGCCATTGCTGTTCGGCCAGCTCGCGATCGGTCGCCGCCCGCACCCGCTCGGCCAGCCCCATGCGCAGGGTGGCGCGGATCGACTGCACGGCCAGGGGGGCGGACCCGGCGATCTCCGCCGCCAACTCCTGAGCCTTGGCCAGTACTTCGCTCTGGGGTACCAGCAGATCGGCGAGCCCCCAGGCGTGGGCCTGTTCGCCGCGGATCCGGCGCCCGGTGTAGCACATCAGATGGGCCCGCTGCTGGCCGATCAGCGCCGGCAGCGTATGGGTGAGGCCGAAGCCCGGGTGAAAGCCCAGCCGCGCGAAATTGGCGCTGAATCTGGCTTCGGGGCAGGTCACCCGGAAATCGCCGACCAGCGCGAGCCCCAGGCCGCCGCCGATCGCCGCGCCCTGTACTGCGCAGACCACGGGCTTGCGGTTGCCGAACAGGCGCACGGCCTCCTGATACAGACGTCCGGAGCGCCGCTTGAACGCGGACTCGCCGTCATCCTTGGCGGTATCCTGCTGCAGGCGCTCGCCGCCGCCGAAATCGGCGCCGGCGCAGAACGCACGCCCTTCGGCGCCCAGCACCAGGGCGCGGCATTCCGCCAGGGCGTCGAGATCCTCGAAGGCCCGGGCGAGGGTCTGGATCAGCTCGACATCGAAATAGTTGAAGGGCGGCCTGCGGATCACCAGGGTGGCCACCCCGGCCTCCAAGGTGACCCCGAGGTCCGGGTAATCGCCGGTGACGGTCATCTGCCCCTCCCGAGGTTGTTGTGTTTTCCCCGAGTCTAAAGCAAACCAATGGGGCGTGGGCGCGTCGCGACCATTTGCGCATAATGCGTCGCCGAGAGATGCTACTGGAGAAGCAGATGACAGCAGAGCCGACAGCGCCCGGAGACAGTCGAGCGGGCCGTTTTGCGCGGGATACCCAGGTCCGGCGCATCGCCGAGGGCGTCTGGGAGGGCGAGTTCTCACCGGACTGGAATATCGGTCAGGCGCCCAATGGCGGCTATGCGCTGGCGGTCGGCGCCCGGGCGCTGGCCGCGGCGTTGCCGCACCCGGACCCCATGGTGGTTACCGCCTACTACCTGCGGCGCCCGGCACCGGGTCCGGTGCGCTGCGAGGTGGAGCCGCTGCGGGTCGGCAAGGCCACCTCCAGCGGCATGGTGCGCATGCTGCAGGACGGCGCCACCGTGATCCAGTTGCTCGGCACCTGCAGTGACCTGGCGGCCAACCGCGGCGCCAGCCACTGTGCGGTGCCGATACCCGGGATGCCGGTATACGAGGACTGCCTCGATATCCCCAGGGCCGACAATATCCCCATGCACCGCCAACTGATCCAGCGCATGGCGCCGGAGCATGTACGCGCGCTCGCGGGAGCGCCGGCCGAGCCGGCCGACAGGGCGCGCTGGCTGGGCTGGACCCGGTTTGCCGATGGCGCGCCCATCGATCTGTTCGGCTTGCTGCTGTTTGCCGACGCCATGCCGCCGCCGGCCTTCGCCCTGTACGGCGCCGAGGGCTGGGTGCCGACGCTGGAGCTGACCGTGCAGCTGCACGCGCACCCGGCGCCCGGGCCGTTGCGTTTTTGCTTCGAGTCGCCGTTGATCAGCAACGGCCTGGTGGACGAGGATGGCTGGTTGTGGGACGGCGAGGATCGGCTGGTGGCACTGGTGCGGCAGACGGCCAAGCTGCGCACCCGCCCGCGGGGCGGTATTTGACAGCCAACAGCACGCGACGGACCATGGCGCTGCCAATAATGATCAGAATTCGGAGGAAACCATGGGCGCGGCGAAATGGTCGATCGGCCTCTATCTACTGGCGTTTCTCGGCGTGTTCGCCTGGGCGGCCTGGGCCGATCCCGGGCTGGGCGGATTTCTCGCCGCGCTGCGCGAACCCTGGGGTCTGGTGGTGACCCTGGATTTCGTGTTTGGTTGTCTGCTGCTGGCCTGGATCATCTATTTTCTGGAAGGCTCGGCGGCTGCGGCGCTGCCCTGGGTGATAGCGCTCTTTATCATCGGCAATATCGTCGGTGCCATCTATCTGCTGACGCGGCTCGATCGCGTCCGCCAGCGGCTGGCAGCGGCGCCCTGAGTTCAGCCGTCGGGCGGTATCGCCGCCGGCGGAGCAAGGTCAGGCACGGCCTGGCGAGGAGCAGTGGTATGCACGTCCATGTCGACTTCTGTCTGATTCCGCTGGGCGGTGATGTCTCGGTCGCCGCCGAGGTCGCGGAGTGCGAGCGGGTGCTGGCCGTCGCCGGCCTGCAGCCGCGCATGCACGCCTTCGGCACCAACGTCGAGGGGGAGTGGGATCCGGTGCTGGCCGCCATCAAGGAGTGTCATCGCCGGGTACACGAGATGGGCCGGGCGCGGATCTCCTCGACGCTGCGCATCGGCACCCGCACCGATCGTCACCAGAGTCTCGCCGACAAGGTGGAGCGGGTCGAGCGCCTGCTCGCCGGCGCGTGACAGTCGCCGACGCGTGACAGGGCGGTTCCCGGGCGCGCAGCGGGCGGCGCGCGCCTGATGTCCGTGGAAGCGGCGGAGCCGGCCTTCGACCTGCTGGTCGACGCCCGGGGGCTGATCTGTCCGGAGCCGGTGATGCTGTTGCACAATGGGGTACGCAAGCTTGCCGCGGGTCAGGTCGTCAAGTTGATCGCCACGGATCCCTCGACACAGCGCGATGTCGGCAGGTTCTGCACCTATCTGGGGCACGAACTGGTGGCGCAATGGGAGCGCGGCGCTGAGTACTGCTACTTCATCCGCCGCGGTGGATGAGGGGCCGCTGCATCCGGCATGCAACGGCGAGGAAGAGTCCTCATCAGGAATCGGCGAGCAGCGCGATGGCCTCCATGGCTTCCGGATCCTGGGCCTTGATCTTGTTGGCGATGTGGTGCTGGAAGTAATAGCGGAAATCGGCGTGGCTTTCGGCCGCGAACAGGCTGGGGTCGCCGGGCAGCACCGGGGTTTCCCGAACTTTCTCGGGATCCACGATCATGCCCTCGATGGTGCCGTCGAACAGCAGTCGCCAGCTGACCACTTCGCGCAGGCTGAGCGTCTTGAAGCCGTCTCCCGAAAATACCGCATGGGTGCCGATGGTATCGGGGATCTCCTGTACGGGGTCGTCGCCGTCTTCGCAGGAATATTCGTAGTATTCGGCGGCGGCCTCGAGCTCCATCACCTTGTGCAGGGGGGCATCTTCGAACATCTCGTCGATGCCCGGATCGTAATAACCCTCCCAGCGGCCGTTCAGGGGATCGCTGATCTCCGGGCAGGCGGTGAGGGTGTTGAGCCAGGGCACCAGGCCGACGATATCGCCGTCGGCGCGCAGGGCCCAGCAGAGGATCTTGATGCTGAACAGGCGGTCCGGGTGCGTCTCGTTCGAGTACAGCATTTCCATGCCGTCGAGTTCCGGGGCCAGGCGAATGAAGCGATGATGGAAGGGGTGGGAGTAGGGTTGGCGGCTGAAGAGGTCGATGACGTTGTCGGAGCGGGGAGGGGAGTCGTCAGAAACGTGCATGATTCACTCCTATCGATGGTTTGCGGCAAAGCCGTTCGGCTTTCTAGCTGTGAGTGGCACGATCACAACCATCGAGGCCTAAAGTACCCGCGAAACCCCGTGAGCACAATAGCGGGAAGCCGGTGGTGAGAAGGGCTCGGCAGGCAGACTCTCCGGCGATTGGTCGCGGCCACCGCTGCGCCGATCTGGAACTGGTGTTCGCGGACTGCTTCCGGGCGCGCTGGGGTACCAAGCTGGAGGGCGGCGCCGCAGAGCCGCTGTACCTTCCGGCGTCCGGAAACGCGCCGCATCGACTGTGCTATCGCGCCGATTACTTCGCCAGCGCCCTGCACGAAACCGCACACTGGTGTGTCGCCGGGCCGGCGCGGCGGCTGCGCATCGATTTCGGTTACTGGTATCGACCGGATGGCCGCGACGCCGCCGGTCAGCGCGCCTTCGAGGCGGTGGAGGCCCGTCCCCAGGCGTTGGAATGGATCTTTTCCGTGGCCGCCGGGTACTGCTTTCGCCCCAGCGCGGATAATCTCCGGGGAGTCGGTGCCGGCGGTGACTTCGGCGCCCGAGTGGCCGCGGAACTCGAGCGCTTGCTCCAGCGCGGCCCGCCGCCGCGCGCCCGGCTGTTCGCCGATGCGCTGTGCCGGTTCTACGGGACCCCTGACTGGCGCGATACCGACCGTTATCTGTGCCGGGACTGGCTGGGATGAAGATCGTCGCCGACGAAAACATGCCGCTGCTCGACACCCTGTTCGGCGCGCACGGCGAGGTGCTGGCCCTGCCGGGGCGGGCCATCACCCCGGCAGTGGTACGGGATGCCGAAGCGCTGCTGGTACGCTCGGTGACCCGGGTGGACGCCGCGCTCCTGGACGGCAGCGCGGTGCGTTTCGTGGGTTCGGCGACCAGTGGTTGCGACCACCTGGACCTTGCCTGGCTGGCGCGTGCCGGTATCCAGGTCGCGCACGCGCCCGGCTGCAACGCCGGAGCCGTGGTGCAGTACCTGCTGGCGGTGTTCTGCGCCCTGCGCCCGCAATGGCGGCGCCTGACGGTCGGCATTCTCGGCTGCGGCGCGGTCGGCGGCCGCCTGTACCAGGTGCTGCAAGGATTGGGGGTGCGCTGCCTGGTGCGGGATCCGCTGCTGCCGCCGGGTGCCCTGGCCGCTTCTGCGGGCCTGGACGAACTGCTGGCCGGTGCCGATATCCTCTGCCTGCACGTTCCCCTCAGCCGCCAAGGCCCCCACGCCACCCACCATCTGTTCGACGCCGGGCGCCTGGCGCGGCTCAAGCCCGGCTGCCTGCTGATCAATGCCGCCCGCGGCGCGGTGATCGACAATGCCGCCCTGCGGCGTCTGCTGGAGGATAACCGGAAGCTGACCGCGGCCCTCGACGTCTGGGAAGGCGAGCCCGAGATCGATCTCGACCTGTGGCGGCTGGTGGACCTGGGCACGCCCCATATCGCCGGCTACAGCCGGGAGGGACGCGACAACGGCAGCCGCGCCGTGCACGAGGCGTTCTGCGCCTGGCTGGGACTGCCCCCGCCGCCGGCGCCGCCGAGGCCGCAACGGGTTCTGGAGCTGGCCGGCCGGGGCGATGTCTTGGCCGAGGCAGTGCTGGCAACCTTCGATGTCCGTGCGGAGGGGTGCCGCATGGCGGCGGCCCTGGCCCGGGGGGGCGCCCCGGGCGCGGCCTTCGACGCGCTGCGGCGCAACTGCCCGGAGCGGCGGGAGTTCGAACATTATCGGGTGCTCGGGGACTGTACTCCGGAGACCGCCCGCGACCTGCGCCTGCTGGGTTTCGCCGTCGGTTGAGTGGTCAGCCGGCGCGCAGCCGTTCCAGAAAGTGCTCCAGGCGGTCCATGGCGCTGTTGAGCTCGTCGAGCTTGGGCAAAAAGACGATCCGGAAGTGCTGGGTGTCGAACCAGTTGAACGCCGTGCCCTGGACCAGCAACAGCTTTTCCTGGAGCAGCAGATCCAGCACGAACTGTTCGTCGTCGGCGATCGGATAGACCTCGGGGTCGAGGCGGGGGAAGAGATAGAGCGCGCCCAGCGGCCGCACGCAGCTGACCCCGGGCATGGCGTTGAGCCGCTTCCAGGCCAGGTCGCGCTGCTGGTGGAAGAGGCCGCCCGGGATCACCAGATCCTCGATGGTCTGGCGCCCGCCCAGCGCGGTCTGGATCGCGTACATGGCCGGCACATTGGCGCACAGGCGCATGGAGGCCAGCATCTCGATGCCCTGCAGGTAACTGCGCGCACGGTGCTTGGCGCCGCTGGCGATCAGCCAGCCGGAGCGAAAGCCCGCCAGGCGATAGTTCTTGGACAGGCCATTGAAAGTGATGCAGAGGATGTCCTCGGACAACGAGGCCAGGGGGACGTGGGCCGCGCCGTCATAGAGGATGCGGTCGTAGATCTCGTCGGCAAACAGGATCAGTTGGTGGCGCCGGGCGTGCTCGGTCAGCGCGCGCAGCAGTGCCTCGCTGTACACGGCGCCGGTGGGATTGTTCGGGTTGATGACCACGATGCCCCGGGTGCGCTCGCCGGTCTTGGCTTCGATGTCGGCCAGGTCCGGCTGCCAGCCGTCGGCTTCGTCGCAGCGATAGTGGACGGGCTTGCCGCCGGCCAGGGTCACCGCCGCGGTCCACAGGGGATAGTCCGGCGCCGGCACCAGGATCTCGTCGCCGGGGTTGAGCAGTGCCTGCATGGCCATGACGATCAGTTCGCTGACGCCGTTGCCGAGAATGATGTCCTCGACGTCGACGCCGGGGATGCCCTGCAGCTGGCAGCGCTGCATGATCGCCTTGCGGGCCGCGAAGATGCCCTTGGAGTGGCTGTAGCCCTGGGCTGCGCCCAGATTGCGGATCACGTCCTGGATGATCTCGTCCGGGGCCTCGAAGCCGAACGCCGCCGGATTGCCGATGTTGAGCTTGATGATGCGGTGGCCTTCCTCCTCCAGCCGATGGGCGTGATCCAGCACCGGGCCGCGGATGTCGTAGCAGACGTGTTCGAGTTTGGCGGACTTGTGATAGTGCAGCATGGCGCGGCTCGGGAAGCAGTAAAGGCCCTTAAAAAGCGCGCCATTGTAGCGTAGATTAGTAATCATCCTATTGATGTTCGGGGGTGTTGCGATGAGCGATTGGAAAGCCAGGGGCGAGGACTACTGGCGTGAGAAGCTGACGCCGGAGCAGTTTGAAGTCTGCCGCCGCAAGGGTACCGAGCGGCCGTTCACCGGCGCGTACTGTGACGAGAAACGGCCGGGCACCTATGTCTGCGCGTGTTGTGGCGCAGAGCTGTTCAGTTCGGAGACCAAGTACGATTCCGGCAGTGGTTGGCCGAGCTTTTACCGGGCCCTGGACGACAATCATATCGCCGAGGACACCGATGCCAGCCGCGGCATGGTGCGTACCGAGATCCTGTGCGCCGAATGCGGCAGTCACCTCGGCCATGTGTTTCCCGACGGCCCGGCGCCGACCGGCCTGCGCTATTGCGTGAACTCCCTGTCGCTCAGGCTCGACCCGGAAGACGAATGATTCCGGCGTCGCTGCACGCGCTTGCAGTGCGGGTTGCGGCGGCGAGTCCCCGGCATTTACCCTGCTGGCGCCAATAGCGGGAGAAAAGCATGCTGCAAGGCGTTCGGGCCTGGCGGCGGGCGCCTTGGACGCTGATCTGGTCGCTGGCTGTGATGGCGGTGTTCATCTATCTGGGCGTGCGTGACCCCGGACAGCTCTCGGCGGTAGCAAACAGCCTGCTGGAATTCACCACCAGGCATTTCGGTTGGCTGTATCTATTTGTCACCACGGGCTTTCTGCTGTTTTGCCTGGGGGTTGTGCTGGGCGCCTCGGCCCTGTACTTCGAGATGTTCGAAGGCGCAGGGCTGGGCGCCGCGGTCGAGACCGAGATCGGCTCGACCCTGTTTCTTACCCTCGACCGTCTGCCGTTGGCCCACTAGGCATGTTCACCAGCCAGGGGCGGCTCGATCCGGGCCGCCTAATCCGCCTGATCTGGGGGTTGGTTACCGTGACGGTGACCGGGGTTCTGCTGGCCAGCGGCGGGCTCGAGGCCCTGCAGACCATTTCCATCTTGGCCGCCTTTCCCTTCATGGTGCTGATGATGTTCATGGCCGGTGGGCTGTTGCACGCGCTGCGCGACGAGCGGCGTCAGCAGGAGCTGCACGAGGCCCTGTTGCGCGAGCGCTTGCAGCGCCTGCTGGACGAGCGGGACCGACAGGACACCGTCGATGCCTTGCCGCCGCGGGCGCCGGCGCCGGCGCAGGGGGGGGCGGACGGAGGACGGCTGACGGCCAGTCGAGATGGGTAGCGGACACGGGCTGGGGCAGGAGGCCGCGTCTCGGTCTCGGGTCGCGTGGACAGGGCATTAGTGGCAGAATTGCGCACCCAGCCTCCGTACGGAGCCTGATGCGTTATTGCGGCACGGGGTCCGGCGGCTGTGGCCGGGATCTTGCGGCGGCGCCGGATACAGTGCAGGAGTTCGTCATGACCCACCCATCGCCAGGCGCGAAATTTCGTCGCGCCATCGCCGAGCACCGCCCATTGGCGGTGGTCGGCACCATCAATGCCTACACTGCCCTGATGGCAGAGCGCCTGGGTCACCAGGCCATCTATGTGTCCGGGGCCGGAGTCGCGAACGCCTCCTATGGCCTCCCGGATCTGGGCATCACGTCGCTCGACAATGTGCTCGAGGACGTTCGTCGCATTACCGGGGCCAGTGCGCTGCCGCTGCTCGTGGACATCGATACCGGCTGGGGCGGCGCCTTCAATATCGCGCGCACCGTTCGCGAGATGATCCGCGCCGGGGCCGCCGCGGTGCACATCGAGGATCAGGTCGCCCAGAAGCGCTGTGGGCACAGGCCCAACAAGGAAATCGTCTCCCTGGCAGAGATGGTCGACCGCATCAAGGCGGCGGTCGATGCCCGCACGGACCCGGATTTTTTCATCATGGCGCGCACCGACGCTTTCGCCCAGGAGGGCCTGGAACGGGCCATCGAGCGCGCCCAGGCCTGCATCGAAGCCGGTGCGGACGGCATCTTTGCCGAGGCGGTGAGCGAGGAGGCGCATTACCGCGCCTTTGCCGGGGCCATAGACGCGCCCCTGCTCGCCAATATCACCGAGTTTGGCCAGACCCCGCTGTACAACCGCGCGGAGCTCGGCTCCTGGGGCGTGGATCTGGTGCTCTATCCGCTGTCGGCCTTTCGTGCCATGAATCGCGCCGCGGAGACCGTCTACCGGAGCATTCTCGAGCGCGGCGACCAGACCGAAGTCGTGGAGCTGATGCAGACCCGCGCCGAGCTCTATGATTACCTCGATTACCACGCCTACGAGGCGCGGCTCGATGCGCTGTTTTCTGCGACCAAGGCCGACTAGCGGCGGATCGGTTTTGCCGGCGAGCTGCCGGTGAGCGATTATCTCAAGGCTACAAGGGTAACTGGAGACCTCTATGACGACTGCCAAGAAACTCGAAGGCGCGGGCCTGCGTGGCCAGATCGCCGGCAAGACCGCCCTGTCGACCGTGGGCAAGGAAGGTTCCGGCCTGACCTACCGGGGCTACGACGTCAAGGATCTGGCGGCGAGCTGTACATTCGAGGAAGTGGCGTACCTGATACTCAAGGGAGCTCTTCCCACGCGCCAGCAACTGGATGCCTACAAGGCCAGGCTGAAAGGGCTCCGCGGCTTGCCCAAGCCGCTCAAGGAAGTGCTCGAGCGCATCCCCGCCACGGCTCACCCGATGGATGTGTTGCGTACCGGCAGTTCCTTTCTCGGCAACATCGAACCCGAGGCGGATTTCAGCCAGCAGGGGGAGATCGCCGACCGCATGCTGGCGCTGTTTCCGTCGATCATCTGCTACTGGTACCGATTCAGCCACGACAACCTGCGCATCGACACCGAGACCGACGACGATTCCATCGGTGCGCATTTCCTGCACATGCTGCGCGGTGGCAAGCCCAACGAACTCCATGAGCGGGTCATGAACGTGTCGCTCATCCTCTACGCCGAGCACGAATTCAACGCTTCCACCTTTACGGCGCGGGTCTGTGCCTCGACGCTTTCCGACATGCACTCCTGCATCACCGGCGCGATCGGCAGCCTGCGCGGCCCGCTCCATGGTGGCGCCAACGAGGCGGCCATGGCGATGATCGAGCAGTGGCAGAGTCCGGACGAGGCCGAGCGCGAGATGCTGGGGATGCTGGAGCGGAAGGAAAAGATCATGGGCTTCGGCCACGCGGTCTACTCCGACTCCGATCCGCGTAACGAGATCATCAAGGTATGGGCCGAAAAACTGGCAGCGGACGTCGGCGACAGCGTGCTCTATCCGGTGTCGGTGCGCTGCGAGGAAGTGATGTGGCGTGAGAAGAAGCTGTTCTGCAATGCGGATTTTTTCCACGCCTCCGCCTATCACTTCATGGCCATTCCCACCAAGCTGTTCACGCCCATCTTCGTGATGTCCCGGCTCACCGGCTGGGCGGCGCACGTCATGGAGCAGCGCACCGACAACCGCATCATCCGCCCCAGCGCCGAGTATGTCGGCGAGGACCTGCGCAAGGTAGTGCCGCTCGAACAGCGCGGTTGAACTGGCGCAACCCGGGCCCGGCGCGCCGGGCCATCTT
This sequence comes from uncultured Gammaproteobacteria bacterium, assembly GCA_913060555.1. GTDB lineage: Bacteria > Pseudomonadota > Gammaproteobacteria > Pseudomonadales > Porticoccaceae > JAGPUQ01. The sequence goes on along the minus strand of CAJXRS010000057.1, from coordinate 6,472 downwards.
TCCCTCTCATTTGCACCATTGATCGTGCCGGAGTCCATGAACAGCCAATTCCGCAAACACCTTCCCGGAACCGAACTCGACTACTTCGATGCCCGCGCCGCGGTGGAGGCGATCGCGCCCGGGGCTTACGACGGCTTGCCCTACACCTCGCGGGTGCTGGCCGAGAATCTGGTGCGCCGCTGCGATGCCGGGATTCTCGACGACTGCCTGCGCCAGCTCATCGAGCGCAAGCGTGAGCGCGATTTCCCCTGGTTCCCGGCGCGGGTGGTGTGCCACGACATTCTGGGTCAGACCGCGTTGGTCGATCTGGCGGGCCTGCGCGATGCCATCGCCGAGCGCGGCGGAGACCCGGCCAAGGTCAACCCAGTGGTGCCCGTCCAACTCATCGTCGACCACTCGCTGGCAGTGGAGTGCGGCGGTTACGACCCGGAGGCCTTCGCCAGGAACCGCGCCGTCGAGGATCGCCGCAACGAGGACAGGTTTCACTTCATCGACTGGACCAAGCACGCGTTTCGCAACGTCGATGTCATCCCGCCGGGCAATGGCATCATGCACCAGATCAACCTGGAGAAGATGTCGCCGGTGGTGCAGGTGGCGGATGGCGTCGCCTTCCCCGACACCTGTGTCGGCACCGACAGCCACACCCCGCACGTCGATGCCCTCGGGGTCATCGCCGTGGGCGTCGGCGGCCTGGAGGCGGAGAACGTCATGCTCGGCCGCGCCTCCTGGATGCGCCTGCCGGAGATCGTCGGCGTGGAGCTTCTCGGCAAGCCACAGCCGGGCATTACCGCTACCGATATCGTGCTGGCGTTGACCGAGTTTCTGCGTCGCGAGCGAGTGGTGGGTGCCTATCTCGAATTTCACGGCGAAGGGGCCGCGGCATTGACCCTGGGGGACCGCGCGACCATTTCCAACATGGCGCCCGAGTACGGCGCCACGGCCGCCATGTTCGCGATCGACGACAACACCCTCGATTATCTGCGCCTGACCGGGCGCGAGGATGAGCAGGTGCGGCTGGTCGAGACCTATGCCAGGACTGCCGGCCTGTGGGCGGACACCCTGGGTGAGGCGGAGTATGAACGGCTGTTGCGCTTCGACCTCTCTACGGTGGTTCGCACTCTGGCCGGCCCCTCCAATCCGCACGCGCGGGTGCCGACCACGGAGTTGACCGAACGCGGCATCGCCGGTGCCTGGGAGGAAGTGCCGGGGCAGATGCCGGACGGTGCGGTGATCATCGCCGCCATCACCAGCTGCACCAACACCTCGAACCCGCGCAATGTCATCGCCGCCGGCCTGCTGGCCCGCAATGCCAATGCCCGCGGCCTGGTCCGCAAGCCCTGGGTGAAGACCTCGCTGGCACCGGGCTCCAAGGCCGTGGCCCTGTACCTCGAAGAGGCCGGGCTGAAGCGGGAGTTGGAGCAACTCGGTTTCGGGATCGTCGGCTTTGCCTGCACCACCTGCAACGGCATGTCCGGAGCCCTGGATCCCGAGCTCCAGCAGGAGATCGTCGATCGGGATCTCTACGCGGTGGCGGTGCTGTCGGGCAACCGTAACTTCGACGGCCGCATCCACCCCTATGCCAAGCAGGCGTTTCTGGCCTCGCCGCCGCTGGTGGTGGCCTATGCCATTGCCGGAACCATCCGTTTCGATATCGAGCGCGACGTGCTGGGCATCGATTCCCAAGGCAACCCGGTGACACTCAAGGATCTCTGGCCCAGCGACGCCGAGATCGACGCCATCGTGCGCGCCAGCGTCAAGCCCGAGCAGTTCCGGCAGGTCTATATCCCCATGTTCGAGCAGCGTGATGCCGCCGAGACCATGGTCAGCCCGCTCTACGAATGGCGGCCCCAGAGCACCTATATCCGCCGCCCGCCCTACTGGGAAGGCGCGCTGGCCGGCGAGTGCTCCCTGCAGGGCATGCGGCCGCTGGCGGTACTCGGCGACAACATCACCACCGACCATCTGTCGCCGTCCAATGCCATTCTGGCCGACAGTGCGGCCGGCGAGTACCTGGCGAAGATGGGGCTGCCGGAAGAGGACTTCAATTCCTACGCCACCCATCGCGGCGACCATCTGACCGCACAGCGGGCAACCTTCGCCAATCCCAAACTGATCAATGAGATGGCCGTCGTCGATGGCAAGGTGCAGCAGGGTTCGCTGGCACGCATCGAGCCCGAGGGCCAGGTGGTGCGCATGTGGGAGGCGATCGAGACCTACCTGAGCCGCAAGCAGCCGCTGATCATCATCGCCGGGGCCGACTACGGGCAGGGGAGTTCGCGCGACTGGGCGGCCAAGGGCGTGCGCCTCGCCGGAGTCGAGGCGATCGTCGCCGAGGGCTTCGAGCGCATCCATCGCACCAATCTGATCGGCATGGGCGTGCTGCCGCTGGAGTTCCTGCCGGGGACCACGCGCAAGACCCTGGGCATCGACGGCACCGAGACCTTCGATGTGCTGGGCGAGCACACTCCGGGCGCCACCCTGACCCTGGTGATCCACCGCCGCGACGGTCGGCGCGAGGAGGTCCCGGTGCTCTGCCGCCTGGATACCGGCGAAGAGGTGTCCATATACTCGGCCGGCGGCGTCCTGCAGCGGTTTGCCGACGACTTTCTCGAGGCCGAGGCCACTGCCTGAGGAAATCCGCTGTGCCCCGCGAGGAGAAGTCCATGAGTCATGCGCCGCAGATCCGCATCCCCGCCACCTATATGCGCGGCGGCACCAGCAAGGGGGTGTTCTTCTGCCTCCAGGATCTGCCGGAGCCCTGCCGGCAGCCGGGCCCGGCTCGCGACCAGTTGTTTCTGCGGGTGATCGGCAGTCCGGATCCCTATGCCGCCCATATCGACGGCATGGGCGGGGCCACGTCCAGCACCAGCAAGTGCGTAATCCTCTCGCAGAGCAGTCAGCCGGATCACGATGTTGACTACCTCTACGGGCAGGTGGCAATCGACAAGGCCTTCGTCGACTGGAGCGGCAACTGCGGCAACCTGTCCACGGCGGCCGGTGCCTTCGCCATTCACGCCGGCCTGGTCGATCCGGCGCGCATTCCGCACAACGGCACCTGCAGGGTACGCATCTGGCAGGCCAACATCCGCAAGACCATCATCGCCCGGGTGCCGGTCACCGACGGCCAGGTGCAGGAGACCGGCGACTTCGAGCTGGACGGCGTGACCTTTCCGGCCGCCGAGATCGTGCTGGAGTTTGTCGATCCGGCCGATGCCGATGAAGGTGCGATGTTTCCCACCGGCAATCTGGTCGATGATCTCGAGGTTCCCGGGATCGGTGTCCTCAAGGCAACCATGATCACCGCCGGCATCCCCACGGTATTCGTCAACGCCGAGGATATCGGCTACACGGGGACCGAGCTGCGCGAGGCGATCAATGGCGATGCCGCGGCGCTGGAGAAATTCGAGCGTATCCGCATCGCCGGCGCCCTGCGCATGGGGCTGATCCAGACGCCGGAGGAGGCTGCTACGCGCCAGCACACCCCCAAGATCGCCTTTGTGGCCAACCCCAGGGATTATGTGGCTGCCAGCGGCAAGCGCATTGCCGCCGACGACATCGATCTGCTGGTCCGCGCGCTGTCGATGGGCAAGCTGCACCACGCCATGATGGGCACCTGCGCGGTGGCGATCGGCACCGCGGCGGCGATCCCGGGGACCCTGGTCAATCTCGCCGCCGGCGGCGACGAGCGCAGCGCGGTGCGTTTCGGCCATCCCTCGGGCACCCTGAGGGTCGGCGCCGAGGCTCGCCAGGTCGATGACCAATGGGCGGTGGCCAGGGTGAGCATGAGCCGCAGCGCGCGGATCCTGATGGAAGGCTGGGTGCGGGTTCCCGCCGACACCTTCTGAGGCGCCGTCCTGCCAGCCGCCGCCGATCTCCGCGGCGCACGCTGCGGGTGGTCCGCCGAATGGCTATCATGGGATCGAGTTCCGGGCGCCCGGCGCCCGGTTGTGATCGCCACTCGCCGAAGCCGGAGGTGCGCCATGGCCACAGCTGCCGATGCCAATCTGCGCCCGGACTATGATCCGGAAATCCAGGCGATCGCGGACTATGTCCGCGACTACCGGATCGACGCCGAGGAAGCCTGGGAAACCGCCCGCCACTGCCTGTTCGATGCTCTGGGCTGTGCCCTGCTGGCGCTGCGCTTTCCCGAGTGCGCCAAGCATCTGGGCCCTCTGGTTCAGGGTACCCAGGTGCCCCAGGGCGCGCGGGTGCCAGGCACCGCCTTTTGCCTGGATCCGATGAAGGCCGCCTGGGATATCGGTTGCTGCATCCGCTGGCTGGATTACAACGATACCTGGCTGGCTGCGGAGTGGGGGCATCCGTCCGACAACCTGGGCGCCATCCTGGCGGTCGCCGATCACCTCTCGCAGCGCAATGTCGCGGCCGGCAGACCTCCGCTGACCATGGCCCTGGTGCTGGAGATGATGATCAAGGCGCACGAGATCCAGGGCGGGATCGCGCTCGAAAACAGTTTCAACCGGGTCGGGCTCGACCATGTCCTGCTGGTCCGGGTCGCATCCACCGCGGTGGCCGCGGCGTTGCTGGGGGCGAGCCGCGAGCAGCTGCTGGCGGCTATCTCCCACGCCTGGGTCGACGGCTCGGCACTGCGCACCTACCGCCATGCGCCCAATACGGGCTCGCGCAAGTCCTGGGCGGCTGGCGATGCCAGCGCACGCGGCGTTCGCCTCGCCGATATCGCCCTGCGCGGCGAAATGGGGATCCCGGGTGCGTTGAGTGCGGCGCAATGGGGTTTCTACGATGTCTGTTTCAGTACCAGGGTGGCCGACCAGCGCCTGAAGCCGGAGGCCGAGCGCCGCCTGCGCCTGCCGCCCGCCTTGGGTTCCTACGTGATGGAAAACATTCTCTTCAAGGTGGCTTTCCCGGCCGAATTCCACGCCCAGACCGCCTGCGAATGTGCGGTGCTGCTGCACCCGCAGGTGCGCGGCCGAGCGGCGGACGTCGAACGCGTCGTTATTTCCACCCAGGAGTCGGCGATCCGCATCATCTCCAAGACCGGCCCTCTCTCCAATCCGGCAGACCGCGATCACTGCCTGCAGTACATGACCGCGGTTCCACTGCTGTTTGGCGATCTCACCGCCGAGCACTATGAGGATGACTTCCACGCCGCGCATCCGGAAATCGATGTGCTGCGGGAGCGCATGGAGGTGGTCGAGGATCCGGGCTACAGCGCCGACTATCTGGACCCGGACAAACGCGCCATCGCCAACGCCGTGCAGGTGTTCTTTCGCGATGGCTCCCATACCGACAAGGTCGAGGTCGCCTATCCCCTGGGTCACCGCCGGCGGCGGGCCGAGGGGATCCCCGCGCTGCAGCGCAAGTTCGAGCGCAATCTGGCGACCCGGTTTCCCGCCGCCCGTTGCGAGCGGATCCTGAGCCTTGGTGATGACCCACAGTCGCTGCTGGCAATGCCGGTGCACGAATTCCTGGATCTGTGGGTCATCTGAGCACCGCGCGGGGCGGCGTCAGCCGGGCAGATAGAGTCCGCCGTTGACGTGCAGGGTCTGGCCGGTGACATAGGAGGATTCCCCCGAACACAGGAAGGCCACGGCGCCGGCGATCTCTTCTGGCCGACCGGCGCGACCTGCCGGTACTCGGGCGATCATCTCTTCGTAGACCTGGTCGGGCAGCACGCCCCGCAGGCGTTCGTGCCAGATCATCCCCGGGGCTATGGTGTTGACGGTGACCCCGCTCGCCGCCAGATCCAGTGCCACGGAGCGGGTGTAGCCGGTTATGCCGGCCTTGGCGGCGGCATAGGGCGACTGGCCTTCGCCCGGGTGGTAGGCGTACATGGACGCGAAGTTGACGATGCGCCCGAAGCCCCGTTCGGCCATGGCGCCGCAGAACGCCTTGGTCATGTAGAAGGTCCCGTGCAGGTTGACGGCGATCACCCGGTGCCAGCTCTTGCTGTCGAGCTGCCAGGGCTTGTCGTTACCCTGGATTCCAGCGTTGTTGATCACATAGGCGATGTGCTTGCTCTCGGCGCGTAATTGGTCCGCCAGCTGCTGCACCTGTTCTTCCTTGGTGACATCCAATGGCAGGAAACTGAACTGCTCGCGCTCGCCGGCATCGAGCTGTTCCTCGAGCCAGGGAGTGATGTCTGCCGCGCGACGGTCGGTACCGATGACCGGGATCCCGGCGGCGATCAGGCGCTTGCAGATGGCTGTGCCCAGGCCGCCGATGGCGCCGGTGACGATGGCGTGTCCGCTTTGCATGGTTGTTTTCTCCTCTGGGTGACAAAAACGTGCGACTGAAGATGTTCGACTGAGGGCCGGGAGCGGACGATGGGCGTTTGGCGTTGCCCCCGGACTTTTGACTAGCCGGTAGGTTGCCACCATGATAGCCGGGACGGGGGATAAGTGGTTGGCCGAGGAGGCATCAGGTGGCGAAGCTCTGGGCGCAGGTGGCAGTGGTTACGGGTGCGGCGCGGGGTATCGGCAGCGCTATCGCGCGC
>CAJXRS010000056.1 GCA_913060555.1 uncultured Gammaproteobacteria bacterium | reverse complement strand
GTGGTGGGCTGCCGTGCAGGGTACGGCTCGGGGACCGGGCGCCGCCGCGGAACGGTTCGAGCCCGGGATTGCGCCACCCTGCTAGAATCGCGCCAGTATCGCCCGCGGGGTCATGTGCGTGAAATTTCGGGGTTCGCATGTTTTGTCGGTTGCCCAGTTCGAACGGGGCGACATCGAGGCGATCTTTCGGATCGCCGACCACATGGAACCCTATGCCCAGCGGCGGCGCGCCACCCGGGTGCTGGAGGGCGCGATTCTGGGCAGCATGTTCTTCGAGGCCAGCACCCGCACCCGAATCAGTTTCGGGTCCGCCTTCAACCTGCTCGGCGGCGAGGTCCGCGAGTCGGTGGGCATGGACAGCCTGTCGCTGGTCAAGGGCGAGTCCCTGCGCGATACCGCCCGGGTGCTGTCCGGCTTCAGCGACGTGATCTGCATGCGCCATCCGGTGGCCGGCTCGGTGGCCGAGTTCGCCAGCGCCAGCCGGGTACCGGTACTCAACGGTGGCGACGGCAGCAACGAGCATCCCAGCCAGGCGCTGCTCGATCTCTACACCATCGAGAAAGAGCTGGCCGGTCGCGGCCGCAACATCGACGGCTTGCGCATTGCCATGATCGGCGACCTGCGCTACGGCCGCACCGTGCACTCCCTGGCCCGGCTGCTGTCCCTGTTCGAAGGCATCCAGGTGGTGCTGGTGTCGCCCCCCGAGCTGAGCATGCCCGCCCCACTGGTCGAAGAGCTGCGCGCCGCTGGCCAGCGGGTGGTGGAGTCGGACAACCTGGAGGCGAGCATCACCCATGTCGATATCGTCTACTCCACCCGGATTCAGGAGGAGCGCTTTCCCGATCGCCGCCAGGCGGATCTGTATCGCGGCAGGCTGCGCCTCAACCAGGCCATCTATACCCAATACTGCGAGCCCAACACGGTGATCATGCACCCGCTGCCGCGCGATTCGAGGGCCGAGGCCAACGAGCTGGATATCGACCTCGACCAGAACCCCAATCTGGCCATCTTCCGGCAGACCGACAACGGCCTGCTGGTGCGCATGGCGCTCTTTGCCCTGGTGTTGGATGTGGTGCCCCTGGTCGACAAGTACGCGTGCGAGGTGCGCTGGTACACGCCGGGTTAATGCATGAGTGATCCCGTCCGTCTGGATCCGTTTGCCGATATTCGGCCGTACCGCGACGACGAAGTGGCCGAGGTACTGGCGCGGCTGATCCGCGACCGCGAATTCGCCGACCTGCTGCTGCGCATGCGGATGCCCGGGCTGGCCCGCCGCTGGCCGGGGCTCGGCCGCCGTCTGGCGCGGCTGGCGCTGGCGCGCCGATTTCGTGGCATCAGCACCGTGGCCGGGTTCCAGGAACTGGTCGGAGCGCTGCTGCAGTCGCACATGCGGCGGGTCACCACCAGCCTCGAGGTGAGTGGTCTGCAGGCGCTGGATAAGAGCCGCGCCTATCTGTTCATCGGCAACCACCGCGACATCGCCATGGATCCGGCGCTGGTCAATCTGATGCTCTACGACAATGGCTTCGACACGGTCCGCATCGCGATTGGCGACAATCTGCTGAGCAAGGGTTTCGCCAGCGATCTGATGCGGATCAACAAGAGTTTCATCGTCAGGCGCGGGATGACCGGGCGCCGCGAAAAGCTCAATGCCCTGCAGCAGCTATCCGCCTATATCCGCGCCTCGGTGACCGAGGAGGGCTGCTCGGTGTGGATCGCCCAGCGCGAGGGGCGCGCCAAGGACGGTGTCGATGCCACCGAGACGGCGATTCTGAAGATGCTGGCGCTGAGCCGGGCGCCCGGACAGGAGTTCGCGGCCGCACTGGCCGAGCTGCGCCCGGTGCCGGTGGCGATCAGCTACGAGTTCGATCCCTGTGACGCGGACAAGGCCCGCGAGCTGCACGCGCTGCGTACCCAGGGCGCCTACCACAAGAGCGAACACGAGGATCTGCAGAGCATCTATCGGGGCATCGCGGGCGACAAGGGCCGGGTCCGGGTCGCCTTCGCGGCACCCCTGGGCGGCGCCGATCTCGCCAGCCCGGAGGCGGCCGCGGCGGCTGTAGACAGCGCCATCCTGCGCGAGTATCGGCTGTTTGCCACCCATTTCGCCGCGCATGCGTTGCTGTTCGGCCCCGATCCCCGCGCCGACCGGTTGCGCGCCGAGCTGGCCGAGCCCGGCTGGGCGGATTCGGAGCGCAGGTTTCAGGCGCGCCTGGCGGCGGTGCCGGAGGCGGAGCGCGATCTGTTGCTGGCCATGTACGCCAATCCGCTGCGCCGCCGGCTCGCACTGGAAGCCTGAGTGACGGCCCTCAGCGACGAAGCCAAGGAGCGCATCCAGGCCGGCTACCGCGCTTTTCTCGCCCACCGCGGTCTGCGCCCCCGCGCCGGCCAGCGCCATATGATCGCCGCCATTGCCGGATTCCTGGCCGCCGCCGCGTCCGGCCCCCGGGTGTCCGCCATCGAGGCCGGCACTGGTACCGGCAAGACGCTGGCCTATCTGCTCGCCGGTCTGCCCTTGGCGCGGGAATCGGAAAAGACCCTGGTCATCGCCACCGGCACCCTGGCGCTGCAGGGCCAACTGGTGGATCGGGACATCCCCGATCTGCTCGCCGCCACCGGCTGGGAATACGATTTCGCGGTGGCCAAGGGGCGCGGCCGCTATCTGTGTCCGCTGCGCCTGCAGCAGTGCGAAGCCCAGGTCGGCAGCGATGCCGCCGGCCAGTTCCTGTTCGACGACGAGCTTGCCTTCGCGCCCGGCCGCGATGATCGGCGCCGCCTGCGGACATTGGGCGACGCCTGGCGCAAGGGCAGTTGGGACGGCGATCGCGATCGCTGGCAGGCGCCGCTGTCCGAGTCCCTGTGGCAGGCGCTGACCATTGATGGCCGGCGCTGCGGGGGGCGGCGCTGCCGGCTGATCGCGTCCTGTCCCTATTACCGGGCGCGGGCCGCGGTCGATGGCGCCGACTGTGTGGTGGCCAATCACGACCTGGTGATGGCGGATCTGGCGCTCGGCGGCGGCGTGGTGCTGCCGGCACCGGAAGAGAGCTTCTACGTGTTCGACGAGGCCCATCGGCTGGGTGAGACCGCGATCGACCACTTCGGTGCCCAGTGCGCGCTGGAGGCCAGCAGCGTCTGGCTGGAGCGGCTGCAGGCCCAGGCCGAGCGCCAGCGTGGGTCGCTGGCCGGGTCGGGAGACGCGCTCGCCCGGCTGGATGCGCTGCCGGCGCTGTCCGCGGCGGCCGGTGCCGCGCTGCGGCGGGCCGCACCCCTGTTCGCCGCGCTGCTACCCGGCGGGGAGTCCGGGCGCCACCGTTTCGTCCAGGGTGTGGTGCCCGAGGAGTTGCGTCTGCTGTGCGCCGAGCTGGCCGCCGCCTGGAGTTCTCTGGCGGCGGCGCTGGCGGGGTATCGCGAGGCGCTGGAGGCGGGCTTCGACCGCGTCGATTTCCCGCTCCAGCGGACCGAGCTGGAGCCCTGGTTGCAGACCGCCGGACATTGGCTGGGGCGCGCCGAAGCGGTCGCCCGGCTGTGGCTCGGCATGGCCGAGCCGGATGCCGAGGAGCGCGCGCCGCTGGCGCGCTGGGTGGTGCGCGATGCCGGCGGTGATCTGCGCGTGCTGGTGGCGCCGGTCAGCGCCGGCGATCGGCTCGCCGAGCTTTTGTGGTCGCGGTGCGGCGGTGCAGTGTTGACGTCCGCGACCCTGAGGTCGTTGGGCGGCTTCGAGCGCCTGCGGCTGGACCTGGAGTTACCCGAGGAGACCGTCACCCGGGCGCTGCCGGGCGGCTTCGACTACGCCCGCAACGCCATTCTGGTGGTGCCGGAGACCGCGGCCGACGGCGGCGATCCGGTGGCGCACACGGCGGCGGTGATCCGCCATCTGCCGGAGCTGGCAGTAGCGGAGCCGGGCGGCTGTCTGGTGCTGTTCGCCTCCCGCCAACAGCTCGAACAGGTGCGCGCCGGTTTGCCCGCGGAGCTGGCCGAGCAGACGCTGGTGCAGGGCGAGCTGCCGGTCGCCGAAGTTCTCGCCCGTCACCGCGCCCGCGTCGATCGCGGTGAACGCAGTCTGATCCTGGGGCTGGCCAGTTTTGCCGAGGGCATCGATCTGCCCGGTGACTACTGCCGCCACGTGATCATTGCCAAGCTGCCGTTCGCGGTGCCCGACGACCCGGTGCAGGAGGCGCGTACCGAATGGGTGCGGGCCAATGGCGGCAACCCCTTTCGGACGCTGGCGCTGGCCGATGCCAGCCTGCGCCTGGCCCAGGCCTGCGGTCGGCTGTTGCGCACCGAAGCGGATCGGGGGCGGGTGACCATTCTCGATCGCCGGGTGGTGGTCAAGGGTTACGGCCGGGAGCTGCTCGCCGCGCTGCCGCCCTTCGGCCGCGGCTGACCGGCTTCAGCCGGCGTGGCCGGATGCGTCGTTGACCTGGCCGCCCGGCAGGGGCAGCCCGAGCCGCGCGGCGCGCGCGGCGATGGCGTCGCGGATGCCGGCGGCGTCGAGGCCGACGGCGGCCAGCTGGGCGGCGCGGCTGTTGTGGTCGACGAAGCGGTCGGGTAGGCCCAGCTGGAGCAGATGCGGGGTCGCCGCGGCGCTCGCCAGGTACTCGGCGACCCCGGCGCCGGCGCCACCGGCGACCACGTTTTCTTCCAGGGTTACCAGCAGCCTGTGTTCGGCCGCCAGGGCATCGATCAGGCCGGCGTCGAGCGGCTTCACGAAGCGCATGTCGGCGACGCTGGCGTCGAGAGCTGCGGCGGCCTCCAGCGCCGCCGGCAGCAGGGCGCCGAAATTGAGGATGGCGATGCCGGTGCCGGCGCGCAGCCGGCGGCCGAGGCCCACCGGCAGGGGCTCCAGCCCGGGCTCCACCGCAACGCCGGACCCGCTGCCGCGGGGATAGCGGACCGCGGCCGGGCCCTCATGCAGGAAGCCGGTGCACAACAGGCGCCGGGTCTCGTTCTCGTCGGCCGGTGCCATGACCAGCAGATTGGGAATGCAGCGCAGATAACTGAGATCGAAGCTGCCGGCGTGGGTGGGGCCGTCCTCGCCTACCAGCCCGGCGCGGTCGATGGCGAACAGGACATCCAGATTCTGTAGCGCCACGTCGTGAATCAGCTGGTCATAGGCGCGCTGCAGGAAGGTGGAGTAGATGGCCACCACGGGTTTCATCCTTTCGCAGGCGAGTCCGGCGGCCAGGGTCACGGCGTGCTGCTCGGCGATGGCGACGTCGTGGAAGCGATCCGGAAAACGGCGCGCGAACTCGACCATTCCGGAGCCTTCGGTCATCGCCGGAGTGATACCCACCAGGCGCGAGTCCCGCTCGGCCATGTCGCACAGCCAGGCGCCGAACAGGTCCTGAAACTTGGGCCGCGCGGGACGCTTGGGCGGGGGTGCCCCGGCGGGCTCGATCTTGGTCAGCGCATGGTAGCCGATGGGGTCGGCCTCGGCGGGCAGAAAGCCCTTGCCCTTGACGGTCGCCACGTGCAGCAGCACCGGGCCGGTGACCTGCTTGAGGTTGTTCAGGGTGGTGACCAGCAGTGGCAGGTTGTGGCCGTCGATGGGGCCGATGTAGGTGAAGCCCAGTTCCTCGAACACAATGCCCGGTGCCACCAGCGCCTTCATCAGCTCCTCGGTCTTGCGCACCAGGGTCGAGGTCGAGGGAAAGGCCTTGAGCAGCCGCTTGCCGCCTTCGCGGACCAGGTTATAGAAGCGGCTCGACCAGAGCTTGGAAAAATAGGTCGACAGCCCGCCGACGTTGCGGGAGATCGACATCTGGTTGTCGTTGAGCACCACCAGCAGGTCGAGATCGAGGTGGGCGCTATGGTTCAGTGCCTCGAACGCCATGCCCGCGGTCATGGCGCCGTCGCCGATCACCGCGATCGCCCGGCGCGGTTCGCCGCGCAGGTGGGCGGCCAGTGCCATGCCCAGGGCGGCGCTGATCGAGGTGCTGGAATGGCCCACGCCGAAAGTGTCGTAGGGGCTTTCGCTGCGTTTGGGGAACCCGGCCACGCCGCCGGCGCGGCGCACCTGGAGGATTTCCTCGCGGCGGCCGGTAAGGATCTTGTGGGGATAGGTCTGGTGGCCGACGTCCCAGACCAGGCGGTCCTCTGGGGTGTCGAACACATGGTGCAGGGCGATGGTCAGTTCGATCACCCCCAGCCCGGCGCCGAAGTGGCCGCCGGTCTGACCGGTGGCGTAGAGCAGGTAGGCGCGCAGCTCGTCGGCCAGGCGCTCCAGCGCCTGGCCGTCCAGGGTGCGCAGCGCCGCCGGGCTCGTCACTGTGTCGAGCAGTGGGGTCAGCGGGCGTTCGCTGGGAATCTCGGTGAAGCTCAGGGGCATGGCCGGCAAGGCGGACGGGAATCGTGAATTTTAGCAGTTTGACGAAACACTGGTGCGCTGGTCCGGGTGCGACGACGCGATATTCGACGCTGCGTCGACCGACCGCACAGGCCGGCTCGGCGTGGGTCGCGCGCCCGGCCGTCCCCGCGAGCTGAATTCAATACCGCCACCGTGCCGTGGACCGGGCTCAATGGGTCCGATGTACCGCGTAGTCGGCCAGGTACTGCAGGCCGCGGGTGTCGGCGCCACAGCCATCCAGGGCTGCCAGACAGCGGGCGTGCAGGTCGGTCAGCACGGCGCGGGCGCCTGCGGCTCCGAGCAGGCTCACATAGGTGGCCTTGTCGCGCTCGCGGTCGGCGCCATTGCGCTTGCCCAGCACCGCGGTGGTCTGCTCTTCATCGAGCAGGTCGTCGCGCACCTGAAAGGCGAGGCCCAACGCCTCGGCGTAGCGCGCGAGGGCTTCGAGGAGGCCCGGCTCCCGGGTTCCGGTGGAGAGGGCGCCGAGCAGCACGCTGGCCCTGATCAGATCCCCGGTCTTGCGCCTGTGGATGGTTTCCAGGGCGGCCAGCTGCGGACGCTCGCCGGTGGCTTCCAGGTCCAGCGCCTGGCCGAGCACCATGCCCGTGCCGCCCGCGGCTGCCGCCAGGCGGGCGATCATGTCCAGGACCAGGGCCGCGGGGAGGTCGTCGATGGCGGCGAGTTCGGCGAAGGCCAGGGACTGCAGGGCGTCGCCGGCGAGGATCGCCAGGGCTTCGCCGAACACCAGGTGACAGGTCGGCCGGCCGCGGCGCAGGTCGTCATCGTCCATCGCCGGCAGGTCGTCGTGGATCAGCGAGTAGGCGTGGATCATTTCCACGGCCGCCGCCGCCCGATCGGTGGCCGCCCGGGGACGGCCGGCGGCAGCGGCGGCCGCATACACCAGACAGGGGCGGATGCGCTTGCCGCCGCCGAGCAGGGCGTAGCGCATCGCGGCGGCCAGCCTGGATCGGTCGTCCGCGGGCAGCGCGGCGGCGAGCAGGACTTCGCTGCGGGCCCGCCACTCCTGAAGCGGGTCCGCGGTGCTCGCGGTCACGGCGCTTCGGCCTCTCCGGGGTCGGAGAAGGGTTCGGCGATCACTTCGCCGGCCGCGGTGCTGGTCAATTGCTGGACGCGCTGTTCGGCGTCACGCAGCGCCTTCTGGCACTGACGGGCGATACCCACGCCGCGTTCGAAGGTGCGCAGAGCTTCGTCCAGGCTCAGCTCGCCGCCCTCCAGGGATTCCACCAGGGCTTCGAGCTGGCTGAGACTGGTTTCGAAATCCGCTGTTTTCCTGCGCGTCGCCACTGGGTCGCTCCTGCCACCGTTCGCCGTCGAGCCACCCTAACCGAGCCCGGAGGAGGGGGTCAAACCGGCCCCACTGTAGGAATAATCTTACAGGAGTTCGGGGCCTTTTCGGACTGGTTCACCGTAGTGGCGGGTAGCACTATCGCTCCCGCAAGGATGATGGAACATGGAGGTTGTCCCGCAGAAAGGAATTCGGCGGGAAGCAGGGACATTGCGCAGGGACGGGCAGCCGGCGGGATTGGCCGGAGCGGGGTAGGTCGGGAGCAGGAGTGCTTCGCCGCAAGAGGGAGCTCGAGCTCGGCCAGGATGGCCGGGCGGAGACAGGAAGGTCGCAGGACCACCCCGCGTGTTCTGCAGGTGCAAGATGCACTCAATGCCCTTGGGCGCCCTGGTGTTTTCTCCAGCACCAGGGCGCCTTTCTTTTACCCGCTGTTCTGCTGTCCACATCCCTGTTGGTGAAGCCCAGACCCGCGGGCCACCGGGGAAGACGTCCGCGAGGCGTCGCCGTGCCACGGAAATGATCTTGACAGGCCGCCAGCCGCTCTTATGATGAAATCGGTTGACCAGCCCGAGGATACCGATTTCCCCAAGCATTGGCGCCCCACCGATCGCGCAGAGAATCCGGACGGTTCCGGGTTTTCCCGCCCCCATGGCCGCACCGGGCCGCAGTCGCGGAAGTGGCGGTCATGAACCCGCTGTCCGGAGCCGATTGCGTCGCGGCCCCGCGCCCCGATATCCCGCCCGGCGGTGTGCCCCAACCCCGTATTCTGCGCCTCAATCTGGCCGGGCAGCCCATCGAGTGGCTGCACTGGCAGGAGGCGGTGTGTCTGTATGCCCGGGAGCTGGTGGCCTGGTCGCTCGGGGACGTGGTGCAGAAGGTGCGCGGCGGTCTGTGCCGGGCGACCGGGCTGCGCTCGGAAATCGGTCTGCCCAGTATCATCGCCTGTGGTGGTGGCAGGATGGCCCGCCCGCGAACCAGCTATCCGTTGTCCAACCTGGCGCTGTTCGCCCGCGATCGCTACCGCTGTCTGTATTGCGCGCGACCCTTCCAGGCCTTGGAGCTGACCCGGGATCATGTGGTGCCCCTGTCCCGGGGTGGGCGCGACCGCTGGGAGAATGTGGTGACCGCCTGTCGCAGGTGCAACCAGCACAAGGGCAACCGTATGCTCGAAGATATCGGCTGGGAGCTGCTGGCGCTGCCCTACCGGCCCAATAACGCCGAGTATCTGGCGCTGATCAACTCGCGGCGCATCCTGGTCGACCAGATGGATTTTCTGGCCGCCCAGTTTTCCCCCAACGGCCGCGCGCTGATCTGAGCTCGGCCGCTACTTGAAGACCGGCTTGCGCTTCTCGCGGAAGGCCGCGACGCCTTCCCTGGTGTCGTCGTCGAGAAACAGTACCGGCATGGCGTCCTTGGCGTAGGTCATGTCGGCTCCGCCCAGCGACCTGTTGTACACCGACTTGGCGTAGCGGATCGCCAGCTGCGGCTTGTGGGCCAGCTGTTCGGCGAGCTCCAGGGCCCGGTTCAACAGCTGGTCGTGCGGCAGTACCTCCAGCACCAGCCCCAGTTCGCAGGCTCGCTGCGGCGAGATGGGCTCGCCGATCATGCTGAGGTACTTGGCCTGCTGGCGTCCCACCAGTTCCGCCAGGCGCACGATGGCAAAGCCCGGCAACAGGCCGAGGTTGATCTCGGGTACCGCAAAGCGCGCCTGCTTCGAGGCCAGCACAAAATCGCAGGCGATGGCGATCTCGAAACCGCCGCCGTAGGCGTAGCCATTGACCGCGGCGATCACGGGTTTGCCGGTCGTCTCCGGCAGGCTCAGCACGTCGAGCACTCGGTCCATGAAGTCGCGCGCATAGCGGGTGTTGAATTCGAAGCCGCTGATGTCGGCGCCGGCACAGAATGCCTTGTCGCCCGCGCCGGTCAATACCACCGCCCGTATCTGGTCGTCGTCATCGGCTTGGGCAAAGGCCGCCACCAGTCCTTCCCGGATGCCGGGACTGAGTGCGTTCAGCTTGCCGGGTTCATCCAGGGTGATCAGCGCGGTGGTTCCGCGCTGCTCGTAGTTGACGCTGGCGAAGCGCATGTCGGTCTCCCGAATTGTCTTTCTGGGGATGGTCATTGTGTCATGTACAGCGGCTCAGGACGCGCGCTACCCAGGCCTCCGACAGCGCGGCTCCGGCGGCCGGTTGGTAGGGAAGGGAGAGCAGCGGTGCATCGATGTGGGCGGCGATTGCCGGGACGTTTTCCAGCCGTGGGTCCGGGGGTTCGCGCACCGCGTTGAGGATCACGCCGGCGAGCCTCAGGCCGCGGCGCTCGACGGCTTCGGCAGTGGCCAGTACCTGGTGGACCGCACCCAGGCGGTCGTCGCCGACCAGCAGCACCGCCAGCCCCAGCGCGACGGCGAGATCGGCATTGAGGGCGTCGTCGGCCAGGGGTGAGAGAAATCCTCCGGCACCTTCGACGAGGAGAAAGTCGTTGGCCGACAGCTTCACTGTGCAAGCCCCGACCAGTTGTGCGAGTTGGAGCCGGCGGCCGGCCAGGGCGGCGGCCCGGGGTGGCGACAAGGGTGCCGCGAAGGGGTAGGGGCAGACCGTATCCAGGGGTTCGCGGGCACCGGCGGCACGGCGCAGCGCTTCGGCGTCCGCCGGCAACAAGGCGTTGTCGCGGGTTGCACAGCCGGACTCCACGGGCTTGCGGGCCCGGACCCGGAGGCCACGGGCGGCGCATTGCGCGGCCAGGGCAGCGCCGATACGGGTCTTGCCGACCCCGGTATCGGTTCCGGTAACGAACAGACCGAGCGCCACCGCGGTTAGCCGGGAATCACTCCGGCGCGCGGCGGTCGTGCAGCCATTGCAGGGCGCCTTCGAGGATGGAGTACACCGCTGGAATCACCACCAGGGTAAGAACGGTCGACGATACCATGCCGCCGATCACCGCGATCGACAGCGGGCCGTTGGTCTCGGCGCCGGCGCCGGAGCCCACAGCGGCGGGCAGCATCGCCAGGATCACCGTGATGGAGGTCATGAGCACGGGACGCAGGCGGATCGGGCAGGCCTCGCGCAGGGCGTCATCGATGGCCAGGCCGCGTTCGCGGCGCTGGTTGGTGATGTCCACCAGCAGAATGGAATTCTTGGCCACCAGTCCGATCAAGAGTACCAGGCCGATCATCGAGTAGGTATTCAGGGTATTCCCCGTCAACCAGAGTGCGGCGATGCCGCCGACCATGGCCAGGGGCTGGGCGGTCATGATGATGAGCGGTTGCAGGAAGGAGTTGAACTGGCTGGCCAGTACCATGTAGAGGAGCACGGTGGCCAGCGCGAAGGCGAACAGCATGTTGCTCGCGGTCTTGCCGAATTCTTCCGACTGTCCCTTGAACTTGAGGTTGTAACCCACCGGCAGCACGGCTGCGGCGTGCGCTTCGACCTTGGCGATGGCCTCGGCCAGGGGTAGTTCGGGTTTGCTGAAGAAGGGCGCCGCGTAGCGCAGGTCGTAGCGTGAGATGGAGGCGGGCCCGAGGGTTCGGCGGATGCTGGCCACGCTGTCGACGCGGATCATCTGGCCGCCGCGGCTGCGCAGGTAGATCTTGCTGAGATCATCGCCGGTATTGAAGGCCTGTTCCTCGCCCTTGATGCGCAGGTCGTAGCGCTCGCCGTCGCCTGGATCGTCGTTGTACTTGGCGGCATCCACCCCGCCGATCATCACATTGACTGCGGTGGCGACGTCGCGGGCCGAGAAGCCGAGATCGGCGGCGCGGATGCGGTCGATCACCAGCTGGTACTGCGGCAGCTCCAGATTCAGATCCAGGTCCACGTAGCCCAGCCCGGGTTCGGCCAGCAGCCGCCGCTGCAGCTCCTGGGCCACCCGGCCGACCTCTTCGAGGTTGGGACCGCGCACCACGAACTGCAGGGGCTCGCCGCGGGTGCCGCCCAGGCTGGGCACGGGGATGGGAAAGGCGCGGATGCCGGGGACGGCGGCGAACTCGGCGGACAGACGTCCGAGCAGTTCCTGCTGGCTCAGCTCGCGGGTTTCCTTGGGCGTCATGCGCGCGAATCCCCAGGCCTCGTTGAGTTGGCGACCGCTGGTGCCGATGCCGACAAAGAAGGATGTCACCACATCGTCGTAGTTGCCGAGTACGGCTTCTACCTGATCCACCTTGTCGAGCATGGCGTCGATCCCAGTGCCCAGCGGGGCGCGCATCATCACCATGAAGCGGGCCTCGTCCTGCTCCGGGTTGAATTCCTTGCCGATCTCCTTGAGAAACCAGGTGCAGCCCAGCACGATCAGCCAGGTGATGACGACCACCGTCCAGCGGTAGCGCAGCGCGACGCCGAGCAGGTCGCCGTACCAACGCTCCAGGGCGCGGAAGCTGCGTTCCAACCAGTGGTAGAGGCCGCCCTGGTGCTCTTCCACCTGGAGGAAGCGGGAACACAGCATCGGGGTCAGGGTCATGGAGACGAACCAGGACACCAGTACGCCGGCGACCACGACCACCGCGAAGGATTCGAAGAAGCGGCCGATGATGCCGCCCATGAAGATCACCGGCACGAAGATGGCGACCAGCGACAGGGTTGCCGCCAGTACCGCGAACACCACCTCCGCGGTGCCGTTGATCGCCGCGCTGCGCGGATCCGGATCGAGCGCTTCCCGGTGGCGGAAGATGTTCTCCAGCACCACGATGGCGTCGTCGACCACGATCCCGATCAACAGCAGCAGCGCCAGCAGGGTCATGGAGTTCAGGGTGTAGCCCATGAAGTAGATCAGGGCGACGGCGCCCAGCAGGGAGATGGGGATGGCGGTGGCGATGATCAGCGTCGAGCGGATGCTTTTCAGAAAGACCCAGACCACCAGGGCGGTGAGCAGGGTGCCCAGGATCAGGTGCTCCTCCAGGGCGGCGACCATTTCGCGCACGAACAATGAATCGTCGGAGGAGATGGACAGTTTCAGTCCCGGCGGCAGCTGGGGTTCGATTTCGGTCTCGATGCGGCGGTGGATCTCGTCGACGATCGCCACGGTATTGGCGTTGGCAACCTTGACGATACCCAGGCCAACCGCTTCCATGCCGTTGAATTTCGCCGCGCCGCGGCGGTCTTCGAGGCCATCCACCACCTGGGCGATATCACGCAGCAGCAGGGGCGCGTTGTCGCGGTAGGCCACCACCAGCTGTTCCAGGTCGCGCACCCGGTGGTATTCCAGGTCCAGCTTGACCAGGTATTCCCGACTCCCGGTAGTCAGAAAGCCGCCGGCCATCATGAAGTGCTGGTCGCGCAGTGCCTGCAGCACTTCGGGTGCGGTCACATTGAAGGCCGCCATGTGTTGCGGATCCAGTTCGACCCGTACCGTGCGTTCGCGCCGGCCGCCGATACGCACCTCGCCGACCCCGTCGATGGTTTCCAGGCTCTTCTTGATGGTATTGATGGCGTAGGTGTTGAGCTGCTGCAGGGTGCGGTCCCCCTCCAGGGCGAGCCACATGATCGGCTGGGCGCCGAACTCGACCTTGGCAACCACCGGCGGGTCGGCATCGTCGGGTAACTGGCGCAACACCTGATTGACCTTGGCCTGGACCTCGTTGAAGGCGACATCGATGGGTTTGTCGAGGTCGAAGGTGATCACCACATTGGAGGTGCCGGGCGTCGAGGTCGACTCGATGTGTTCGATGCCGGTGACGCCGTTGACCGTGTTTTCGATGATATTGGTCACCGAGGCGTCGATGATCTCCGGCGAGGCGCCGACCAGGGTGGTGGTGACCGCCACCAGGGGGAATTCGGTATAGGGGAAGCGGTCGACCCCGAGGCGCTGGTAGCCGATGATGCCGAACAGCACCAGCACCGCCGACAGCATGGTGGTGAGCACATGGCGGTTGATGGCAATGCTGGGCAGGTTCATGGCCGGTTCAACCGTCTTGGGCGGCGGATACGGTTATCGGGGTGCCGTCGGTGAGGAAGCCGGCGCCGCTGTCGATCACCTGATCCTCGGCGGTCAGCCCGGAGCGGATTTCCACCTGGCCGTTGCGGTAGACCCCGGTCTCCACTGGGCGCGGGCGAGCGACATCGTCTTCCACCACATAGACCACAGTGCCGGCCGGGCGCAGCACGATGGCGCTTTCGGGCACCAGCAGTGCATCCTCGCGGCGGGCGATGACGATCTCGCCATTGACACTGCCGCCGGGCTGCCAGGTGCCGGGATTGTCGAAGATCGCAAACACGTCGATGGCGCGGTTGCTGACTCCGATGGTGGGCCGGATCTCGGAAATGGCACTGGTCACCCGCACCTCCGGTGCCATGGGGGTCCATAGCTCGACCGGTTGGCCCACCGAGATTCGGCTGGCGGTCATCTCCGGCAGCGGCAGGCGCACGCGCAGACGTCGGACGGTGGCGATGCGAAACAGCGGATCACCGACCTTGACGAAGTCGCCCGGGCTGACCAATTCCGCGTCCACCACGCCCTGGTAGGGAGACAGTACCCGGGTCTTGGTCAGATCCCGCTCGCTTTGCTGCAGCCGCGCCCGGGAGGCGCGGATCTGTTGGTCCAGTACGCGCAGCTGGGCCGCGGCTTCGTCATAGCGATCCGCGGAAATCAGGCTGTTGGACAACAGCTTGGTGTAGCGCTCCACGGTACGCCGCTGATTTTCGACCAGGGCTTCGAGCTGGCCGAGCTCGGCGCGCGCGGCTTCGATGGCGATGTGGTAGTCCTCCACCTCCAGTTCCGCCAGCAGCTGCCCCCGGGAGACCGACTCGCCGGTCTTGACGAAGCCGGCGACCACCCGGCCCTCGACCTCGGCGGCAATCTCCGGGATCACCAGGCTTTCCAGCTGCCCTATCGAGCGCTCGACCACGGTCACGGCGCCACGTTCCGGCAGCGCGGCGGTGACCGCGATCTTGCGGGCCTTGGGGGCCTCCTGGTCCGGCGCCTGGTCGTCACTCTGACCACAGGCGGTCAGTAACAGTGAGGTCACCAGGAACAGCGTGGATGGCTGGCGTAGCGAGGTCAACATATCTTGCGGTGCCTGTCCGTGATGGATGCGTGAACGTGAACGAAGACTCTGGGCCACTGACCAGTGGCTGGGGGCGCCCTCTCGACAGCGCCGGGATTGCGCGGGGGCCCCGGGCCGGGGCCCGCGATTGGACGATATCTCGTTGATTCTGTCAATTTTGCCGCCGCAGCCGGCCCGCGAATGCCGTGGCATCGTGATCGGGCCGGTGGTTGACCGAGGCCAAGTAGGAGTTATAGAAACAAGTTGCTCCAGAGTTCCGCTTTGTGTTTGAATCGGTCGAACAAGACGGGATCAATCGGCCTGTTACCCTGTGTGCGTGGTGTGCGTGCGCGGACACAGGCGCGGACACCAGCGCGGTCGGGAGCGCGGACAGTCCAGGGGCCGAACATGGCCAACAATTTCTAACCGGCACGCCATCGGCATGCCTGTCATCTACTTGAACCTAATCCTTAACAACCCATAGCGAGGGGGAAACATTGACCACTTGGAGAGAAGAAACCGTCAACGTCGCAGGTAGCGAGCTCGTGCTGGTGCGCGGGGGGCAAGGCAAGCCCCTGCTGGCGCTGCACGATGAAATGGGGTACACCGGCTGGATGGGCTGGAACGAGGAGCTCGCCAAGTCGCGCGAGGTCATCATGCCTCTGCAGCCGGGTTTCGGGAAATCGCCGCGTCTGGATTGGACCTGGCGCCATCGCGATATCGCCAACTTCTACCAGAACCTGATCCGCGAGCAGAACCTGGGCAAGGTCGACCTGCTGGGCTTTTCCGCGGGCGGCTATATTGCGGCGGAGATGGCCGCGTCCAACCCCGAACAGCTCAACAGTCTGACCCTGGTGGGGCCCATGGGCATCAAGCCCGACGAGGGCGAGATCTTCGACATGTTCGCCTGCACCATCAACACCTATCTGCGTGCCAGTGTCGCCAGCCAGGACAACGAATTCACCCGGATCTACGGCGGCGACATGACCCCGGAGCAGTTCGAGCTGTTCGAGGATGCCCGCGCCGAGAGCGCGCGGATCGGCTGGGAGCCCTACATGTTCAATTTCAGCCTGCCGGGGCTGCTGCGCAGCGCCGCCAACGTCAAGCTGCCCACCCTGCTGATCCACGGGGAAGAAGACCGGATTGTGCCCCGGGACTGTATCCGCAAATACCGGGAGGCGCTGCCGCAAGCCGAGGTGGTGAACATCCCCGGCGTGGGCCACCGCCCGGAAATCGAAAAGAAAGATGCCTTTGTTTCGGCGGTCAAGAAACTACTCGGTTGAATCTACGGAGGTCTGAACCATGCAAATCGCACACTTTACCGAACGTCCGATGCGCTATGTCCCCGAGGAGGAGGTGCTGCAGAACCGCGCCTTTTTCGGGGTTTCCAACAAGTACTTCGATGCGGAAAAGGCAGCGCACGACTACAATTATTACCTTGATGAAGCCTGCTACGTGGAAGAGGTGGGCTTCGACGGGGTGGCCCTCAACGAACACCACGGCAACCCCTTCTGCTCCGGCAATGTGTTGACCACGGAGGCGGCCATCCTGGCGCGGATCACCTCCAAGGTGAAGATCATTCTGATCGGCACTCCCTTGCCGGTGATCAAGCACCCGCTGCGCGCCGCCGAGGAACTGGCGACCATCGATGTCATCTCCCGGGGCCGATTGGTGTCCGGTTGGGTGCGGGGCGCCGGCAGTGAACAGTTCTTCAACAACGCCAACCCCGCTTATAACCGCGAGATGTTCAATGAGGCCCATGAGTTCGTCATGCAGGCCTGGACCCGCGATGGACCCTGGCGCTATGAGGGCAAGCATTTCCACTACCGGCACGTGAACCCCTGGGTGAAGCCCTACCAGAAACCGGTGCCCCAGCAGTGGATCCCCGGCGTGCTGAGCCCGGAGACCATCCTCTGGTGCGCCGAGAAGCGCTACCCCTATCTGGGTCTGGGTACCGCCCTGGGGCCGACCTGCGACATGTGGGACATGTACGCTGACAAGGCGGCGGAGCTGGGCTATCAGGCCGGACCGGAAAACTTCGGCTACCTGCTGCCCGTGTTCTGTGCCGATACCGACGAAAAGGCCCAGGAGCTCGGCAAGGGCTTCATCTTCGGCGGTGGTCAGAATGCCTTTTCCCGCCCCGAGCACACCCTGCCTCCGGGCTACAACTCCAAGGCGGCGATCCGCATGCTGGCCCACCAACCCGGCGGCAGCTGGCTGGGTGTCTCCAAGGCCAAGATGATGGCCGGCCAGGAAGATTCCTGGGATGCTTCGGCCTACGAAGAACTGCGCCAGAAGCTGATCAAGGGTTACGAAAAAGTGCAGGACAATCTGCAGGTGGTGGTCGGCAGCCCGGAGACCTGTATCAAGAAGATCTGCGATATCCTCGGCGTGATTCGCCCGGGGGTATTCACGGTGTTCGCGGTGCAGGGCAATGTCGGCGACAAGGATCGCCTGCGCAGCGTCGAGCTGCTCGGCAAGGAAGTGTTGCCGGCGGTACGCGCATTCGGCAAGCAGCAGGACCTGACCGGTCCCTTCGACCGCACGCCCGGTTCCGTCAAGCTGGCGCCGGGTACCAAGCGCGGCCCGGTGGTCGACCGCGAGGCATTGGCCAGGCTCAATCTGCCCTGATCGGCAGCCTGGACCCGACCAAAAAAAAGCGCCCGTGAGGGCGCTTTTTTTTGGTCGAAGATCCTCAGGCTTCCAGCGCGAAGCCCGCGGTCAGCCCGCCGTCGGCGACGAATTCCGAACCAGTCGAGTAGGAGGCATCGTCGGAGGATAGATAGGCGGCCAGGGTCGCGATTTCCTCCGGCTGGCCAATGCGCTGCAGCGGCACCCGGCCGAAAATCTCGCCGGCAGTCTGGGCGTCCAGTCCGGCACCGGTGATCATCGGGGTGAGGATGCCGCCCGGGTGGATGGAGTTGACCCTGTCTCTTATACACATCTGACGCTGCCGACGAATAGAGAGGTGTAGA
>CAJXRS010000055.1 GCA_913060555.1 uncultured Gammaproteobacteria bacterium | reverse complement strand
GACGCCGGAGTCGAGATCCTCGGCGATATCGAGCTGTTCGCGCGTGCCGCGCGCGCGCCCGTGGTGGCGATCACCGGCTCCAACGGCAAGAGCACGGTCACCGAGCTGGTCAACGCCATGGCGGTGGCCGCCGGCCGCCGCGCGGCGGTGGGCGGCAATCTGGGTACCCCGGCCCTGGACCTGCTGGGCGACGACATCGAACTCTATGTGCTGGAGCTGTCCAGCTTTCAGCTCGAAACCACCGCCTTGCTCGCTGCCGAGGTGGCGACCGTGCTCAACCTGAGTCCGGATCACCTCGACCGCCATGCAGATCTCGCCGCCTACCGGCGCGCCAAGCAGCGCATCTACCGCGGCGCCCGCCAGCTGGTGGTCAACCGCGACGACCCCGCGACCGAGGTGCTGGCCGCCCCGGGGGTGAGCCGCTGGAGCTTTGGACTCTCGGCACCAGCCGGGCCGACCGAGTTCGGACTGGTGGCGCGTGCCGATGGCGCCCGGCTGGCCTGCGGCGACCGGCCCTTGCTGGCGGTATCCGAACTCCGTGTCGCCGGCCGCCACAATGTCGCCAACGCGCTCGCCGCGCTGGCGCTGGGCTCCGCTGCGGGATTGGCGGAGGACGCCATGTGCTCGGCGCTGCGCGCCTTCCGCGGCCTGCCGCACCGCTGTCAGGTGGTATTGGCGCGTGACGGCATCACCTGGATCGACGATTCCAAGGCCACCAATGTCGGCGCCGCCATCGCCGCCCTGGCGGGACTGGACAGCGGTGCCGCCAACCTGGTGCTGATCGCCGGCGGCCAGGGCAAGGGGCAGGACTTCGCCGAGCTGGCCGCGGCGCTGTCCGGCCGGGTGCGCCTCGCGATCCTGATCGGCGAGGCCGCCGCGGCGATCGAAGCCGCCATCGCCGGCCGGGCGCCCGTACAGCGCGCCGACTCCATGGTGGCGGCTGTCGCCCGGGCCCGTGCCGCCGCCCGCCCCGGCGATCTGGTGCTGCTGTCGCCGGCCTGCGCCAGTTTCGACATGTTCACCGGTTACGCCGACCGCGGTGAGCGCTTCGCGCGCGCCGCCCGGGAGCTGCCATGAGGCCGGAGCTGACCGCGCCCTGGGAACGCCTGCGGGTGCACTGGCGACCGCTGCTGCCCGGCGGTTACGACCGCTGGCTGATGGGCGCCACCCTGGTGCTGTTGTCGCTGGGTGTGGTCATGGTGGCCTCGGCCTCGCTGGGGTTCGCCGCCCAGCGCGGCGACGCGCTCTATTTCCTCAAGCGGCATCTGCTCTACCTGGGCCTGTCCGTGGGGCTCGCGCTGGTGGTGCTGCGCGTGCCCCTGGCCTGGTGGTACACCCACAGCGGCACCCTGCTGATGCTCTCGATGGCATTGCTCGTAGTGGTGCTGATCCCCGGCATCGGGCGCGAGGTGAACGGCAGCAGGCGCTGGATTCCGCTGGGGCCCTTCACCTTCCAGGTGGGTGAGTTCGCCAAGCTTGCCATGGTGGTGTTCACCGCGGCCTATCTACAGCGCCGCCAGCTGCAGTTGCGCGAACAATGGCAGGATTTCGCCAAGCCGCTGGGCATTCTCGGGGTGTTCGCCGTGCTCCTGCTGCTGCAGCCGGACCTGGGCACGGCGGCGGTGATTGCCGCCACCGTGGTGGTAATGCTGTTCATGGCCGGCGTGCGCCTGTGGCAGTTCACCCTGCTGGCGCTCGGCGGGCTCGGGACCCTGGCGGTGCTGGTGGTGACCTCGCCCTATCGGGCGCAGCGGCTGGTGAGCTATCTGGATCCCTGGGCGGACCAGTTCAATACCGGCTATCAGCTGACCCAGTCGCTGATCGCCTTTGGCCGCGGGGGCTGGTTCGGCGTCGGCCTCGGCAACAGCGTGCAGAAGGCCTTTTACCTGCCCGAGGCCCACACCGATTTCATCTTCGCGATTCTCGCCGAGGAGCTGGGTTGGGTGGGGGTCGCCCTGGTGGTGGCGCTGTTCTGTGTACTGGTGGAGCGCTGCTTCGCCTGCGCGCGCAGCGCCATCCAGCGGCAGGACTGGTTCGCCGCCTTCATCGCCTTCGGCGTCGGCATTCTGCTGGCCGGACAGTCCTTCATCAATATCGGCGTGACCGCCGGTCTGTTGCCCACCAAGGGGCTGACGCTGCCGCTGGTGAGCTATGGCGGCAGCAGCCTGCTGATGAGCTGCGCCATGCTCGCGCTGGTGCTGCGGCTGGGGGCGGAAATGGAACAGCGCGCGGAAGCGGCGCGGCAGATGCGGCGCGAGCGCAGTGGAGGGTAAGCGGGTGTTGATCATGGCGGGTGGAACCGGCGGACATGTGTTTCCCGCGTTGGCGGTTGCTGCCGAACTGCGCGCGCGCGGCTGCGCCGTCCACTGGCTGGGCACGCGCCGCGGCATCGAGGCGCGGCTGGTGCCGGAACAGGGTTATCCAATCGATTTCCTGCGCGTCCGCGGTCTGCGCGGCAAGCGCTTGCGCGCCCGGCTGCAGGGCCTGGTCGGCCTCTGCGCGGCGGGCTTTCAGGCGCTGGCCGCGGTGCGCCGGATCCGGCCCCAGGTGGCGCTGGGCTTTGGCGGCTACGCGGCCGGTCCGGGCGCGGTGGCCGCCCGGTTGTGCGGCGTGCCCCTGGTGATCCACGAGCAGAATGCCGTCGCCGGGACCACCAATCGCCTGCTGGCGCGCCTCGCGACCCGGGTGCTGACCGGGTTTCCGGATGCCCTGCCGAGGGCGCGGCACACCGGCAATCCGTTGCGCGCAGACATAGCCGCGCTGGCGGCCGGCGCCGGACCAGTGGCCGCGGAGCGCCCCCATCTGCTGGTTCTGGGCGGCAGCCTGGGGGCGCGCGCCCTCAATCGGGCGGTACCGTCGGCGCTGGCCCTGCTGCCCGCCGCGGAACGTCCCCTGGTGCGTCACCAGTGCGGTGCCGAGCATCTCGAGGACGCCCGCGCCCAGTACCGCGCGGCCGGTGTCGAAGCCGAGGTGCTGCCCTTTATCGACGACATGGCGGCGGCCTACCGCTGGGCGGACTTCGCCATGTGCCGGGCCGGCGCCCTGACCGTGGCGGAGCTGGCGGCGGCCGGCCTGCCCGCGGTGCTGGTGCCCTATCCGCACGCCATCGACGACCACCAGTTTCACAACGCGCGCTGGCTGGAGCGCGGCGGCGCGGCCCTGGTGCTGCGCGAAGCCGAGCTCGACGCGGCACGGCTGGCGGGCGTGCTCCGCGACTGGGGCGGCGATTCCCGGCGGCGCGCCGAACAGGCCGCCCGGGCCCGTGGCCTGGCGTTGCCCGATGCCGCGCGCGCGGTCGCCGACGCCTGCCTGGAGGTGGCGCGATGACCGGCTTCCAGGTACCGGAGATGCGGCGCATCCGGCGCATTCACTTCGTCGGCATCGGCGGCGCCGGGATGAGCGGCATCGCCGAAGTGCTGCTCAACCAGGGCTACCGGATCTCCGGCTCGGATCTGATGGAAAACGCCAGCGTGAAGCGTCTGCGCGAGCTGGGGGCCACCATCTGCATCGGTCATGCCGCGGCCCACGCCGAAGGTGCCGACGTGGTCGTGCAGTCGGCGGCGGTGGCCGCCGACAACCCGGAACTGGGCGCCGCCCGACAGGCGCGCATTCCCATCGTGCGGCGCGCCGAGATGCTCGCCGAGCTGATGCGCTACCGGCACGGCATCGCGGTCGCCGGCACCCATGGCAAGACCACCACCACCAGTCTGATTGTCGCCATTCTCGCCGCCGCCGGCCGCAACCCCACCTTTGTGATCGGCGGCCGGGTCAATGCCGCCGGCACCAACGCGGGTCTGGGGGAGAGCCGCTACTTCGTCGCCGAGGCCGACGAGAGCGACGCCTCCTTCCTGCACCTCCAGCCTATGGTCGCGGTGGTCACCAATATCGATGAGGACCATATGGCGACCTACGACTTCGAGGTCGCCAAGCTCAAGCACACCTTCGTCGAGTTTCTCCACAACCTGCCGTTCTACGGGATCGCGGTGCTGGGGATCGACGCCGCCATGGTCCGAGAGCTGCTGCCCCGGGTGGCGCGCCAGGTGATCACCTACGGGTTCTCCGAGGATGCCGACTACCGCATCGAAGAGACCAGTTTCGCCGCCACCCGGACCCGCTTCCTGCTCCACCGGCCGGAGCGTGAACCGCTGCACGTCGAGCTCAATGTGCCCGGCGCCCACAACGTGCTCAACGCCGCCGCCGCGGTGGCCGTGGCCTGCGACGAGGGCGTCTCCGACGCCGCTATCCTCGCCGGTCTGGCGGGCTTCCAGGGGGTGGACCGGCGCTTCGACATCCAGGGCGAATTCCCGGTGACGGGCGGCAGTCTGCTGCTGGTCGACGACTATGGCCACCATCCCGCCGAGGTGGCCGCCATCCAGCGTGCGGTGCGCGACGGCTGGCCCGGGCGCCGTCTGGTGATGGTGTTCCAGCCCCATCGCTACAGCCGCACCCGGGATCTCTACGAGGATTTCGTCCGGGTACTGTCCGACAACGACCTGTTGGTGGTGCTGCCGGTCTATCCGGCCGGCGAGGAGGAGATCCCGGGCGCCGACAGCCGCAGCCTGTGCCGCAGCATCCGCCTGCGGGGCATGCTCGATCCGGTCTACGCCGAAAGCATCGAGGCGGTGCCGGAACTGCTCGCCAACCTGGTGCGGCCGGACGATATCGTCATTACCCAGGGCGCCGGCAATGTCGGCCGCCTGTGTCAGCTGCTCGCCGAGCGGGGGTTCGAGCCGTGAGCGGCGGCGGGCGCGGTGTGCGGGGTCCGGTCGCGGTGCTCTGCGGCGGCTGGTCGGCGGAGCGCGAGATCTCGCTGCAAAGCGGTACCGCCGTGCTCGACGGCCTGCGCGCCGCGGGCGTGAACGCCTATCTGGTCGATGCCGGCGACGATCTGCTGGCGCAGCTGATCGCGACACCGCCCGCCGCCGCCTTCATCGCTCTGCACGGCCGCGGCGGCGAGGACGGCACCCTGCAGGGCGCGCTGGAATGGCTCGGCCTCCCCTACACCGGCAGTGGCGTCAAGGCTGCCGCGCTGGCAATGGACAAGCTGCGCTGCAAGCAACTGTGGCAGGGCGCCGGGTTGCCCACGGCCGACTTCGCCGCGCTGGCGGCGGACAGCGACTGGACGCGGGTGCTGGCCGAGCTGGGCGGCGATGTCATGGTGAAACCGGCGCGCGAGGGCTCCAGCCTGGGCATGGCCCGGGCGCGCACCCCCGCCGAGCTGGCCGCCGCCTGGCGCGCCGCCGCCGCCTATGACGACTCGGTGATCGCCGAGGCCTGGCTGGAGGGCGCCGAATACACGGTCGCGGTGCTCAACGGCCGCGCCCTGCCCGTGATCCGCCTCGAGACCGACTGCGAGTTCTACGACTACGACGCCAAGTATCTGCGCGACGACACCCGCTACCTGTGTCCCTGCGGGCTGGCACCGGCGCAGGAGGCCGAGTTGCAAAGGCTCGCGCTGAACGCCTTCGCCAGTCTCGAAGGGCGTGGCTGGGGCCGGGTCGACCTGATGGCCGACCGGCAGGGCCGCTGGCGCCTGCTGGAGGTCAACGCCGTGCCCGGCATGACCGACCACAGCCTGGTGCCCATGGCCGCCCGGGCCGCCGGCCTGTCCTTTGCGGAGCTGGTTGCCGAAATCCTGGCCGGCGCGACCTGCGGGCGGCCGCGGGAGCGGAGCAGATGACCGCCGCCCGCCGCAATCTCCGTCGCAATGTGCGCCGCGATCCGGCGCGCCGCCAGCGCCTCGTCCGCCTGCTGCGGGTGACCGCCGCCACCCTGGTGGTGGTGGCCGCGGGCAGCGTGGTACTGGCCGCCAGCGTGGTGCTGTTCCGGCATCTGGATGCGCCCCTGCGGGTGATCGCGGTGGACGGCGAGATCCGCCACCTGGGCCGCGACGAGATCGAGGGCTTGGTCAGCCGCCACCTCAACGGCGGTTTTCTCACCCTCGACATGCAGGCGTTGCGCGACGTACTGGAGCGGCATCCCTGGATCGCCGAGGCCAGTGCGCGCCGCGAATGGCCCGACGGCCTCTACCTGCATCTGGTGGAGGAAGCGCCGGTGGCTCGCTGGGGAGAGGCGCAGTTTCTCAATGGCCGCGGCCAGGTGCTGCCCGGGGTCGCCGCCGATGATTTCGCCGGTCTGCCGCGTCTGGACGGACCCGAGGGTGAGCAGGTTCGGCTGATGACGACGTACCGCGAATTCGCCGCGCGCCTGGCCCCGGAGGGCCTGCGCATCGAGCGCCTGGTCAGTTCCGCGGCCGGGGTGCGCCTGCGGCTGGCCGGCGACATTGAATTGGTGCTGGGCCGGGAGCAGCTCGACGCGCGCCTGGGCCGCTTTCTGGTGGTCTGGCGGGGCGCGCTGATGGCCAGGCGGGGCGCGCTGGCCCATGCGGATGCGCGTTACGACAACGGTATTGCGGTGCGCTGGCGCGAGATGCCGGCGGAACAGGACGCCTGATGCGGAGCGAGGATCGAGTGGGGAACCTCATATGGCAATGATCAGCGGCGAGCAGATGATCGTCGGGCTGGATATCGGCACCTCCAAGGTGGTCGCCATCGTCGGCGTGGCCGGCGCCAACGGCAAGCTGGAGATCGTCGGTACCGGCCACTACCCCTCCTCGGGGATGAAGAAGGGCGTGGTGGTCAACATCGAGTCCACGGTGCAGGCCATTCAGCGCGCCATCGAAGAAGTCGAGCTGATGGCCGGCTGCCAGATCCACTCGGTCTATGCGGGCATCGCCGGCAGCCATATCCGCAGCCTGAACTCCCACGGCATCGTCGCCATCCGCGACCGCGAGGTGCACCAGACGGACATCGACCGGGTGATCGACGCCGCCCGCGCGGTGGCCATCCCGGCGGATCAGGAGATCCTCCACGTGCTGCCCCAGGAATTCATCATCGACAACCAGGAGGGCGTGCGCGAACCCCTGGGCATGTCCGGCGTGCGCCTGGAAGCCAAGGTGCACCTGGTCACCTGCGCCGCCAATGCCGCCCAGAACATCAAGAAATGTATCCGCCGCTGCGGGCTGGAGGTCGAGGACATCATCCTCGAACAGCTCGCCTCCAGCTATTCGGTGCTCACCGAGGACGAGAAGCAGCTCGGCGTCTGCCTGGTCGATATCGGCGGCGGCACCACCGATATCGCCATCTTCACCGACGGCGCCATCCGCCATACCGGGGTGATCCCCATCGCCGGCGACCAGGTCACCAACGACATCGCCATGGCGCTGCGCACCCCTACCGCCCACGCCGAGGAGCTCAAGATCAAGTACGCCTGCGCGCTCGCGCAGCTCGCCGGTGCCGAGGAGACCGTCAAGGTGCCCAGTGTCGGCGACCGGCCACCGCGCAGCCTGTCCCGGCAGGCGCTGGCCGAGGTGGTCGAGCCGCGCTACGACGAGCTCTTCACCCTGGTGCAGGCCGAGTTGCGGCGCAGCGGCCTGGAAGAACTGGTCGCCGCCGGCATCGTGCTCACCGGCGGCACCTCGAAGATGGAAGGCGTGATCGATCTCGCCGAGGAGATTTTTCACATGCCGGTGCGGCTGGGCATGCCGCACGGCATCCAGGGTCTGTCCGACATCGTCAACAACCCGATCTATTCCACTGGCGTCGGGTTGTTGCTGTACGGACTGCAGCAGCAGGACAACCGCCAAGGGGCGGGCAAGGTGGCCAGCAACGGCTGGTTGGGTCGTATCCGAAAGTGGCTCCAAGACAATTTGTAGGGACCTTTCGGAGGGAACCGTCATTTCATGATAGCGCAAGCGAGGATAATCAAATGTTTCAAATCGTTGACAATGTTCCAGAAACCGCCGAAATCAAGGTGATCGGCGTCGGTGGCGGGGGCGGCAACGCCGTGCGCCACATGATCTCCCAAGCGGTCCATGGCGTGGAGTTCATTTGCGCCAACACCGATTCCCAGGCGCTCAAGGACATCGAGCGCGCCACCCTGCTGCAGCTGGGCGGTGGCATCACCAAGGGGCTGGGCGCCGGTGCCAACCCCGAAGTCGGCCGCCAGGCCGCGCTGGAGGACCGCGACCGCATTGCCGAGGTAATCAGCGGTGCGGACATGATATTCATCACCGCGGGCATGGGCGGCGGTACCGGCACCGGGGCGGCGCCCATCGTCGCTGATGTCGCCCGCGAGCTGGGTATCCTCACCGTGGCCGTGGTCACCCGGCCGTTCGGCTTCGAGGGCCGCAAGCGCCAGGCGATCGCCGACGAGGGGATCCGCCAACTCAAGGACCGGGTCGATTCACTGATCACCGTGCCCAACGAAAAACTGCTCGCAGTGCTGGGCAAGTCCACCAGCCTGCTGCAGGCCTTCGCCGCCGCCAACGACGTCCTGCTTGGCGCGGTGCAGGGCATCGCGGACCTTATCATCCGCCCGGGCATGATCAACGTCGACTTCGCCGACGTGAAGACAGTGATGTCCGAAATGGGTATGGCCATGATGGGCTCCGGCCGCGCCACCGGCGAGAGCCGCGCGCGCATCGCCGCCGAGGCCGCCGTGCTGAGCCCGCTGCTCGAAGACATCGACCTGCAGGGCGCCCGGGGCATCCTGGTCAACATCACCGCCGGCCCCGAGCTATCGCTCGGTGAGTTTTCCGAGGTGGGCGATACCGTCGAAGAATTCGCCTCCGACAACGCCACCGTGGTGGTGGGCACCGTGATCGATCCGGACATGGGCGACGAAATCCGGGTCACCGTGGTCGCCACCGGCCTCGGCCGCCCCGAAGAAGATGTTCGGCCGATCGCCGCTGCCAGCTCGCGGATCGCCAAAGTGGTACAGAACAACGGCGAAGTCGACTACGCTGCCCTGGAGAAGCCCACGGTGAGCCGACGGTCGATGACCGAGGCAACCGCGCGCAAGCTCGACCTGCGCCAGGAAGCCGACCTCGACTATCTTGATATCCCGGCCTTCCTGCGCCGCCAGGCAGACTGAACCGCCGGAGCATCGCCTTGTAGGGTGGATTAGCCGCAGGCGCATCCACCGAAAGGTGGCGGAGTGATTCGCCGGGCGTGCCCGCGGAATGGGAGAGCCTTGTAGTTGTAGGGTGGATAAGCCGCAGGCGCATCCACCAAAGGATTGCGACGCGGTTTGTCGAGGATCGCCGGATGCGCCCGCCTGACGGCCGGCTTATCCGGCCTACGGGATGGGCGAGCCTTGACGGCGGTGACATCGCCGCCGCCGCTGTGAACCCCGCCTCGGCTGCCGGTTGACCCCTTTCCCCTCCGGGCGTTTGCGACTGGCGGCGGGCGGTGGGGTTTTGCTACCATCTACCGTTAGCCTTCCGGGATGGCATTGGTTTGATCCGACAGCGCACCCTGAAAAACACTATCCGTGCCGCTGGTGTCGGCCTGCACACCGGAGAGAAGGTCTACCTCACCCTGCGCCCGGCGGAGCCCGATACCGGCATATGCTTTCGGCGCATTGATCTGGACCCGCCGGTGGACATTCCGGCCTGCGCCCAAAACGTCGGTGACACCACCCTGTCGACTACCCTGGTCAGGGGCGATGTGCGGGTATCCACGGTCGAACACCTGCTCTCGGCGCTGGCTGGCCTGGGTATCGACAACGCCATCATCGAGGTGACCGCGCCGGAAGTCCCGATCATGGATGGCAGCGCCGGCCCCTTCGTGTTCCTGATCCAGTCGGCGGGGATCGTCGAGCAAGCCAGCGCCAAGAAGTTCCTGCGCATTGTCAAGCCGGTTTCGGTGGAGCAGGACGGCAAGCGGGCAGGTTTCCGGCCCTACGAGGGGTTCAAGGTCTCCTTCGCGATCGATTTCGATCACCCGGCCTTCGAGCCGGGCGCCCTGCAGGTCAGTGTCGACTTTTCCAGTACCGTCTTCGTCAAGGACGTGAGCCGCGCGCGCACCTTCGGGTTCATGCACGAGATCGGCTATCTGCGCTCCAAGGGACTGGTGCTGGGCGGCAGTCTGGAAAACGCCGTGGTGGTCGACGACAAGGGCGTGCTCAACGAAGAGGGGCTGCGCTACAAGGACGAGTTCGTCAAACACAAGATCCTGGATGCGATCGGCGACCTCTATCTCCTCGGCCACAGTCTGATCGGCGAATTCGATGCCGAGAAGTCCGGTCACGCGCTCAACAACGCCCTGCTGCGCAAGCTGCTGAGCCAGCCGGATGCCTGGGAGATCGTCTCCTTCGAGGCCGAAGGCGAGCTGGCGCCGATTTCCTACGGCCGACCACTGCTGGCCAGTTGAGCGAGGACCGCGCCACATGAAGATCATCTTTCTCGGCGGCGCCCGATCCCGTAGCCTCCATGTGAACCGCCGCCTGCAGGTGGCGCTGCTGGCCGTGCTCTGCCTGCTGCCGCTCGCCGCCGGCCTGGGGTTGGGGAGCGCGCTGGCCTCGCTGACCGGCGCGCCGGGCCCGGAAGCGCGTATCGATGACCTGCGCGACCAGCTTGCCGCCGAGCGCGAGCGTCTCGCCGCCGGTGAGGCCGCCGCCCGCCAGCGGCTGCAGGCGATCACCCTCAAGCTCGCCGAGTTGCAGAGTCGCGCACTGCGCCTCGACGCCCTTGGCGAACGCATGGCGGAGGTCGCGGGCATGGATCCCGAGGAATTCGGTTTCGCCAGGCCGCCGGCCCAGGGCGGCCCCGAGCAGCTTCCCCAACAGCCCCCGGCGCTGGAGTTCGACGAGCTGTTCGCCGAGCTCGACGCCCGCCTGGAGGCCCGCGAACAGCAACTGCGCCTGCTCAGCGAGCTGACCCGCGATCGCAGGCTGGCGCGCGAGAGCACCCTGACCGGCTATCCGGTAGCCAAGGGCTGGATCTCCTCCCGCTATGGTTACCGGGTGGACCCGTTCAACGGTCGCCGCGCCTGGCACGGCGGGGTCGATTTCGCCGGCCGCGCGGGCAGCTCCGTGGTGGCGGTCGCCGCCGGGGTGGTCACCGTCGCCGGGCGCGACGGCGCCTATGGCAACAGCGTCCAGGTCGACCACGGTGATGGCCTGGTTACCCGCTACAGTCACAACCGCAAGAATCTCGTCGCCGTCGGTGAGCTGGTCAAGAAAGGACAGCCCATCGCCACCATGGGCAGCACCGGCCGCGCCAGCGGTCCCCATGTCCACTTCGAGGTGACCCGCGACGGCCGCAGCCTCGATCCGGCGCCTTATATACAGCGCGCCGCCCGGTGACATACCATACGGCCCCTTTCGCGAGGGCGTGACGCAGTTTCCGCCGGGTCAGGGATCCACTTTTGGCAGCCATTCTCAGAAAACTGTTCGGCACTCAGAACGAGCGCACCCTGCGCGCGCTGCGCGGGACGGTGCGCGCGATCAACGAGGCCGGCGCCGCGCTGGAGGCCCTGGACGATACCGCGCTGCGCGCCAAGACCGACGAGTTCCGCGAGCGCCTGGCGGCGGGTGCGACCCTCGACCGGCTGCTGCCGGAAGCCTTCGCGGCGGCCCGCGAAGTCGCGTCGCGCACCCTGGGCCTGCGCCATTTCGATGTCCAGCTGATCGGCGGCATCGTGCTCCATCAAGGCAAGATCGCCGAGATGCGCACCGGCGAGGGCAAGACCCTGGTCGCTACCCTGCCGGCCTATCTCAACGCGCTTGGCGGCAGTGTGCACGTGGTGACCGTCAACGACTATCTGGCGCGGCGCGATGCCACCTGGATGGGGCCGATCTACCGGGCGTTGGGCCTCTCGGTGGGGGTGATCCAGTCCTTTGCGGGGCCAGGTGCGGCCAACTCCTTTGTGCTCGGTGAGGACGGCGAGCTGGCGCCGGTCGAGCGCCGCGAGGCCTATGCCGCCGACATCCTCTACGGCACCAACAACGAATTCGGCTTCGACTACCTGCGCGACAACATGGCGCTGCGCCTGGAGGACAAGAGCCAGCGCGGCCAGACCTACGCCATCGTCGACGAAGTCGACTCCATCCTCATCGACGAGGCGCGCACGCCGCTGATCATCTCCGGCGCCGCCCGTGACAGCTCCGAGCTCTACAAGCGCATCGATCAGCTGGTGCGGTTGCTCCAGCCGGGCACCGAGGCGGAGCCCGGTGACTTCATCCCCGACGAGAAGACCCGGCAGATCGAACTCACCGAGGCCGGCCACGAAAAGATCGAGCAGTTGCTCTCCGGCGAGGGCCTGCTAGGCGCGGACGACAGCCTCTACCAGGCCGCCAATTTGGGCCTGCTCCACCATGTACACAACGCGCTGCGCGCCCGCAATCTGTTTCACCGCGACGTCGAGTACATCGTCCGCGACGCCCAGGTGGTGCTGATCGACGAGCACACCGGGCGCACCATGCCCGGCCGGCGTCTCTCCGAGGGTCTGCACCAGGCCATCGAGGCCAAGGAAGGAGTGAGCATCCAGAGCGAGAGCCAGACACTCGCCTCCACCACCTTCCAGAACTACTTCCGGCTCTACGAGAAGCTGTCCGGCATGACCGGCACCGCCGATACCGAAGCCTTCGAGTTCCAGCAGATCTACGGTCTTCAAGTGGTGGCGATCCCGCCCAACAGGTCCATCGTACGCAAGGATCTCAACGACCTCATCTACATGACCCAGCAGGAAAAATTCGACGCCGTGGCGGAGGACATCATCTCCTGCCGCGAGCAGGGCGCGCCCGTGCTGGTGGGCACCGCCTCGATCGAGAACTCCGAGCTGCTCTCCGCCGAGCTTGACAGGCGCGGCGTCGGGCACCAGGTGCTCAACGCCAAGTTTCACGAAAAGGAAGCCGAGATCATCGCCCAGGCCGGCCGCCCGGGCGCCGTCACCATCGCCACCAACATGGCCGGCCGCGGCACCGACATCGTGCTCGGCGGCAGCCTGGATGCCGAGCTCGCCGCGCTCGACAATCCCTCGGAAACCGAGATCGCCCGCATCGAGGCCGACTGGCAGCAGCGCCACGAGCAGGTGCTGGCCGCCGGTGGCCTGCACATCCTGGGCACCGAGCGCCACGAGTCGCGGCGCATCGACAACCAGCTGCGCGGCCGCGCCGGGCGCCAGGGCGATCCCGGCGTCTCGCGGTTCTACCTGTCCATGGAGGACAGCCTGATGCGGTTGTTCATCTCCGATCGGGTCAAGGGCATGATGGGCGCGTTGGGCATGGAAAAGGGTGAGGCCATAGAACACCGCATGGTCAGCAACGCCGTCGAAAAGGCCCAGCGCAAGGTCGAGGGCCGCAACTTCGACATCCGCAAGCAGCTGCTCGAATACGACGACGTCGCCAACGACCAGCGCCAGGTCATCTACCAGCAGCGCGATGAACTGCTCGCCGCCGAGGACATCTCCGAGCTCATCGACAACCTGCGCCGCGAGGTGATCGGCGATACCGTCAACCGCTTCATTCCGCCCCAGAGCCTCGCCGAGCAATGGGACGTCAAGGGCCTCGAAGAAGAACTGCACCGCGAGCTCAACCTGGAACTGCCCGTGCAGCGCTGGCTCGATGAGGAGGACGACCTGCACGAGGAAGGCCTGCGCGCGCGCATCCACCAGGCCGCCGACGACGCCTATGCGGCGCGGGTCGCCGAGATCGGGCCGGACATGCACCAGATCGAGAAGCAGGTCATGCTGCAGGTGCTCGACAACCACTGGAAGGAGCACCTGGCGGCCATGGACCAGCTGCGCCAGGGCATCGGCCTGCGCGCCTATGCACAGAAGAACCCCAAGCAGGAATACAAGCGCGAAGCCTTCACGATGTTCCAGGACATGCTGGCCAACATCAAGCACGACACCGTGCGCTTCCTGGTGCGCCTGGAAGTCCGCCGCCAGGACGAGGCCGAGGTCCTGGAACGAAGCCGCCGCGAGGAAGAGGCCCGCCGCCGGCTCGCCTTCCAGCACAATGAGGTTTCGGCACTGGCCCAGGAAGCGCCCGCCGAAGCGATCCGTGCCGCGGCAGGTGGCGGCGGCAGCGCCGCTGCACCCGCACCCTTTACCCGGGAAGCGCCCAAGGTGGGCCGCAACGCCCCTTGCCCCTGCGGCTCCGGCAAGAAGTACAAGCAGTGCCACGGCCGCCTTTGACCCGCCGCAGCGCGGAGCGCCTGGCCCGTGGCGGTCGGTGACGGGCGGCTGCCGCCGCTGGCGGCGGTTGCCGGCGTGCGCCTGGGCACCGCCAGCGCCGGGGTGCGTAAGCCCGGACGCCGCGACCTGGTGGTG
The DNA here is from genome assembly GCA_913060555.1 of uncultured Gammaproteobacteria bacterium. GTDB lineage: Bacteria > Pseudomonadota > Gammaproteobacteria > Pseudomonadales > Porticoccaceae > JAGPUQ01. The sequence goes on along the minus strand of CAJXRS010000055.1, from coordinate 3,732 downwards.
ATCGAGTTGGCGCCGGGCAGTACCTGCGCCGGGCTCTTCACCCGCAACGCCTTCTGCGCCGCCCCGGTGCAGATCGCCCGTGACCATCTCCAGCGCAGCGCCCCGCGCTACTGGGTGATCAACACCGGCAACGCCAATGCCGGCACCGGTCGGCCCGGCCTGGATGCTGCCCGCGAGGTCTGCGCCGCCCTGGCCGGCAATGTCGGAGTCGCGACCGAGCAGGTCCTGCCGTTCTCAACCGGCGTCATCGGCGAACCCCTGCCCGCCGAACGCATCGTCGCCGCCCTGCCGGCCGCAGTTGAGGCGCTCGATGCCGATGGCTGGCGGCTGGCAGCCGAAGGGATTCTCACCACGGATACCCGTGCCAAGGGCGCCAGCCGTGTGCTCCGCATCGCCGGCCGCGACATTGCCATCACCGGCATCGCCAAGGGCGCCGGCATGATCCGCCCGGACATGGCGACCATGCTCGCCTTCGTCGCCACCGACGCCCAGGTTCCCCAGCCGCAGCTACAGACGCTGCTCGAAGCCGCCGCGGCGCGCTCCTTCAACCGCATCACCATTGACGGCGACACCTCCACCAACGACGCCCTGATGCTGGCCGCCACCGGGGCGGCGGAGGTGGAGCTCGACGCCGCCGCCCTGTACGCCCTGGGCGAAGCTGTCGCCGAGGTTTGCATCGAGCTCGCCCAAGCCCTCGTGCGCGACGGCGAGGGCGCCACCAAGTTCGTCACCGTGCGCGTCGAGGGCGGCGCCGATGCCGCCGAATGCCTGGCGGTCGCCTACGCCGTCGCCGAATCCCCGCTGGTCAAGACCGCGCTCTTCGCCAGCGACCCCAACTGGGGGCGGATCCTCGCCGCCGTCGGCCGCGCCGGAGTGGCCGGGCTCGACGTCGGGCGGGTCAGCCTGTGGCTCGACGAAGTGCTGATCGCCGAAGGCGGCGCCCGCGCCCCCGGCTACACCGAGGCCGCTGGCCAGCGGGTGATGGACCGCGAGGAAATCACCATCCGCCTGCACCTGGGCCGCGGCGACAGCGGCGAGACCCTGTGGACCACCGACCTGTCCCACGAATACGTGCGCATCAATGCCGAATACCGGACCTGAGCCGGAGTCGCCACCGCCGCTGCGCGTCGTCGCCGGCATCATCCTCGCGCCCGCCGCCGACCGCATCCTGCTCGCCCTGCGGCCCTTGCACAAGCATCTCGGCGGCCTCTGGGAATTCCCCGGCGGCAAACTGGAAGCCGGCGAAGCTCCCGCCGCGGGGCTCGCCCGGGAGCTGGCCGAGGAACTCGCCATCCGGGTGCTCGACTGCGAGCGCTACCTGAGCCTCGATCACGATTACGGCGACCGCCGACTCCACCTGGAAGCCTGGTTGGTGCGCGCCTTCGCCGGCGAACCCTTCGGCAACGAAGGCCAGCAAATCGCCTGGGTCGAACGCCTGCACCTCGACCGTTACCCCATGCCCGCCGCCAACCAGCCCATCGCCGCCGCCCTGCGCGCCGCCATGCCGTAGGCGTACATCGAATTAGGCCGGCGCAACGCTGGACCATGCTGGGACCGAGCAAGCGCCATGCGATCCTGACCGGCCTCAGCAGCAAGGGCTACTGGCACCTGTCCCGGACATTGGCGACGCAAACCGGAATGACCAATGACTGGCTCAAGCGCCAGGGCTTGATCTCCGTGCGTGATCTGTGGATGAGAGCGCATGGCTATACTTGAAATCGTCGTGTGCTCCCTTCTGATGAACCGCCTGGTGCGGGCCCACATGCCAGGTGGCGTGGGGAGGGCGGGCTAGATACCCGCCCTTACCCGATTATGTGGAAACTTGATCGCTGAATTCAATTCTATACTCATCCAATGAAACCCTAGCCTGAAATATATTGCAGGGGATGTCATTGTTCTTTATTGCCAATAGAACTCTTATCTTTGATTCTTCAGAAATACTGTAACCAAGATATACCGCCTTGATAGCGTTTTTTGGCAACTCCGTCAGTATGACATCCATACCGTAAACATCTTTACCGAGGCAGCATTCCTTCGTTAAGACAACTCTGAACAATCGCTCCTCTTTCTCGTAAGCCCAGTCGCGCGGCTTTTCACACAGCAATTTCTCATAATACCTATCTTCGCCAGGTACAATCTTGCTTCTCTTGTTGGTATAAACTACCGGAATTGGCCTAGTAGATCTTCCTGCCAAGTTTGGCTGCTTAAAAAATGCATGCTCGTCATCGAACCCAATCACTAAGCCTTTCCCTTCATCAGCGTAGTGAGACCACATCAACAAATTATCTTCCGTTCTTGATAGAGAAAGAACTCCAAGGTTGTCATTCAAACGAGCCATTAATCCTTGGCCAACAACGAATGAATTTGTCTTCTTTTTAACGTCAGCTATGAGTTCAGCTCTTGTTTGCTCAAGAATCTTTCTGTTTTCTTCTGTCTTTTCTTCGATAGCAGTGTTCTCCCAGAGCTCATCAAGATCACGGAGCATTTTTTCTACGAACTGATGGCTTTCATTTTTCATATCAACCAGTGGCTGACACTCAAACGGATCATTTAGCGACATAAGCGGAGAAAATCTGATCTTAAGATTTTCCAGAACATCAATTCTGTCTATTGGGAGATACTTAAACAACATGCAGAACCTGCCTTTTCACATAACGCCAAGCGTAACCGGCCATTTTTGGAGTGCAGCGGAAATCCGGTCCGAGTTGACGCTTTTGTTAGCCATTTATTCCTCGAAGTAGTCGGTGTCGATCCTCTTGACCTCGTATGCGCGAGCCATAGAAACGCCGAGGCCGAAGTCAATCATGTATTCAGCAAGCTGCTTCCCATCGACAAGCGCCACCTTTGGATCGATGGTATGAACATAGGCTGTCGCCTCGGCTGAAAAAGAACCTGTTGTTATGAAAACACCCTTCCGGGCTCTCCGCCCGTGAAGTGCACCAACAAACTTCTGAATTTCAGGCCTTCCAACGGTCCCTTCCCATCGCTTAGCCTGCAAGTAGACCATTTCCAAACCAAGCCGATCTTCCGAAATAATTCCGTCTATTCCCTCATCACCAGATTGGCCAACGCGCTCTCCAGCCCCACCACCTGCACGCCCATAACCCATCTTCAACAACAAATCGACCACCAAATGTTCAAAGAATCTTGGGCTACACGATTTTACTCGTGCTAAGACTTCAGATGCCACGTTTTTGCGAATAGTGAGGTATGCCGACTCAAGCACCTCCTCCGGAGTATCGGAGCTTTCGTCATCTGACTCTATTTCGGAGTTTTTCGAGGACCGACTCCGAAACTCTTGAAATTCAGGGTATTGACTGAGAAACGTGATAGATATTTCTTCCGGAGGGTTGTGTAGTACTTGCTGTCCGCGATTGGTAATGTGGAAATGTGCGCGCTTCGGCGATGACAGCAAGCCGCCTCGCTCCAGGTAAACCTTCGCCCAGGCGACGCGGTTGGCGAAGCGGGCCTGGCGCCCGCTGGGAAGCAATTCCTCCAACTCTTCCTCCGTGAGCTGGAAATGTTCCGCAAGCTCTTCCCGAGCATCCGCAAGAGACCAGACGTTCCCATCCGACGACAACTTCAACATGGGAAGCGTGATCTCTTGAAACTTTGGAATTGCCACGATCTAGGCTCCTTCGTTTAATAGCTAACATCACTGCTGTCCCATAAATCGGCAATAAAAAAGGCCTGAATCTCAACGAGTTGCTACAATGAAAGTGCCAACAAACA
>CAJXRS010000054.1 GCA_913060555.1 uncultured Gammaproteobacteria bacterium | reverse complement strand
AACCCCCGACCTGCTGATTACAAGTCAGCTGCTCTACCAACTGAGCTACGCCAGCACTATACAGGCGAAAACGGACGGCAGATTCTATGGGATGCGTGCCGGCTAAGCAACCGCACCACACCAAAAGAAAACCGGGGCATAGCCCCGGTTTTCTTTTGGTGCTTCGACTCGCCCCAGCTTCAGGCGGCGCTGGATATGCCGGCTGCCCTACCGTGTCGCAAGAGCATCCCGGGCGTCTTCCCGGTGCATTCACCGTCAACGAAAACACTCTCACCGTTGACCAGGATATGCCGGTAGCCTTCGGCGCGCTCTACGTACCGCCACTCGTCGCCGGGGAGATCATGCACGATCTCGGCGGGCAACATACGCAGGTTCTCGTAATCATAGATGACGATATCTGCGGCGCGGCCGACTTCCAGGGTGCCCCGATCGCCGAAACCGGCCGCCATCGCCGGCAGCGCGGAGAGCCGGTAGTGCGCCTCTTCCAGGGTGTAGGAGCCGCGCTCGCGAACGAGATCCTGGAGCATATTGGTGGGATAACGCCCGTAGTTGAGAAATTTGGTGTGGGCGCCACCATCAGACACCCCGGGCATTGTCCACTCGTTATGGAGAATCTCGTCGAGCAGGTCCTGCCGATAATTGAAGGGGGTCACATAGAACACCGTCTGCAGGCGCTCGCTGATCGCCAGATCGAGCATGGCGTCGGCGGGGTGGCGGTCCATGGCCACACCCAGCTCGGCGATGGTAAGGCCCGCATAACGCTGGTTCTCGGGATTGCTTACCGAGTCGACCACGATCTCGGCGATGGGCCCCGATACGAAGGGCGCGCTGCCGTGGTCGTAGTCTTCTCTGACCGCCTGGCGCAGTTCAGGATTCTGCATCTTGTGCATCCGCGTCTCGACATCGCCGATGGTGACATCACGCCAGGCACCGTTGCCGTCAAACAGGTTGAAACTGTCGAGCTTGAAACGCATGTCATTGGGCGTGGTGATCGCCTGCATCCAGATCTTCAGCCCCCGCTGCCGCGCCTCATCGACCCACTTCAACATGCGGCGGTGCTGGTGCGGATGGCGCTCGTTGACCTGTACGGCATTCCACAGGATGGGCGCACCGGAAGCCTCGGCCAGCTTGATACCGAAATCCAGGTCGGCAGTGAATTCGTTCTTGGCCTGAGTCAGCTGCACGAACCCCTTGCCGCGCTGCTTGAGCAGGCGCGCGAAGGCGAGCGCCAGTTCGTCCGACATGGTATCGGTGGGCATTGGGGTGCCATCGTAGTCGCGCTGCACCGAGGTGAAACCATCCCCCAGGCGCTGCATGGAGAAACCGACCCCGCCGGCCTCCAGAGAGGCCTCCATGAGCCGCAGCATCTCTTTCAGCTCGTGCTCATTGGGGTCACGACTCTTGGCCGCATCCACGCCCATCACGTAGATCATCAGCGGGTTGAGCGGCACGAAGCTCATGACATTGATGCCCTTGGGGCGCCGCTGGATCGAATCGAGCCACTGTGGAAAGGTCTCCCAATCCCAGTCCATGCCCGCCTTCATGGTCGCCAGCGGAATCGCCTCGACCCGCTCCATGGACAGCATGGCCCGCTCCCGCTGCTCGGGGTGGGTGGGTGCAAATCCGAACCCGCAATTGCCGATGGCCACCGAGGTGACCCCGTGCCAGCTGGAACAGCTCAGATAGGGATCCCAGAGCAACTGGCCGTCATAATGAGTGTGCAGGTCGACAAAACCCGGCGCCACTACCAGCCCCGCCGCATCGACCACCCGATCAGCGCTGCGATCTGCCAGCCCGCCGGCGGGCGTGACCGCCGCGATCAAGCCATCCTTGATCCCCAGATCACCGGTAAAGCGCTCCCGGTGGCGGGTGCCATCAACGATGGTGCCGCCCCGGACAATGGTATCGAAATCTGCCATGATATCCCCCATGGTTATGAATATTGCAGATAGATCATTACTGGAAATTATGTTACCCCAATTAAATCCCTTCCTCTGACAAAAATCCAGACCGGGCCGCGGGTAAACGAGAACCAAAGAGGCGGGGCGGGTTTCAGCAAAACCTCACCGGGACCGGAGCCCGGCGGTCGACCGAACCCCGGCGGGCCCGTGGACCCGCTGGGGACCGGGAGTCAGGCGCTGGCCTGGGCCTGCGACGGCTCGCAGGACCATTGGTGCAGCTCCGGGAGCACTTCGCGGCCGAACAGGCGCATGCTCCGCTCGGCATAATCGAAAGGCATGCCGCCGTAGCTGAACGAGACATTCAGATGCATCGGCCCGGCCAGCTCGCGGATCTTTTCGAGGCGGCGCAGGATCTGCTCCGGGGTACCGTGCACCTGGTTGTCGGTGAACAGTCTGGTCACGGATTCACGGCCGCGGTCACGCATGATCTCGGCGCTGCGGGCGTAATAGTCGTAGACCTTCTTGCCACCGAAATGGGTGCCGTCCATCTCGTAGTGGTCCAGTGCCGAGATCCAGTAATCGTGCATGTAGCGATGCGCCATCTCCCCGGCGCGCTCGGCATCGTCGTCGCACACGCAGAAGATATTGGCGATGATGGGCGGTGGTTCCTTGCCCTGTGCCTTGCGGTAGCCAGCCCGGTAGCGCTCGACGTCCTTGGCCCGCGCCTCCCAGGGCGAGATGGCGAAAATCATCATGGTGGCGCCCAGGTCGGCGACCACGTCCGCCGAATCCGGCGACTGGCAGGCCATGTACAGGCGGTCCCGGAACGACTTGAAAGGTCGCGGTCGCAACTCGCGACGCTCCTGCTTGAAATATTGCCCATCGAACTCGATGACACCGGTTTCCAGACCCTGGATGATGATCTGCGCAGCTTCGTCGAAACGCGCCCGGGATTCTTCCATGGAGATGCCGAAACCGTCGTATTCGACCCGGCCGATGCCGCGCCCGAAGCCCATCAGCGCCCGGCCATCGGAAAGATTGTCGAGCATGGCCATCTCCGCCGCGGTGCGCCCGGGATCCTTGTGCCAGGGCAGGATCAGCACCGCCGTGCCCAGCTTGATGCGCTGGGTGCGCCCCGCCATGTAGGCCAGAAACTCGGGCACACTCGGGCACATGGTGTAATCGGTAAAGTGGTGCTCGGCGGCCCAGAGGGAATCGAACCCCAGGGGTTCCACCAGATCACAGATGCGCAGATTACGCTTGTAGATTTCCAGATCGGTCAGGTCCTGGCCGAGGCCGGCCTGAAAGACGCTCAGCATACCGACGTCCATCGCAATGCTCCTTGGTTGAGGGGAATGGGTAAAGTGATTGTCCGACTCTACCCCGGCGCCCGCATCCACTCAACCGGAGATCCGGCACGATGCTCCACCGGGCCGCTGACGTTCAATTGAGCACGCGATAGCCGCGGCCTCGCAGACAGTTCTTCACCACCCGATCCCGCTCCCGAAAGCCGGAGCCGGCGCCCTTGGCGCCGCCGATCACGCCGCCGACCCCGGCGGCCCGCCCTGCGGTGTCACTGTTGCCGGCGATGGCACCCACGGCGCCACCCACGACCGCGCCGGCCAGCGCGCCACCGGCGGTGCGGCGACCCACACCGACCTGGTCGGCATAGGCCCGACACTCCGCCAGATCGTGATGATAGGCGTGCATGTCCACACCCCGGGTGTCGACGATGACGTCGCCCGAGTCATGGCGCTGCCCGGCACAGGCCATCACCAGGGCAGCCAGCGCCGCCACTGTCGCCATCCGCACTCCAGCGGTCTTGCCCTGAAAACCCATGATGCCGCCGCTCCACATCTTCATCGTGCCAACAACGCTGCGATCGCCTCCAGGTTGACGCAGTGCCGGCGGCCGCTAAGCTCTGGTCACCATACTCTGCGGATCGAGAGAGTTCAGGCCATGCGAATCGGCGTGCCCAAAGAGCGCAAAGCGGATGAGTACCGGGTGTCGCTCACCCCCGAGGGGGTCGCGGTCCTGGCGGCCGGCGGACACCGGGTTCTGGTCGAGTCCGGCGCCGGCGAGGGCGCAGGCTTCGACGATGCCGACTACCGGACGGCGGGCGCGCAATTGGTCGACCGGGATCGCGTCTGGCGCACTGATCTGGTGGTCAAGGTGAAGGAGCCCGTCGCCGAAGAACTCCCTTTGCTGGACGGACAACTGTTGTTCACCTATCTGCACCTGGCCGGCGCGGCTCCCACCCTCACCCGCGCCCTGATGGACAGCGGCACTGCGGCCATCGCCTATGAGACGGTCGAGGATACGCTGGGTAAGCTGCCACTGCTCGCGCCCATGAGCGCTGTGGCCGGCAACATGGCAATCATCATGGGCGCCTACCACTTGGCGCGCCCGGCCGGCGGCCGCGGTCTGCTGCCGGGAAGCCTGTTCGACCGGAGTTTCGGCAAGGTCGTGGTGATCGGCGACGGCGTGGTCGGCAGGCATAGTGCCCGGGCCGCCGCCCGACTCGGCGCCGATACCCTGGTGCTGGGCCGCGGCCGCGTCTCCCAAGCGGAGCTGGCTGACTTCATTCAGGCAAAATTTCAGTTGCAATTATCTACCCCGGAAAGTGTTGCCCGGGAGATCGCCGATGCCGACCTGGTGGTGGGCGCGGCGCTGGTGCGGGGCGCCCGCGCGCCCTGGGTGGTCTCCGCGGCCATGATCCAGGCCATGCCGCCGGGTGCGGTGATCGTCGACGTCAGCATCGACCAGGGCGGCTGCGTGGAAACGTCCCGCCCCACCACCCACCACGACCCTGTGTTCGCCCACCACGGCGTCATCCACTACTGCGTGGCGAACATGCCGGGCGCCTATCCGCGCCTCTCTACCCTGGCGCTGACCGAAGCCACCCTGCCCTATGTGCAGCGCCTCGCCGGACAGGGGCTCGACGCCCTGCGCACCGATGCGGGCTTCGCCAAGGGCGTCAATGTGATCGACGGCAAGATCGCCTGCCGGCCGGTGGCCGAGGCCCTGGGCTTCGCCGATGACTACGCGCCCTGGCCCTGAGGCGCACCGAGCAGCTCGGCGAGAAAATCCCGCAAGCCAGCCTCACCCGCTGCCTCCCAGGCGGCGAGCGCCGCGGTGCCGATGATGGCGATATCGGCGCGCCCGCGCAGGAACTCCATATCGGCGCGGCTGCTGACCCCGAAGCCGACCCCGATCGGCACCCGGGTGGCGCGGCGGCAGCGGGCGATGAAGACATCGAGCGCCTCGTCCATCGCGGTCTTGCCGCCGGTGACGCCCTTGCGGGCCACCGCGTAGACGAAGCCCCGAGCGGCTTCCCCCAGCCTGGCGAGACGCGCGTCGGTATTGGTGGGTGCCATCAACAGGATGGGGTCGATGTCCCGCTCCGCCGCCAGGCGGCGCAGTTCGCCGGCCTCATCCAGGGGCAGATCGGGGATGATCATCCCGCTGCCCCCGGCGGCGGCGAGCTGCTCGACGAAGCGCGCCTCACCCATTTTGAATACGGTGTTGTAGTAACCCATCATCAGCAGCTTGAAGGGGAATCGCTGCGCGGCCCGCGCCAGGAAGGCGAGGCAGTCCCTGGTGTGCACGCCCTGTTCGATCGCCAGCTGGTTGGCCCGCACGAACCTGGGGCCATCGGCGGAGGGCTCGGAAAACGGAAACTGCAGCTCGACCATATCGACGTCGAACTCGGCCATCACCTCCAGTGCGCGCAGATTGTCCTCGAACGAGGGATGGCCGCACACCACATGGGTCATGACCAGCAGCGGTTTGCGCGCCAGGCGCTCCCGCAGAAAGGGTTCAAGCGCCATATTGTTCCGCCTTGGTACGGATGAAGGCTTTCCAGGCGCGATCCTCGATGGCATCGGCGACGGTGAAGATATCCTTGTCGCCGCGGCCGGATTGGTTGATGAGGATGATGTCGTCCCGCGCCATGGTCGGCGCCTCGGCGATGGCACGGGCGAACGCGTGGGTGCTCTCCAGCGCGGGGATCAACCCTTCGCTGCGCATCACCAGCCGCAACGCCTCGCGAACTTCGTCGTCGGTGGCCGCCTCGAAGCGGACCCGGCCCTGCTCCCAGAGATGGGCGAGAATCGGATTGATACCGATATAGTCGAGTCCGGCAGCGATGGAGTGGGTCTCCAGCATATTGCCGTCCTCGTTCTGCAGGAAATATGTCTTGTAGCCCTGGGCCACGCCGAGGCTGGCGTCGCGGTAGGCGAGCCGCGACGCATGGCCGCCCGGCCCGGGACCCAGGCCGCCGGCCTCGCAGCCCACCAGTTCGACGCCCTCGTCGTCGAGAAAGCCCTGGAAGATGCCGATGGCATTGGAGCCGCCGCCCACACAGGCGTAGACGCGGTCGGGCAAACGACCGCACAGCCGCTGGATCTGTTCCCGGGACTCACTGCCGATGAGCGACTGAAAGTAGCTCACCATCTCGGGAAAAGGGTGTGGGCCGCAGGCCGTACCCAGCACATAGTGGGTGTCGGCCATATTGGTGACCCAGTCCCGCAGGCACTCGTTGATGGCGTCCTTGAGCGTGCGCTGGCCATCTTCGACCGCCACCACTTCCGCACCCAGGTTCTCCATCCAGAACACATTGGGCCGCTGGCGGGCGACGTCGACGGCACCCATGTAGATTTTGCACTCGAGGCCAAAGCGGGCGGCCATGGTCGCCGTGGCAAAGCCATGCTGGCCGGCGCCGGTCTCGGCGATCACCCGGGTTTTTCCCAGACGCTTGCACAGCAAACCCTGGCCCATGACATTGTTGATCTTGTGGGAGCCGGTATGGTTGAGATCCTCGCGCTTCACATAGATCCGCGCGCCGCCCAGATGGCGCGAGAGATTGTCGAGATAGGTCACCGGTGTCGGCCGCCCCGAATAGGATTGCATCACCTCGACATACTCGCGCCAGAATGCCGGATCGGCCTTGCAGGCGCGAAAGCACTCGCGCAGCTCCTCGATGGTCGAGGTGAGGATTTCCGGCAGGAAGCACCCCCCGTAGGCGCCATAGTAGCCTTCGCGACCGGGGGGGAAATCGAATACGGACATGGGCGACGGGCGGCGGCAGCGGGCGCTCATGGTAGCCAAGGGCCTGCACCGCAACAAGCGCGGACACCTTGCGCGCAGGTCCTCCACTGGGCAAGGATAGCGGCCACTTCCTGGAGATCCATCATGCCGGCCTATGTAATCGTCGAAATCGACATCACCGACCCAGAGACCTATGCGCGCTACAAGGAGCTGGCTCCCCCGACCGTGCGCGCCTACGGTGGCCGCTACCTGGCCCGGGGCGGCGAGCAAGTCTGCCTCGAGGGCGACGGACCACCACAGCGCCTGGTATTGCTGGAGTTCGACTCCCTGGAGCGGGCCCGGCAGTGGCACGAATCGCCGGAGTACCGCGAGGCCCGCTCGCTGCGCCAGCGGGCGGCGCGCTCGCGGATGCTGGCCGTGGCCGGAGTGGCGGATTCGCCTCAGTAGGTGGCGCGCAGCGAGCGCCAGATCACCCGCAGTGCACCGTGCTCGAAGGGCGGGCGCAGAAATGCGTGCAGCTCGCCGGCCGGGTTGATCAGCACCAGATTGCCGCTGTGCTCCACCTGGTAATCCGCCCCGCCTGCGGCGGGTTCGAAGCCCGACTGCCACTCCAGGGCCAGTTTGCGCAGCTGCGGCAGTTCGCCGGTGATACCGAGAAAGTCTGGATGAAATCCAGCGGCATAGGCCCCCAGCACCTCAGGCGTATCACGGGCCGGATCCACGGTGATCAGCAGCACCTCCAGATCGCCCTGTTCGCCAGGCTTCAGTTCGCGGTACATCCTGGCGAGCGTGGCCAGGGTCGTCGGGCAGATGTCGGCGCAGGAGGTGAAGCCGAAAAACGCCAGCGTCCAATGGCCCGGCAAGCGCTCGGCGGTGAAAGGCAGGCCGTGGTGGTCGATCAGCGTCATGGGCCCCACGGCGCGCGGCGGGTCCAGGACATAGACGCGCTGTTCACGCAGCTCGTGGGCGTTCAGCATCCGTGGCTGCGACATTTTGTACATCAGCAAGGCCATCGCCCCGAGCGCGAAAATCAGCGCCGCAGCCACCGTGATGCGGATATTGCGGCGGGTAACCGGATCGCGGTAGTCGTTCATCGCCTCAACCCCCGACCGCCGGCTCGACCAATTGATGGTCGCCCAGCATGATGGCAAACAGCGCGAGCAGATAGATGATCGAATACTTGAAGGTGGTCATACCCAGCGCGGCATCGGCATCCAAAAACAGGCGTATCGCCCAGTACAAAAAACCCGTGCCCAGCACCAGGGCGCCGAGCAGGTAGAGCCAGCCGCTCATGCCGGTCAGATAAGGCAACAGCGTCACCAGCACCATGAGGATGGTATAGAGCAGGATGTGCAGCTTGGTGTAGCGCTCGCCGTGGGTGACCGGCAGCATGGGCACGTCCGCCTTGGCGTAGTCGTCCTTGCGGTGCAGGGCCAGCGCCCAGAAATGAGGCGGCGTCCAGGCGAAGATGATCAGGACCAGCAACAGCGCGTGGCTATGCACGGCGCCGGTGACCGCGGTCCAGCCCAGCAGCGGGGGCGCAGCCCCGGCCAATCCCCCGATCACGATGTTCTGCGGGGTCGCCCGCTTGAGAAACAACGTGTAGACCACGGCATAACCGAGCAGCGAGGCCAGGGTCAGCCAGGCGGTCAGGGCATTGATCCACAACAGCAGGATGGCCATGCCCAGGCTGCCCAGGAGGACCGCGAAACCCATCACCTGCCCTGGCGCGAGCCGGCCCTGGGCGACCGGCCGATTCAGGGTTCGCGCCATCTTCCGGTCGATATGTCGATCGACCAGATGGTTGATGGCGGCAGCAGCGGCTGCGCACAGTGCGATGCCCAGATTGCCGAGCACCAGGACGTCGAGCGGCACCATCCCGGGCACCGCCATGAACATCCCGATGACCGCGGTAACGATCATGACCAGCACCACGTTGGGCTTGCAGAGCTCCAGGTAATCGCGCCAGCCCGGCGCCTGGGGAGTGGACTCAGCCCGGGTCGTCATCGATGTCTCTCAGTGTCCAGATTCGTGCCCCCAAGGTTACCAGTACCAGCATCACCAGTGCGGCTCCGAGGTTGTGCGCCAGGGCGATGGCCAGGGGAAGTCCAAGCAGGACGTTGGCGATACCGAGTCCGATCTGCAGAGCCAGGGCGCCGGCCAACGCCAGGGCCAGGCGCCGCGCGCCGGGCCAGGGGATGGTCAGCAAGGTGGCGCCCAGCCCCAGCAGCAGCACGGCAACCGCCAGGGCGCCCAACCGGTGCGCGACGTGGATTGCGGTCCGTGCCTCGCTCTCCAGCAGGCCGCCCAGGTAATTGGGGCCGACCTCCTGCAACACATCGAATCCGCGCCGGAAATCCATCGGCGGCCACCACTGACCATGGCAGGTGGGGAAATCAGCGCAGGCCAGGGCCGCGTAATTGGCGCTGATCCAACCCCCCAGGGCGATCTGGCAGAACACCAGCACAACCGCCGCCACCAGCCAAGGCTTCAATCGTCCGAGCCTGCGGGCGACCGGCGCCGGCGGCAACCAGCGCACATTGCGCAACCTCAGGGCCAGCAGCCACATCAGAGACAGGATGCTGATACCGCCCAACAGATGCAGGGTCACTATCTGAGGCCAGAGTTTGAGCGTCACAGTCCACATGCCGAACAGCGCCTGCCAGACGACCAGGAATAACAGCAGCATGGGCAGCCGGAACGGGAAATCGCGATCCTCCCGGCGCCGCCAGCTGATCACCGCCAGCGCAGCGATGGTCAGCCCCAGGGCGCCGGCGAAATAGCGGTGGACCATCTCCGGCCAGGTCTTGTCGGTGGCCACCGGGGCGTCGGGGAAGCGCGCCTCGGCCGCGACGATTTCATGGTCCGCCGAGGGCCATAATAAATGGCCATAGCAGCCGGGCCAGTCGGGACAACCCAGGCCCGCATCTACCAGCCGGGTAAAAGCGCCCAGGCCCACCACCATCAAGGCCAGGAGGGTGGCCATCAACGCCAATCGGTATCCTGGCTTGGCGGAACCGGCAGGGTCGACCATGGTCACGAGTCCGGCGAATATTTGAGCAAATGGTTGAGATCTTCGAGCAGCTCGGCGCCACTGTGTGCCGGGGTGAAGAAAAGCATTGCCGCACCCCGCGCATCCACCACAAACACCCGTGGCTGACCCCCCGTCCAACCGGCCTGCAGCGCCCCAGGCCAGGCCGCGAATCGCTCCGGTGCCACCAGCAGGACGCGGAGCCGGGGATGTTCGCGCTCGATCAGGGCCGCGGTGCGTGCATCCAGCTCGCCGCCGACGGCCAGCAACACCCGCTCGACGCGGTCGGCATTGCGCGCCAATCTTACATGCACCTGGCGAGTGAAATAGAGGGTCTCGCGGCAATCTTCATCACAGGGCATGGGCGCCGCAATCACCACTCGCCAGCGCCCCGCCAGGGAGCGCCAATCCACCTCGGCGCCGGACGTCGAAACCGTGCCGAGGTCCGTCATTGGCGCCACCGGCGACAACAATTGCCCGTGATTGCTGGTGCCGAGTAGATCCAGCAAGCCGGCCTTGCCGACCGGACCTCTGGGCATCAGCAGAAAACCGCCGGCCAACACCGCCGCGGGAATGCCCAGAATCAGCCAGAGCTGCAATTGTCGCCGCCACCTCGGCGAATCACTCACCGTGCCGCCTCCGGCGCGCGCGCCACAGCTCGATCAGATTGCTGTTGCTGAACAGGCCCAGCACCATCAGGGTGAGCGAAAGACCGAACCACTGTACCGCGTAGCCCTGGTGCTGGGCCGGCGACAGATTCACGGTGATCCAACCGGTATCGAACCCCGGGCTGTTCTCGAGGCGCACTCGATAAGGGAAGAATTCGCGGTCCAGGCGCCGCTCCAGCAGCTCGAGGTCCGGCTGCTGAACGATCTGCGGCCACCCGGCAATGGGCTCTTCGGGTCCCAGTACCAGCGCCTGGGAAGCAGAGGAATGCAGGAAACCGACCCAATGCACCTGCTCGGGCAGGAGCGGGAGCTCGGGCAACGAAGTGCGGCTCGGGCCCCTGGGCAACCACCCCCGGTTCACCAGCACCCAAACGCCGTCGCTGAACTGCACGGGCGTGAGCACCTCATAGCCGGCGCGCCCGTCTCGCATCCGATTGTCGAGCAGGAACTGGTGCTGGCGGTCGGGCCTGCCCGATACCGATACCCGCAAATAACGATTGTCGGCATCGGGGTCGACTTCGGCCAGCATCACGGGCTTCTGCTGTGCCCGGGCGGCGAAGACAGCCAGCAACTCGCGCTTTTCCTCGGCCCGGCGCAACTGCCAGAATCCGGCGGTCACGGTCAGCAGCAGCGCAATCAGGCAGAAGACCAACAATCGGCCATTCCATTGCCATTGAAACCGCGGTCGCTCCTGTTCGCGATGGGGACTCGGAGACATCTGTGGTTAAATTTCGCCTGTATTTCCGCGAGGTCGTTGCCGTGTGGCTCAAGGTACTCATCGTAACCCTGTTCATCGGGCTGTTGGTCAGCCTCTCCGCCGGTCTGGTATTCCTGCTCAAGGATGTCGGCAATGCCCGCCGCCGGACCCTGTATGCATTGGGAGTGCGGGTCACCCTGGCCACCGTTCTGATCCTCAGCATCGCCTGGGGTTTCTGGTCTGGCCGCCTGAACAGTACCGCGCCCTGGGATCGCGAGCTGCACCCTGAACAGTCGAGAGCCGCACCCGGCCGCTGAGAAGGCAAGCCCAACAGGCAAACGGCCAGGTGATCGCTGGTCGTTTGCGGGCGCCGTATTTCCGGTCAGCCGAGCACGTAGACGAAGATAAACAGCCCCACCCAGACCACATCCACGAAGTGCCAGTACCAGGAGGAGGCCTCGAAGCCAAACTGGTCATCCGGCTTGAAGTGCCCCTTGAGCCCGCGGATCAGCTGGATCGCCAGCATGAAGGTGCCCATGCAGACGTGGAAGCCGTGGAAGCCGGTGAGCATGAAGAAGGTAGTGCCATAGATCCCCGATTGCAGGGTGAGGCCCATTTCGACATAGGCCTCGTGGTACTCGACGTACTGCACACCGATAAAGGTCAAGCCGAGGGCGACGGTAATACCCAGAAACAGATTGAAGCGGGCGCGATTGGCGTGCTTCAGCGCATGATGGGCGATATGTACCGTCCAACTGGACGTCAGCAGGATCACGGTATTCCACAGCGGCAGCCAGCCCAGGAACCTGTCCCAGCCCGGGAAACCCATGTTCTCGTGGGGCGCCACGAATTTGCTGCCGCCGACAACCTGATCCGGGGTCTGCATCACCGGCCACTGTGCCTCGAACCCCTGCCACAACAATTCGTTGGTCATCGCCTTGTCGCCCTCGCCTCCCAGCCAGGGCACCGCAAGTACGCGCACATAGAACAAGGCGCCGAAGAAGGCGGCAAAGAACATCACCTCGGAAAAGATGAACCAACCCATGCCGATCACATAGGATCTCTTGAGCTGAGCACCCGGCAGCCCCTTCATGTTTTCGTCGATCACGGTGCTGAACCAGCAGAACAGCACCACGGCCAGCAGCGCCAGTCCGACCAGCAGCGGCAATCCCGTCCTGCCCTGTACTGCGAGGCCCCCGCCTACCGCCAGCAGCCCCATGGCTGTCGCGGTGACCACCGGAAACCAGCTGCTTTCGGGAACGTAATAATTACTCTCGGACGCCATGGATGCTCTCTCCTCGCAAGACCGTGCCGCTGTCGGCTATCAATTGACCGCCGCCACCCCGGCACCCTGCCGGTCGGTGACATCGAATAGGGTGTAGGACAAGGTGATGGTGGTCACCGCCGCGGGCAGCTCCGGATCGACGAAGAACACCACCGGCATTTCCGCCGCCTCGCCGGCCTGCAGGGGCTGGCGGTTGAAGCAGAAGCACTGAGTCTTGTGCAGATACCTGGCGGCATTGGCCGGCGCGACGCTGGGAATGGCCTGAGCCACCATGTCGTGCTGGGTAACGTTCCGCGCATAGAAGGTCACTCGCGTCGACTCCCCGGGATGCAGGCGAACCGCTTCCGCCGGCGCCCTGAACTCCCAAGGCATGGTGCCATTGTTGGTAGTCAGGAACTGGACCTTCACCATCCGCTCGCTGTCCACTGCCGGCGCCTCGTTCACATAGCGCCCAGCGGTCTTGCCGCCGAGGCCGGTAACCTCACAGAAGGCATCGTACAGGGGCGGCATCACGAACACCGCGAAGGCGAACATCACCGGCACGGCCAGCGCCAACCGCAGTGCTGTCTTTCTGGCCGGAGAGCCCGCCATCGCGCCGCCCTACTTCACCGCCGGCGGCGTGGAGAAGGTGTGGTACGGGGCCGGCGTAGGCAGGGTCCACTCCAGGCCTTCGGCACCTTCCCAGATCTTGGGATCGGACACCTTCCTGCCCGCCACGATGGTGGCGATCACATTGTAGAGGAACAGCAGCTGTGAAGCCCCGTAGATAAAGGCGCCGATGCTCGACACCATGTTCCAATCGGCGAACTGCAGCGAATAATCCGCGTAGCGGCGCGGCATGCCGGCCAGGCCCAGGAAATGCTGGGGAAAGAAAGTGATGTTGAAACCGATGAAGGATACCCAGAAATGCACCTTGCCCATGGTCTCGTTGTACATCCGGCCACACCACTTGGGCAGCCAGTAGTACACCGCGGCGGTACTGGAGAACAGGGCGCCGGCCACCATCACATAATGGAAGTGCGCGACCACGAAATAGGAATCGTGGTATTGGATATCCGCCGGGGCAATGGCCAGCATCACTCCCGTGAATCCGCCCAGGGTGAACAGCACCACGAAGGCAATGGCGAACAGCATCGGCGTCTCGAAGGTGATGGCGCCGCGGAACATGGTCGACACCCAGTTGAACACCTTCACCCCGGTGGGCACCGCGATCAGCAGGGTGGCGTACATGAAGTACAGCTCGCCGGCGATAGGCATGCCCACGGTGAACATGTGGTGCGCCCAGACGATGAACGACAGGAAGGCAATGGCCGCGGTCGCATAGACCATGGAGGAATAGCCGAACAGCGGCTTCCGGGAGAAGGTCGGGATGATCGCCGAGATCACGCCAAATGCCGGAATGATGATGATGTACACCTCGGGGTGACCGAAGAACCAGAAGATGTGCTGGAACAGCACCGGATCACCGCCGCCGGCGGCGTCGAAGAAGCTGGTGCCGAAATTGATGTCCATCAGCATCATGGTGACGGCACCGGCCAGCACTGGCATCACCGCAATCAGCAGGAACGCCGTGATCAGCCAGGTCCAGGCAAACAACGGCATCTTCATCAGGGTCATGCCGGGCGCGCGCAGATTGAGGATGGTGGCAATGATGTTGATCGACCCCATGATCGAAGACGCACCGATGATGTGGATCCCGAAGATGAAGAAATTGACCGTCGGGGGCGCGTAGGTGGTCGACAGGGGCGCATAAAAGGTCCAGCCGAAATTGGGCGCCCCACCCTCCATGAACAGGGTCGAGGCCAGCAGCGTGAAGCCAAAGGGCAGGATCCAGAAGCTGAGGTTGTTCATCCGCGGCAGCGCCATGTCGGGCGCGCCGATCATCATCGGGATCATCCAGTTCGCCAGACCCACGAACACCGGCATGATGGCACCGAACACCATGATCAAACCGTGCATGGTGGTCATCTGGTTGAAGAACTCGGGACGAACGATCTGCATGCCGGGCTCGAACAGCTCGGCGCGGACCACCATCGCAAAAAAACCGCCCAGCAGGAACATCGTGAAACTGAACCACAGATACATGGTGCCGATGTCTTTGTGGTTGGTCGCGAACAGCCAGCGGCGGATACCTTTAGCGGGGCCGTGTGCCATGAGCAGTATCTCCCTCAGCGCTCTTGCTTGAACTGGAATACGTCCGCAGGCTGGACGATATTATCTTCGGTCTTATTGCCCCAGGCATTGCGCTCATAGGTGATGACCGCCGCCAGATCGACCTCGGAGAGCTGGGCGCCGAACGCCTGCATCGCGGTGCCGGGTTTGCCGTTCACGACGATATCGAGGTGATCGGCGACCGGCCCCTGGGCGATGGCACTGCCCTTCAGTGCCGGAAAGGCTCCCGGGATGCCTTCGCCGGACGCCCCATGGCAACTGGCGCAGGAACGGCCGTAGACCTCATCACCCTTGGCCATCAGCTCCTCCAGCGTGAAGGTCTTCTCGGTCAGCTCGCGCAACGCCGCGGCATCGGCCTGCTTGGCCGCCAGCCAGGTATTGAATTCCTCTTCGGGAACCGCGTTGACCACGATCGGCATGAAGGCGTGGTCCTTGCCGCAGAGCTCGGCGCAGCGCCCCCGATAGATACCCGGCTCCTTTGCCAGCGCCCAGGTCTCGTTCACGAAGCCGGGGATGGCGTCCCTCTTGACCCCGAGCTCGGGTACCCACCAGGAATGAATCACATCGGCACCGGTGATCAGAAAACGCACCTTCTTGCCCACCGGGATCACCACCGGCTCGGTAACCTCTTCGAGGTAAAACTGGGTCTTGGGCGCCTGGCCGTACACCGAGGCCTGGGTCGTGGCCAGTTCACTCATGTAACCCACATCCGTGCCCAGATAATCGTACCGCCACTTCCATTGATAGCCGGTGACCTTGATATCGAGGTCCGCCTCGCTGGTGTCGTAGAGCTCTTTGAGGGTGCGGGTGGCCGGAAACGCCATCACGATGAGGATCAGCGCCGGGATGATGGTCCACACCAACTCGACCGTGGTGCTCTCGTGAAAAGTTGCCGGCTTGTGCCCGCGTGACTTGCGATGCGCAAACATGCTGTAGAACATGACACCGAACACCAGCACGCCGATCCACACGCAGATCCAGAAAACAACCATGTGGATGTCGTGGATCTCGCGGCTGACGCTGGTCACACCCTCAGGCATGTTCAGCAGGCCCCACCCCCCGGAGTTCTCCGCGGCGGGGGCCGCCGCCAGCGCATGCATGAGCGGCGCCAGCGCGAGCGCGCATATGCCTCCCCGGACCAATCGCTTAGCTCTCGAAACCATTGCCCTCATCTTCTCCGTTTTGATTGAACCACTGCCGGGGCTGAAGGGGCGGCCACGGGAGACCGCTGGCACCGGGAAAAGTTCGGCGCGCGATTGTAACAGAGGCTCACTGTCAGAGGGCAAGGAATAATCCCCGGGGTTTTCCACACCGCGCTGCGGTCCGTCAGTGGAAATTGATCTGGATCAGCTCGACCCGGGATTTCCGCCATCACTGGCGCGGTCACTCCAAAGCAGCGGTTCTGCTCCTGCGGCCGGCGCAACCTCAGGGTCGCCCAGGACGTCGCGCGATCCGCAAGCCACACACTCGCGATAATCACGGCCCTGGTGATGGTAGACGACCACCCGGTCTTCCCTGCCGCAGTGGGGACAACGGGCGCCGGCGATGAAGCGCCGGCGTTCACTGAAAACAGCCATCAGACCTCATCACACATATCGGCGTAAGGGTTCTCGGAGGTGAGCGCGATCGGTTTGCCGAAGCCAGGCACCCGGATGGTGTCGGCGGAAATCTGTATCTCAACATCCGAGATACCGCCTTCTCCGAAACGATAGATGGGCGCGAACAGGCCGCGGTCGGCGCGCTCTCCATAGGCTGCTGCCGCGGCGCGGGTCTCCTCGCGGCGCGCGAGATAGTCGCTCCAGCCGGCTCCATAACGGCGGGCCAGCATGCTTTCGACAACCGCGGCCGACAGCACCAGGCCGGAGGCATTGTTGCCCCCGAAACCCTTGGCATTGACGATCGCCGCATCCAGCCCCCGCTCGCGCAGATCCAGATCGGCGAGCGGAATTCGCAGCCGCCCGGCGTGCACGTCGGGCGCCACCTCAGCCATGGTCTTGATGCCCGGCAACCAGCCGTGGCGCATCGCACCGAGCGCCGCGACCAGCTGGTCTCCGGCGGCGGCGGCCAATGAATGGCCGACATAGGCCTTGACGGCACAGACCGGCCAGTCGCGGATACCGAAGGCGTCCGCGATGCGATCGAAGATCAAGGATTCGGTGGTCCGGTTCTGAGGCGTGCTGGAACCATGGGCGAAAATCGCGCTGCGCTGACGCAGCGCCCTTTCGCCAAGGATTGACCGGGCGGCGGCCACTGCCTTGCCGAACGACAGATAATTACCCGGCCCCGGCCCCGAAATAGACTTCTTGACACCGTCGGCGTCAATGCAGACTTCCGGGACCGCGCCCTGGATATCCAACCCCAGCTCGACCGCCAGCGCGTCATCCATGAGAAAGACGTACTGTGCCGCCTCGCCGATCACAAAGCCCGCATTGTGGCCGAACGGCCGGCTGTAGCGGCGCGGATCGGCATCGCCGAGGCGCGTCATGGCCTCCTCGGTGGCCAACGCGTTCATGTTCGCGAAGCCCTCGACGATCTCCGGGGTGACCGGCGCCTCGCTGGCACCGACCAGCGCCACCCGGCGGGCGCCGCGGCGAATATCGCGCACCGCCGCGTGCAGGTTATAGAGAAAACTGGCGCAGGCCCCGGTGATGGCCTCGGTATGCCCCAGGCTGCCCAGCACATAGGCATTGACGAAATCGGCCGGCATGCTGTTCAGGCCGAGCGGCAACTGTTTGGCCGTGGCGCGGCCGCCCAACAGGGCGGCGCGCAGCATGCCGCCCAGCCCCTCGTCGCCGAGCTGGCCCATGGCACAGGAGGCGTAGGTGCCGATCTCGTCCGGCCGCACGGCGGCACAGATCCGCTCCCAGGGAATGCCCAGGGAATGAATCGCGTCGCTGGCACCGGCGACCGCCATCTGCAGCCCGCGGGGCTGGAAACGCGATTGGTAGCCCGCACCTGGATCGAAACCTCGCGGCAGCTGGCCGGCGGCCTTGACCCCCTGCACCTGGGTGGCGGGCAAGCGCCAGTTCTGACAACCCCGGGCGGTGACCCAAACCGCGTCTTCGTCATTCGCTACCGGCTCGGCCTGCCAACCCTCCCGCAAGGGGTCGGGCAGCTGGCGG
>CAJXRS010000053.1 GCA_913060555.1 uncultured Gammaproteobacteria bacterium | reverse complement strand
GAGATCATGCCTAGTCTCGTGGGCTCGGAGATGTGTATAAGAGACAGGATGGTGGCTGCTGCGGAGGAGACTCCCTACCTGCTCATCAAGCTCGGCTATGACCGTTGCTGGGCCTCGGTTGCCTATTCGGTGAGCCGGGAGGATTTCCAGCTGGTGGACCAGGATCGCAGCCGCGGGCTCTTTTACATCAATCTGAAAAAGGAGCTGGCAGAGGAGCGGCCGGGATTTTTCGCTCGCATCCTGGGTGCGGGAGACGCGGAGGCGGCATCCGAGCCGGTCACTGCGCGCTATCGCGTGCAACTGGAGGAGACCCAGCAGGGCGTGTTGGTACGCGTGGAAAGCGAGAATGCGGAGGTCGAGCGCGACCGCAAACTGGAGGTGCTCCAGCGTATTCGCGCCAACCTGGCTTGAGCACGGCCGTGCGGGTCGCATCCCTGGGCAGCGGCAGTCGTGGCAATGCGACCCTGGTGCAGGGGGGCGAAGCCTGTGTCCTGGTGGATTGCGGTTTTTCCATCCGCGAAACCGAGCGCCGGCTCGCCGTGCTGGACATGGATCCCGGAGCACTCACCGCAGTCCTGGTAACCCATGAGCACAGCGATCACCTGGGCGGTGTCTTGCCCCTGGCGCGGCGTTACCGGCTACCGGTCTACATGACCGCCGGTACCGCCAGGGCCGCGCAGCTGCGGCATCAGGATCCTTTGCATATCATCGGCAGCGGTGAGCGCATCGTTATCGGCGGTCTCGATGTGGAGGCCGTTGCCGTGCCCCACGATGCGCGGGAGCCGGTGCAATATATCTTTGCTACCGCAGGCGTCAGCTTCGGAATGCTGACTGACCTGGGTAGCATCACTCCCCATGTCATCGATCGTTATCGGCGCTGCCAGGGCCTGCTGCTGGAGGCCAATCACGATCGCGGCCTGTTGGCCCTATCCGCCGGGGCTCAAGCGGCGCGTGGGCGGGGGCTGGGGGCATCTCAGCAATTGCCAGGCGGCGGAATTCTTGCGGCGTCTCGCCGGTGGCGCACTGCGCACCCTGGCAGTGGGACACCTGAGTCACCAGAACAACACCCCGGCGCATGTTCGCGAGGCCCTGGCCCCGGTGACCGGCGGCCTGGAGCAGACCCTATACGCCGACCAGGATGTTGGATTCGGCTGGTTGACACTGTCCTGATCAGAGAGCACAGGTGCCCGCTATGGAAAAAAGAGCAGAGCTGTACGCCGGCAAGGCGAAATCCGTGTTTGGCACCGAGGATCCGGATCTGCTGGTGCTGGAGTTTCGCGACGACACTTCCGCCTTCGATGGCAAGAAGCGGCAGCAGCTCGCCCGCAAGGGGCAGGTCAACAACAGATTCAACGCCTTCGTCATGGACAGGCTCGCCGCCGCCGGTGTGCCCACCCATTTCGAGCGCTTGCTCGGGGACCGCGAGAGCCTGGTGAAGCGGCTCGACATGCTGCCGCTCGAGTGCGTGGTGCGCAACTATGCCGCAGGGTCGCTGTGCCGGCGTTACGGCGTCGAGGAGGGGCTTGAGCTGGTGCCGCCGACCTTCGAGTTTTTCCTCAAGAGCGATGCGCTGGGCGATCCCATGGTGAACGAATATCACATCCGCAGTCTGGGCTGGGCGGAGCCCTGGCAGGTGGAACGCATGAAGGAACTGACCTTCCGCATCAACGAGATCCTGCCGCCCCTCTTTGCCGCCGCCGATCTGTTATTGGTGGACTACAAGCTCGAGTTCGGCCTCTTTCGGGGTGAGTTGATGCTCGGGGATGAGGTGACCCCGGACGGCTGCAGGGTATGGGATCGGCGCACCCGGGAAAAGCTCGACAAGGATCGCTTCCGCCAAGACCTGGGCCGGGTCGTGGAATCCTACGAACTGGTGGGTAATCGACTCGGTATCCACTTCGATTGAACTGCTGTCGGGTTGGGCCGGACAGTTTCACCCCTTGGTGGAGGAACAGGGGGATTCCTTCCGTCTTCCATGCCAGAAAACGGTGCACGCTTGCGGGGACGACTCGCTTTTTCCACAGTTGGCGCCACGAGCTTAAGGTTATTTGACAAAGATGGCGCAACTCGTTGATTTTTATTTTTTCTTTATCTAACCGCCTGATTCGTAAAGATTTTTATTTTTGGCGAAAAAATAGCCATTCTGTGACAATCCCGCTTGCAGCAAGGTTTTGGGCCCGGTTTCTTTACTTTGCTAACAGAGTTATCCACAGAAATTGTGCATAACTGAAATGGTCTTTTGTGCTGTCTCAGGGTTCGCCTTGGCAGTGGGAAGGCATGGTGGTGACTATGCCGCGGGCTGTCAAGGCGGCTGCGGGCCCACAATCGAGACCGGAATTTCCACTCAGGTCTACTTGCACCAGTGAGGGCATTTCCAGCAATGGTGCTACGGTGGTAAGCGCATTGTTGGCCAGGTTCAGCGTCTCCAGCGCAGCGAAAACCTCGAGTCCGTCGAGAGCGGCGATGCCGGCATTGGAGCAGAGCAGCCGCTTGAGCTCCCGTGCCTTGGTCACCCGGAGGTCACCGATGGTCTGGGCGACGCAATCGCGCAGCGCGGAGTCAGAAATCCGATAACCCGTGAACAGCTCGGGGGGCGTGTGAATCGGCTGCTCATTGAAGGTGACCTGATAGCGATTGCAGCCCACCAGCAGGATCGGCAGCAGAAAGAGTAAGAGAAACCGCTGCGTCATCCTCACCTCCAAATCTGTGACCGACATTCTAGCCGGCGGATCGCCTCCGGCGCTAGGATGTCTTGGCCGCTTGGGCATGCTGCGAGATACCGTCAGGGTGCGCGGCGGGTGAGAGGAAGCGATCAGCATCACGGATTGGGCGCTGGGGCAAGGACAAAACGAATCTGACGGGTGACCAATGGCAGTCGATGTGGCTGGAGAAGACGCGCCGCGGGATTCGGCCGCGGTGGTGGTCGCCGCCGACAGTCGCAATCGCGCTGCCGGTCGCGAACTCGCCGAGCGTCTGAAGCTGAGCTTTCTGGATTCGGATGCGCATGCGCCGCCGCCGGCGCCCTTTGTGCTTCGCCTGGGCTCGGATGGTCTGGCGCTGCACAGTGTGGAAGGTTGCTTCGGGCCGATCAGTTGCGATTTCGCCGGTGGCCGGCTGCGCCATCGCCACCAGTTCGGCGGTGGCCTGGGTCAGGGCATCGCGCGCGCGGTGGGACTCAAGCCTGATTCCGACCTCTGGGTGGCGGATCTCACCGCGGGCCTGGGCGAGGACGCTTTCGTGCTCGCCGGGCTGGGTGCCCGGGTGGTGATGCTGGAGCGCCATCCGGTGGTCGGAGCGCTGCTCGAGGACGGCCTGCGCCGTGCCCGGCAGCTGGCCGAGAACGCCGCTACCGCAGCGGCCATCGAGCGCATGGAGCTGATCCTGTGCGACGCTGCCGCCTGGCTCCAGGGCAGGACCGAGCAGATATGCCCGGATGTCATTTATCTGGATCCCATGTTTCCCGAGCGCGGCAAGAGTGCTCGGGTGCGCAAGGAAATGCAGGCGCTGCAGCGAATCGTCGGCGGCGACGAAGACAGCGGGGTTCTGTTCGAGCTGGCGCTCGACAGGGCGCGTTATCGGGTGGTGGTCAAGCGGCCACGCCACGCCCCCCCTGTGGGCCCGCGTCCGGTGTCGTTTGCCGTCAGCGGGCGCTCGACGCGCTACGACGTCTACGCGCTGCGCAAGTTACCGGGCAGGACCTGAGCCGAACGGCGCGCGCTGGCCGGTCTGAATACGGCCATATGCCCTTGAAAAGCACTAGAATGGCGTCCGGTATCCTCGCTTGGCGAACCCCGCGCTTGAATGATCCCATGACCGTGCCCGCCTCCTGTTTCGAGCCGCCGCCAGCATCAGCGGGGCCACCCCGTGCCTGGCCCGGAATCGACGCAGTCTACTGTATCTCCCTGCAGAGCCGGCCCGAGCGCGCCGCCGCGGCGCGCGCTGAGTTGGCTCGGGTCGGTTTGCTGCCGATCACCACTTTCTACCGCCCGCTTCGGCACCCCAGGCGTCCCGTGCAAGGCATCTGGGAAAGTCACCAGGCAGTGGCCCGCCATGCGCTCGGGCGGGGACTGCGCCGGGTGTTGATCCTGGAGGACGATGTCTCCTTTCGGCGTGCTCCAGATCCCGGCCGTCTGGCGCGACAGCTGGTTCGCCTGCCGCCGGGATGGCGGATTCTGTTTCTCGGCCACTGGCCCTTCCGGGCACGTTTCCTGACCCGCGATCTGCTCCGCGTGGAGTCCGCCTGTGCCCACGCCTATATCGCCAACGAACCCTTGTTGCAGTGGCTGGATGCCACGCCCTTCGGGACGCCAGGGGCGGAGCTGCGCAAGGGTGCCGGCAAGGGTATCGATTCCGCCTATTCGATGCTGCCCGGTTGCTACGCGGTGTTCCCGATGCTGGCAGTGCAGGGCGACAGCCCCAGTGATCATTTCGCGCATCTGCGTGCCAAGGATGGCGGCAAACTGCACCATCGCCTGATGCGGCTACTGCCGGTGGAGCGTTTCTACGGCGCCGGCATGCGTGGCGCCGAAGCACTCGCCGTGCTGCGTGCGCTACCCGGCGGTTTGCTGAACTGCTGGCCGCGGAGACGCGGACGGAACTAGGAAATAACGGCGCCTGCACTTGGTCTGGCGCTGCTTTCGCCGAGCAGCAGGCGCTCCAGCACATCCGTGTAGATGCGCGATAACTGTTCCAGATCCTCGACCGCCACCTGCTCGTCGATACGGTGGATGCTGGCGTTGAGGGGCCCGAGTTCGACCACCTGAGTGCCCAGGCGGGCGATGAAGCGGCCGTCGGAAGTGCCTCCGCCGGTGGAGAGCGCGGGGCGACGACCGGTGACCGCTGCGACCGCGTCGCCCGCTGCGGTCAGCAGCGGCCCGGGTTCGGTGACGAAGGGTTCGCCGCTCAGCTGCCAGTCGATCTCGAAGCTCAGTCCGTGGGCGCCGAGGATGGCTGCGGTGCGCTTTTGCAGTTCGGCCGCGGTGACCGCGGTAGAGAAGCGGAAGTTGAACAGTGCCTCCAGCTCGCCCGGAATGACATTGGTGACCCCGGTACCGGCGCGGATATTGGAGATCTGAAAGCTGGTGGGTGGGAACTGATCGGTGCCCTGATCCCATTGCTCGGCGACCAGTGCCGCCAGCGCCGGCGCCGCGCGGTGGATGGGATTGTCGGCCAGTTCCGGGTAGGCGACGTGCCCCTGAATGCCCTGAATGCGCAGGGCGCCGTTCAGGGAGCCGCGGCGCCCGTTGCGCAGGGTGTCGCCCAGCAGCTCGTGACTCGAGGGCTCGCCGACCAGGCACCAATCCGGGGTGAGCCGTCGGGTGCGCAGCCAGTCCACCACGCGTGCGGTACCGTCGACCGCCGGTCCTTCCTCGTCGCTGGTCAGTAGAAAAGCGATCCGCCCCGGGGCATCGGGATGCCGGGTGACGAATCTTTCCACCGCCGTCACCATGGCGGCCAGGGCCCCTTTCATGTCGGCAGCGCCGCGGCCGTAGAGCACTCCGTCCCGGATTCGGGGTTCAAACGGGGGGCTGTGCCAGGCGGTTTCCGGACCCGGGGGCACCACGTCGGTGTGGCCGGCGAAGCACAGCAGCGGCCCCCGGTCGCCGCGCAGTGCCCAGAGGTTGCTGACCGCTCCGAACGGCAGTGGGGTCAGCGCGAAGCCGGCCGCCGCCAGGCGCTCGCCCAGCAGCTCCAGGCAGCCGGCGTCTGCCGGCGTCACCGAGGGCCGCCGGATCAGCTCGCAGGCCAGTGCCAGCGTTGGGGAGGTTGCGCCCATGGCCGGGATACTGCCTCCTCAGTTGTGGCTGTGCAGCGCTTCGTTCAGCGCGACGGCGGTGCGGTTGGTCAGGCACTCTACTGCGCCCGTTTCCGAATTGCGGCGGAACAGCAGGTCGGAACGCCCGGCGAGTTCGCGCGCCTTGGCGGTACCGGCCGGTTGCCGGCGGTCGTCGAGCAGGGTGACCTTGGTGCCGGCGGTGACATAGAGCCCGGCCTCCACGGTGCAGCGGTCGCCCAGCGGAATGCCGATGCCGGCATTGGCGCCGATCAGGCATTCGCGTCCCACCGAGATGACCAGGTTGCCGCCGCCCGAAAGAGTGCCCATGGTGGAGCTGCTGCCGCCCAGGTCGGAGCCCGCGCCCACGAACACGCCGGCGGAAATGCGCCCCTCCACCATGTTCGGTCCTTCGGTGCCGGCATTGAAGTTGATGAAGCCTTCGTGCATCACCGTGGTGCCCTCACCCAGGTAGGCGCCGAGGCGCACGCGCGCGGTGTCGGCGATGCGCACCCCGGGCGGCGCGACATAGTCGGTGAGCCGCGGGAACTTGTCGATGCTGTACACCGAGAGCTGCCGGCCTGCCAGGCGCGCGCGCCACTGGCGCTGCGCCAGTTCGGCAAGGTCGACGGCACCTTCGCTGGTCCAGGCGACATTGGGCAGGCAGCCGAAGAGACCGGTCAGGTCGAGTGCGTGGGGCCGTGCCAGCCGATGGGAAAGCCAGTGCAGCTTCAGATAGGCCTCGGCGACCGACGCCGGTGGCGCGTCGCTGTCGAGCAGCGCCAGCACCGGGATCCGGCTGCTGTCGCGCAGCGCCAATGCCTGGTCGGCGAGTGCGGTTGCGCCGGCCGCCGCCAGGGCGTCGGCAAGACGCCCGAGCTGGGCGCCGTCGGGGCGTAGTTCCCGGTTGCCTCCGCGGTAGCCGAAGGTGCCGGCAACGGCTTCGGCGAGCGCGGGTTGCGGGTGCAGCAGGGGCTGCGGATAGAAAACTTCGAGGAGGTCGCCGCCGTCGTTGCCGGTGCCGACGCCCAGGCCGAGGCCAAAGAGTTCCGCCATGGTGGTGCTCCTGTATTGCGCCGTTTCAGGCGCTGCCGAAGATTCGCTGATAGGACTCGGGGCTGAAGCCGACTTCGATCGTCCCCCGATGTTCGAGTACCGGCCTGCGCAGCAGGGTGGGATGGGCGCGCAGCAACCGGGCTGCGGTTGCCGCCGAGAGGCCTTCCCGCTCCCGGGTATCGAGCTGCCGCCAGCTGGTGCTGCGCCTGTTGACGAGCGCCTGCCAGCCCAGGGTTTCGAGCCAGTGGCGCAGGCGGTCCGCATCCAGGCCGGCGGCGCGGACATCGTGAAAGCGGTAGCCGATGTCGCGTGCGTCGAGCCAGCGTCGCGCGCGCCTGACGGTGTCGCAGTTGGGGATGCCGTGGAGATCGGTCACTGGCCGGTCATGCTGTGTGCGGGAAAACGCCGGCCAGAATAGCAAATTGGCAGGGGGCCGGCACGGCGGCGAGCCGTGGGCTCCGGTCAGGCTTTGCGTACCTGGGGTGCCGTCTTGCGGCGCGGATAACAGGTCCGGCAGATCTCGCAGCGGGTGCCGTCGCAGCCCCGCGCGCTGCAATGCTCGCGGCCGTAGTAGATCATTTGCAGATGCAGGTCGCGCCAGGATTGTTGCGGGAAGAGCTTTTTCAGATCGCGTTCGGTGCGCGCCACGCTGCTGCCGTCGCTGAGGCCCCAGCGCTGCGCCAAGCGATGGATATGGGTGTCGACGGGGAACGCGGGTTGACCGAAGGCCTGGGACATCACCACGCCGGCGGTCTTGTGGCCGACGCCGGGCAGCCGCTCCAGGGCCGCGAAGCTCTCCGGCACTTGGCCGCCGTGCTCGGTGAGCAGGATCCGCGACAAGGCGACGATGGCCCTGGCCTTGCCGGGCGCGAGGCCGCAGCTGTGGATCAGCTCCAGCACTCCCGCCTCGCCGAGCTCGACCATCGCCCGCGGATTCGGGGCGCGCGCGAACAGCGCCGGCGTCACCTGGTTGACCCGGGCGTCGGTGCACTGCGCCGACAGCAGCACCGCAATCAACAGGGTGTAGGCATCCCGATGGGCGAGAGGGATCGGCGGATCCGGGTAGAGCTCCTGCAGACGCTGGGCGATATGGCGCGCGCGCTCCGCCCTGCGCATCAGCACTGCTCCAGGAGCCGGCGCACGCGCAGCGCCGCCTCCCGGCAGGTCGCCAGGGGTGCCACCAAGGCAATGCGCACCCGATGTTCGCCCGGGTTGCCGGCGGCGGTGGGGCGGGCCAGGTAGCGGCCGGGCACCACGGTGACCCCCTGCTCGGTGTACAGGCGCCGGGCAAAGGTCTCGTCGTCGATGGGGGTGCGCGGCCACAGATAGAAGCCGGCGTCGGGCATGGCCACTTCCAGGTGGCCGTCGAGCACCTCCAGCACGGCGGCGAATTTTTCCCGGTACTGACGGCGGTTGTCCCGGACATGGGCCTCATCGTTCCAGGCCGCGATGCTGGCGAGTTGGTGAGGCACCGGCAGGGTGCAGCCGTGGTAGGTGCGGTAGCGGAGAAACTCCTGCATCACTCGGGCATCGCCGGCGACGAAGCCGGAGCGCAGACCGGGAAGGTTGGAGCGTTTGGAAAGGCTGTGGAAGGCCAGGCAGCGGCTGAAATCCCGGCGTCCCAGCGCGGCACAGGCCTGCAGAAGCCCGGGCGGTGGGGCGCTTTCATCGGGGTAGATCTCGGAGTAGCACTCGTCGCTGGCGATGAGGAAATCGTGCCGGTCGGCCAGTTCGATGAGGTACTCCAGGGTCTCCAGCGGAATGACCGCGCCGGTCGGATTGCCCGGCGAGCAGAGATACAGCAGCTGGCAGCGGTCCCAGACCGTCTCCGCAACCGATCGGTAGTCGGGGACGAAGCCGGTGGCAGCGTCACAGGCGAGGTAGTGGGGTTGCGCGCCGGCGAGCAGGGCAGCGCCCTCGTAAATCTGGTAGCAGGGGTTGGGCATCACCACCAGGGCGCCGGGAGTCGGTTCGATGACGCATTGGGCCAGAGAGAAAAGGCCTTCGCGGGTGCCGTTGAGGGGCAGGATCTCCCGCTCCGGATCCGGTGCGACGTCCAGGCCGAAGCGCCGTTGTAGCCAGGCGGAGATCGCTGTGCGCAACGCCGGTGTGCCCTTGGTCGTGGGGTAGGTCGACAGCTGCGCCAGGTTGTCGGCGAGCGTTTCGCACACGAAGTCGGGCGCCGGGTGCTTGGGCTCGCCGACCGACAGGTCGATGGGCGTCGGGCCGGAGTCGGGAGGCGGGGCGGGGCCCAGCAGGGCGCGCAGCTTTTCGAAGGGGTATGGCTGCAGCTCGCGCAGTCGGGGGTTCACGGTCGTGCCTCGGGTCGGGGAGTCAGTCGCGCAGGGTGATTTCGCGCAGTGGAATCTCGCGCAGCTTGCCGTCGCCGTTCGCGTTTTCCTCGCGGTTGCGCTGGTCGAGCTCCGCGCAGATGTTCTGGCACAGCTGCTCGCAGCGTTCGCTGTCGTGCAATGGCTGGCCGTCGTCGCCGGTCACGAAGAAGACGTCTTCGACCCGTTCTCCCAGGGTGGCGATCTTGGCGCTGTGCACCTGCAGTTGCTGAGCCATGAAGATGCGGCCCAGATGAGCGAGCAGCCCCGGCCGATCCGGCGTCAATACGGTGATTCTGGTATATCCCTGATCTTCCGGATTACTGAAGGCGGCGGTGCCTGTGGTGAGCTGCTTGAGCTGCCGCGATATCCGTCGGTTGGGCTGGGGCATGGCGTCCAGAGACCCGGTGAGCACCTCGCGTAACAAGCGGGTCACCTGGCGTACCCGTTGGGCATTTTCGGCGAATGCCTGCCCCCGGTCATCGAGCGCATAGAACAGATTCAGGGTGCGACCGCGGCCCGGGGCGTAGAGGCGGGCGTCGACGACATTCAGATTCAACTGGTCGAGGGCGCCGGCAATCTTGGGAAATACGTTGCCGATGTCGCTGGTATAGACGAATACTCGGGTCGCGGTGGCGTCCTCGACGCCTGCGTTTTCGATATGGATGATGGGGTTGTCGCCTTGTTGCTGCCACACCTGCCGGGTGCAGCGGCGGATCACCGAGGCTTTTTCCTTGAGGAAGAAGTCATCGCCTACCGAGCCCCAGATTTCCAGGCACTGGACTTCCCTGAGGTTGTCGGTGGCGAGTAGTGCCAGCGCCTCGTTGCGCGTGTCCTCGATCCACTCGCGTCGGTTGATGGGGTTCTCCAGGCCACGGGCGAGCGCTTCCCGGGTGGCCAGATAGAGCTGGCGCATGAGGGCGCCCTTCCATTGGTTCCACAGTGTCGGATTGGTGGCATTCATGTCCGCCACCGTGAGCACGAACAGATAGTCGAGATGGATCTGGTCGCCCACCAGATGGGCGAATCTGTGGATGACGTCGGGGTCGTCGATGTCCTCGCGCTGAGAGGTGGCCGACATCAGCAGGTGGTGTTCGACCTGCCACCTGAGGAGGCGCACCTCCTGCTCGCTGAAACCGTGCCGGCGGGCGAACAGCGCCACTTCGGTCGCGCCGAGCCGGGAATGGTCGCCGCCGCGGCCCTTGGCGATGTCGTGGTAGAGGCCGGCAATGTAGAGCAGTTGGGGCTTGGGCAGGTTCTTGGCGACATAGGCAGCAATGGGAAAGCGCTCGGCATCGGCCTGATTGGCGAGCCGGCGCATGTTGCGCACCACCTGGATGGTGTGGGCGTCGACCGGGTAGACATGGAACAGGTCGTGCTGCATCTGCCCCACGATGCGGCCGAACTCCGGCAGATAGGTACCGAGGACGCCATACCTGGACATGCGCTGCAGCTGGTTGGAGAGGTTGCCCTTGCACTCCAACAGGCGCACGAACAGTGCCCGGTTGCGTGGGTCGTCGCGAAAGCCGGCGTCGATCCGCCACTGGTTGGCGAGGATCTGACGGATCGTGGTCGAGCGGATACCGCCCAGCTCCGGATGTTCGCCGAGCAGCACGAAGACCTCCAGCAGCGCCGAGGGGTCGTGCTCGAAGAGGTCGGGGGTGATGGTTTCCAGGTAGTGGTTGCGCGCCTGAAAGCGCGCATTGAGCTGCCGCGCGCGACCGCCGGCCCCGTCGTGCAGGATCTCCTCGTCCAGGTATTGCAGCAGCATGTCGTTGAGGCGCCGAACCGTCAGTACGGTGCGGTAGTAGCGCTGCATGAACTGTTCGACGGCAAGGCTCTGGGGGGTGTCGCGGTAGCCGAACTGTAGTGCGAGGGTGCGCTGATGATCGAAATACAGGCATTCCTCGGCGCGCCCGGCGATCAGGTGGAGGCCGTAGCGCACCCGCCACAGGAAGTCCTCGGCGTCGCGCAGTTGCTCGAATTCCTTGCGGCTGAGCAGATCGCCGTTGGCCAGGGTCTCCAGGGAATCGACACCGAAATGGCGTTGCGCGATCCAGTGGATGGTCTGGAGGTCGCGCAGTCCACCCGGGGCTTCCTTGATATTGGGCTCCAGGTTGTATTCGGTGTTGCCGTGGCGCTCGTGGCGTTCGCGCTGTTCGTCGCGCTTGGCACGAAAAAACCGTGCCGATGGCCAGATCTTGGCGGGTCCGGTGCGCGCGCGCATATCGTTCTCGATCTCCGCGTTGCCGGCGATGGCGCGGGTTTCCATCAGATTGGTGGCAACCGTGATGTCGGCGCGTGCGGCTCTGGCGCAGTCGCCCAGGGTCCGGACGCTGTGGCCGACGTGGAGCTGGAGATCCCAGAGCGCGGCGAGGAACGCGGAGATATGATCCCGGTAGCGGTCCGGACGGCGCCGCCTGGTGACGATCAGCAGGTCGATGTCCGAGTGCGGATGGAGCTCGCCGCGCCCGTAGCCGCCCACCGCCAGCAGGGCGATGCGGTCGTCCCACGGGAAGCGTGCCCAGACCGCGTTCACCACCAGGTCGGTAAACGCGGCGCGTTCGGCTACCAGAAGCCGCACCGGCTCGCCGCCATGGTAGCGGAGGTCGAAGGATTCGCTGGCCTCCCGCAACAGCCCGCGCAGTTCCGCCAGCGGCGTCGCGGGCGAGACGCTGGCCGCCAGGTGAGCCAGCGCGGGCGCGTGTTCCAGGGAAGAGATGCGCAGCGACATGGGGTCGGACAGGGCCCTCAAAAAGCCTCGTCGCCGCGTGCCGTGAGCACCTCGACGCCCTCTGCGGTGACCGCCAGGGTGTGTTCCCACTGCGCGGACAGGCGGCCGTCCCGGGTCTCGACGGTCCAGCCATCCGGCTTGAGGCGGGTATGGTGGCGCCCTGCGTTGACCATGGGTTCTATGGTGAAGGTCATGCCTTCCCGAAGTTCCATGCCTGAGTCTGGCCGACCATAGTGCAGCACCTGGGGATCCTCGTGGAATTCGCGACCGATGCCGTGGCCGCAATATTCGCGTACCACCGAATAATAGTTACTCTCGGCATGTTGCTGGATGACATGGCCGATGTCGCCGAGCCGGCAGCCCGGCCGCACCAGGGCGATGCCCTTGTAGAGGCATTCGCGGCTGACCCGCATCAGGCGCTCGGCGTGTTCCGGCACCTTGCCGATACCGAACATCATGCTGGTGTCGCCGTGGTAGCCGTCCTTGATCACGGTAATGTCGATATTGACGATGTCCCCGTTCTTGAGCGTGCGGCCGCCGGACGGGATACCGTGGCAGACCACCTGGTTGATGGAGGTGCAGATCGATTTGGGGAATCCGCGATAGTTCAGGGGAGCGGGAACGGCGTTCTGCACATTGACGATGTAGTCGTGGCAGATCCGATCCAGTTCGCCCGTGGATACGCCCGGTTCCACATAGGGGGTGATCATTTCCAGCACTTCCGCAGCCAAGCGTCCTGCGGTCCGCATCCGCTCGATTTCCGGCGGCGACTTGATGCTGACTGCCATGGGCTGAATGGATCCGGTGTTGCAGGGGGTGGTCCAGTGTACCCGATGTTACACGCCCATGCGGATGGCCTAACACCGGCGATGTCCTTTGTGGTATAAAGCCGGGCGCAATGGCTGGGTCTGCGGGCTCGGCTGGCGCGAACCATCATCAACGCCACACACGTACCGGCACATTGTCCCGGGTGCCCTCCGGGGTTGGGCAATGGGGTGCGTGGAGGCTCAACCCGAAACAGAGGAAACTCGATATGGCCGCTGTCAGCATGCGGGACATGTTGCAGGCTGGTGTCCATTTCGGACACCAGACCCGCTTCTGGAATCCCAAGATGCGCCCCTTCATCTTCGGGGCGCGCAACAAGATCCACATCATCAACCTCGAACAGACCGTGCCGGCCTTCAATCAGGCCCTGGAAATGATCCGCCAGCTTTCTACCAAGGGCAACAAGATATTGTTCGTCGGTACCAAGAGGGCCGCTCAGAAGCTCGTCAAAGAACAGGCGGAACGCTGTGGCATGCCCTATGTCAGCCATCGCTGGCTGGGCGGCATGCTGACCAACTACAAGACGATCCGCAGCTCCATTCGCCGCTATCGCGAGCTGGAGGAGCAGAGCCGGGATGGCACCTTCGACAAGTTGACCAAGAAGGAAGCGCTGACCCGCACACGCATGATGGAGAAGCTTGAGCGCTCCATCGGTGGCATCAAGGACATGGGTGGGCTGCCCGATGCGCTGCTGGTGATCGACGTCGATCACGAACGCATCGCCGTCCAGGAGGCCAATAAGCTTGGGATTCCGGTGATCGGCGTGGTGGATACCAACAGCGATCCGGATGGTATCGATCATGTGATTCCCGGCAACGACGATGCCATCCGGGCCATCAAACTCTATACCGAGGCGACTGCCGACGCGGTGCTCGCCGGGCGTGCGGCGACCGCCCAGGGTTCGGTTCGCGACGAGTTCGTGGAAGTGGCCGAGGCGGCGACAGGCGAGGAAGGCTGAGGCTGCCCTGCCGGGCACACTCCGGTGAAGCAGCGAGTCCAGTTACAGTCACATCCGAGATCGGATGCGGGAGAGCAAATCATGACGGCAATCAGCGCGGCTCTGGTCAAGGAGCTACGTGAACGTACCAGCCTGCCCATGATGGAATGCAAAAAGGCACTCCAGGAGGCGGCCGGGGATATCGACGTGGCAATCGAAAACCTGCGCAAGTCCGGCGGCATGAAGGCCGCCAAGAAAGCCGGCCGCACCGCGGCCGATGGTGTGGTCGCCGCCCGGGTGGCCGAGGACGGCAGCGGCGGGGTGCTGGTCGAGATCAACTCGGAAACCGACTTCGTGGCGCGCGACGAGAATTTTCTGGCCTTCGTCGCCCGGGTTGCCGATCGCGCCTTCGCCGAGCGCAGCGAGGATATCGCCGCGCTCATGGCCGGTGATCTGGAGTCGGCCCGCGAGGCCCTGGTACAAAAGATCGGCGAGAACATCAGTGTCCGCCGGTCCCGGGTCCTGGAAGCTCCGGTGATCGGCGAGTACGTGCACAGCAACAACCGGATCGGCGTCCTGGTCGGCTTGTCTGGCGGCTCCGCAGAACTGGCCCGTGACATCGCCATGCATGTGGCCGCGGTGAATCCCCAGGTCGCCAAGCCGGAGCAAATGCCCGACGACGTGGTCGCCAAGGAGCGCGAAATCTATGCGGCCCAGGCCCGCGAAAGCGGCAAGCCCGAGGAGATCATCGAGAAAATGATTTCCGGTCGAGTGAACAAGTTTCTCGCTGAGTGCAGCCTGGTGGAGCAACCCTTCGTCAAGGATCCCGACATCAAGGTGGGTGGGCTCCTCAAGCAGGCAGGCGCAGATATCCTCGGCTTCGTGCGTTTCGAAGTGGGCGAGGGCATCGAAGTGGAGACTACCGATTTCGCCGCCGAGGTGGCGGCTCAGGTACGGTCTTCGGGCTGAGCCCGGAGGAGCGGATCCTTGAGCGACGCGGCCGGCCGGCGCGAATATCGCCGCATTCTCCTGAAATTGAGTGGTGAGGAGCTGCAGGGCGATGCCGGCTTTGGTATCGATCCCGGAGTATTGGGGCGTACCGCCGGAGAAATCGGGCAGCTGCTCGCCCATCAGGTGCAGGTGGGGGTGGTCGTGGGCGGCGGTAATCTGTTTCGTGGCGCCGCGCTGGAAGCCGCCGGCATGGAGCGTGTCACCGGCGACCAGATGGGCATGCTGGCCACTGTGATGAACGCCCTGGCATTGCGCGACGCGCTGGAGCAGCAGGGGCTGCGGGTTCACCTGATGTCCGCCACGGCAGTGGCCGGTGTCGCCGCGCATTATGACCGGCGCCTGGCGATCCGCCACCTGGAGGCCGGCGAGGTGGTATTGTTTGCCGGTGGTACGGGCAACCCTTTTTTCACCACGGACTCGGCGGCCTGCCTGCGCGCCATCGAAGTTCGCGCCGAACTGGTGATCAAGGCCACCAAGGTCGACGGGGTCTATTCCGCCGACCCTGCGCTGCACGCCGACGCCGAGCTGCTGCCCCGACTGAGCTACGACCAGGTGCTCGAAGGCAGGTTGGGCGTCATGGATCTCACGGCGATCTGCCTGTGCCGCGACAATGGTATGCCGATACGCGTATTTCGCATGTCCAAACCCGGAGCGCTGCTCAGCATCGCCCAGGGGGGCAGCGAAGGCACGCTGATTGGGGAGGAATAACCCGTGATCGAAGAATTCAAACAGGATGCGGTCGAGCGCATGGACAAGGCGCTGGAATCGTTGTCCGTGACCCTCGGGCGGCTGCGCACTGGGCGCGCCCATCCGGGGCTGCTCGATGGCGTTACCGTCGCTTATTACGGCAGCGACACACCGCTGCGCCAGGTGGCCAACATCGTCACCACCGACGCCCGTACGCTGACCATCACGCCCTACGAAAAAGCCCTGGTGCGCGACGTCGAGCGGGCCATCATCAATTCGGGCCTGGGACTGAATCCGGTCACCGCCGGCGAAGTCATCCGGTTGCCCATGCCGCCACTCACCGAAGAGTCGCGCAAGGGGTTGAGCCGCCAGGCGCGACAGGAAGCGGAGCAGGCGAAGATTGCGATCCGCAATATACGCAGGGACGTGCTGGCCGATATTCGCGAGCTGACCAAGGCCAAGGAAATCAGCGAAGACGACGAGCATCGGGCCCAGGAGGAGGTGCAGCGCATTACCGACAGCCATATCGCCCGGGTCGACCAGAATCTCGCGGAGAAAGAAAAAGACCTCATGGAAATCTGAACCGGGGAGGCTGTCATGTCCGAGGCCAAGCACCCGGAGCAGTTCGAGCATCCGCTGCGGCACGTGGCGATCATCATGGATGGCAACAGCCGTTGGGCGCGGGCGCGGGGTCTGAACGGTGTCGCCGGCCATCGCGCCGGAGTGGAGCGAGTCCGCGACGTGCTCGACAGCTGTCATCGACACGACATCCGGATCGTGACCCTGTTTGCTTTCAGTAGCGAAAACTGGCAGCGGCCGACCGATGAAGTCCAGGGGCTGATGGCGCTGTTCGCATCCTACCTGCGCAAAGAGCGCAATGACCTGGTGCGGCGCGGGGTGAGTCTGAGGGTGATCGGTGACCGGCGCCGCTTCAGCCCCAGATTGTGCCGGTTGATCGACCGGGTCGAGGAGGCCACAGCGGGCGGCGCATTGCGGCTGAATCTGGCAGTGGATTATGGTGGCCGCTGGGATATCGCCCAGGCGGCCCGCCAGTTGGCCAGGCAGGCCGGCGGCGGGCTCCTCGATCCCGAAGACATCGACGAAGCGGCGGTCGAGCGCCATCTCTGCCTGGCGGAGGTGGCGCCGCCGGATCTGTGCATACGCACCGCTGGAGAGTTGCGTCTCAGCAACTTTCTGCTCTGGCAACTGGCCTACAGCGAACTTTATTTCGCCGACTACTTCTGGCCCGATTTCGACGGCGCCTGTTTCGATGCCGCGGTGGCCGAATACCAGCGTCGCCAGCGGCGTTTTGGCCGCGCCGGCGCAGTGGTGCAGGAGGCGTCCCGATGCTCGGACAGCGCCTGATCACCGGGACGTTGCTGGCGGCGGCGTTCGCCGGCGCTCTGCTCTGGCTACCGACCATGGCACTGGTATACCTCACCGCAGGAGTGGTCCTGCTCGGCGCCTGGGAGTGGTCTGGCCTGGCGGGCCTCGGCGCGGGTGTGAGGGCCGGCTATGTGCTGCTGCTGGCCGCGGTGTTGGCGAGTTGTCTCCGGTTCTGGCCCACCGCTGGGCCGACGCTGCTGTTCGCCGCCGGCTGTTGGTGGCTGCTGGTGCTGCGCTGGGTGCTCGACTATCCGCGCAGCGCGCGCTGGTGGGGCTCCGCAGCCGCCACCGCAGCCATGGGCGTACTGGTACTGGTTCCGGCCTGGGCGGCAGTGTATTGGCTGTTGGCCCGGGACCGCGGGGAGCTCTGGCTGGCGGCCGTGGTAGTGCTCACTGCCAGTGCCGACATTGGCGCCTTCTTCGGTGGCCGAGCGTTCGGCCGGCACCGTCTGGCGCCCGCGGTGAGCCCTGGCAAGACCTGGGAAGGCGTCTGTTGTGGCATGGCATTGGCCTTGGCCGTCGGCGTTCTGCTGGCCGGCCCTCTGGCATTGGGCGGTCAGTGGGCGCTGTGGCTGCCGGTAGTGGCCTTGACCGTGTGCGCCGGCGTCCTGGGAGACCTTGGGGAGAGCATGGTCAAACGCCATCATGGGGTGAAGGACAGCGGCTCCCTGCTTCCCGGGCACGGCGGGGTGCTGGATCGCATCGACAGCCTTTCCGCGGCCCTGCCGGTGTTCGCCCTCGGTCTCGTACTGGCCGAGCGGTTTGCCGGGCTACGGATATGATGCGGAGGGGTGTCTGATGCAGGGGGTTGCCATCCTAGGCTCGACCGGTTCGATCGGCGCCAGCGCGTTGGACGTGATCGGCCGCCACCCAGACCGTTTCCGGGTGGTGGCACTGAGCGGCCGGCACAGGCTCGAGGTGCTGGTCGAGCAGAGCCGGCGGTTTCGCCCCGAGCTGGTGGTGGTGCCGAGCACGGCCGCGGCCGCCGCGGTGCGCGCCGGGCTGCCCCGGCACACCCGGGTGCTGGTCGGCGCCGGGGGGCTCGAGGAAGCCGCCGCGGACGATCGCGTCGATGCCGTGATCGCGGCCATCGTCGGTGCCGCCGGGCTGTTGCCGGCGCTGGCCGCGGCCCGCGCCGGCAAGCGCCTGTTGTTGGCCAACAAGGAGGCGCTGGTGATGTCCGGGCGCCTGTTCATGGAGGCCGTGGCGCGGGGTGGCGCCACCCTGTTGCCGCTCGACAGTGAGCACAACGCGATTTTCCAGTGCCTCCCCAGGGGTGCGGAGACGGGTTCTGGCGTCCGCCGCCTGATCCTGTCGGCGTCCGGTGGGCCTTTCCGGTCTACGCCCCTGGACCAGCTCGCGGCGGTGACGCCGGATCAGGCCTGCGCCCATCCCACTTGGCGCATGGGCCGCAAGATTTCGGTCGATTCCGCCACCATGATGAACAAGGGGCTGGAACTCATCGAGGCCCTGT